>JBAQUK010000100.1:0-16466 GCA_049297455.1 Desulfosalsimonadaceae bacterium | reverse complement strand
CGGAAGCGGCATTGGACGATAATTTTAGTAGTCTTTTCCCAGTACCACAAAAATCCGTCGTTAATTCTCTAATAGCCGTACTACTACGCATGGCGGCATGACGCTTTTTGGGGAAACTTCAGTTATTATGATAATGCCGGTGTTTTTGCTTTTGCCTCTGAATATAAGGCGTTTTTAGCAGCAAGAGATATTTTGAATATTGAAATAGACGAGCGAGGGGTAGCTACAGCATTAAAAAACCCCTTTGAACTTGAAGCCTCCGGCCATTCTTTGCTGAAACATGTTTACAATTTACTGCCGGGTCGTCTTTTAAAGGTTACAAGAAACCAAATCAGCCAGTCTGTCTGGTGGGAGACAAAGGATCATCTGGTGGATGTCCCTCAAAAAACTTCTGATCAGGCTGAAAGATTTAAAGAATTATTTGAAAACGCCTGCCTTATTCGAATGCGCGCCGATGTGCCTGTCGGCACATCCTTGAGCGGCGGGCTGGATTCCAGTTCCGTGGTCGCTACCCTTGCGGGTCTTGGGCTGAATGAAAAAAACATTGCGTTCATTCATTCTTTTGAAGGCACTGCCATAGATGAAACCGAATATGCCAAAATCGTAATTCAGACAACCGGGAACCATGCTGTTTATGTTCAGGATTATAGAAAAAATCTGGATATTGACCACCTGAATCAGATGCTTTTTTCTTTTGAAAGTATTTACGCGGGAATGCCTGACAGCGCATATCGCATCTATCAAAAGCAAAGGGAATCGGGCGTATACGTTTCCCTGGACGGACATGGGGCGGATGAAATGCTGGGCGGGTATCCGCATTATATTGATGCGGCCTTAAAAGATGTGAATATCCTTTTCCACCCCGGCCGGTTCTTTGAATTGTTATCCATTAAAAACCAAATGATTCAAAATCCTCAGTCCCGCAGCCATTTTAGAGGTGGGCTTCATTTTTTAAGTGGAATCAGATTGTTCCAATTTTTAAAAATTGCAAGAAACAGAATTTTGAGAAAGAATCTATTGAGATCAGAGTTTCTAAAAAAAAGCATAGAACCTTATGCCGCTCAACTTCCAACTATGCCAAATAACTGGTCTCGCCTTCAAAAAAGATTGTATGTAGATTTCCATGCAACGGTTCTCCCCAGGATATTAAAAAATTTTGACCTGATGTCCATGGCGAATGGCGTGGAGGTGCGTATGCCGTTTATGGATTTTCGCATTGTCAATTTTGTATTTTCATTACCGGATAATGCAAAAATCGGTGAGGGATATACCAAAAATATATTACGCCAGGCCATGAAGGACAGGATAGATGATCGTGTCCGTTTAAGAAGAACCAAGATTGGGTTTAACTCGCCAGTCGTGGATTTGCTTAGAAGCGACTTGAAACCATGGGTTTATGACTGCCTTGATGGTTCATCCGCTTATTCGGATTTGATCGATAAAAAAAAATTAAAAAATATGTATGAACAAAAAATTTTGCCCGGTCATGGTGACTGGCAGGAGTCTCTTGAATTCTGGAAATATATCAGTGCGTTCAAATTGATAAAATTTTTAAAAGAATCCAATGGTTTGCAACATATCAACTGAAAAGGAAAACACATTTATGCCAAACCTGCACATTGCGCAACTCGGCGCCGGCTACTGGGGGCCCAACCTGATACGAAATTTTGTTCAACTGGATGATGTGGTTGATTTTACGGTATGTGATCTGGATGCCGTCAGACTGGATAAAATAAAAAAGCAGTATCCACAAATAGAAGTCACCCAATCGGTGGATGAAGTGATGAAGAACCCGGTGATCGACGCTGTTGTTGTCGCGACGCCGGCATTTTCCCATTATGAAATTGCAAAAAGGGCGCTATCGGCCGGCAAGCATGTCATGGTTGAAAAGCCGCTTGCCATGAATTCCAAAGAAGCGGGTGAGTTGATTGCCATTGCCAAAGAAAAACAAAGAATTTTGATGGTGGGGCATACCTTCCTTTTTAATGCTGCGGTTATTAAAGCCAAGGAATATATTGACAAGGGCGAGCTGGGCGATATTTATTACATTCTTTCCCAACGGTTAAACCTCGGCCGGGTAAGGCAGGATGTCAATGCCATGTGGAACCTGGCCCCTCATGATATTTCTATTATTCTATACTGGCTGGGCGAAAAGCCTTCCCGTATATCGGCAAAAGGGCTCACGTTTCTGCAGGATGGGATTGAAGATGTCGTATTTATGGATCTTGATTTTCCTTCCGGCCGGGCCGCACACATTCATGTCAGTTGGCTGGACCCGAGCAAAACCAGGAAGATGGTTGTGGTGGGCAGTAAAAAGATGCTGGTTTATGATGATGCATCGGCGGACGCTAAACTCGTCATTTTTGATAAGGGGATCGACAAGAAGCATATTATCAGAGAATTGCCCGACATTGAAAGCTTTGGGCAATTTCAACTGATGCAGCGGTCGGGTGATATCTACATCCCAAAAGTTGATTTTAAAGAGCCATTGGGCCTTGAGTGTAAGCATTTTGTTGATTGCATTAAGTATGGTCGCACACCAGTTACCAACGGCGAAAACGGGCTTGCGGTTGTGGATATTTTAGAGAAGGCCCAACAAATATTAAATGGAACCCCAAAATAATTTTTAAGGTGATAATATGGTGAGAATTTTAGCAACCGCCTGTGGCGGCCCCTCAACCTTGAGTTTTACCAGAAGTTTGAGGGACGCGGACCCCACGGGTGAAAAATATTACATTATCGGCACTGATTGCGATAAATACAATATTCACAGAGCAGAAGTTGACAGGGCATTTCTCTGTCCCCGCGCCACCGATCCCAGCTATATTCCGTTTATCAAGTATCTTATTAAAAAGGAAAATATAACTTTTTTACATTCGCAGCCGGAGATCGAGGCCTTCACCATTGGTCGGCACAGGGATGAAATATCCGCTGCGGGATGTAAATTATTTATGCCATCACAGAATACGATCGAACTTCTAAGGGATAAAGGGAAGTCTGTTAAAGTGTGGAAACAGGCGGGTATTAAAGTTCCAGAAACAATTGATATTTTCGATGAAGGGGATTTGAAGGAAGCTTTTTCAAAATTTGGCGGAAACATCTGGATACGGGAAACCGTCGGAGCGGCGGGCAAAGGTGCCCTTTCACGACCGACCTACGAAACGGCCCAGGCGCACATTAATGCAAGAAATATCTGGGGCAAAACAATGGCGGCAGAGCATTTGGAAAGCGATACCGTGACCTGGCAATCCGTATGGAGTAACGGGAGACTGGTGGTGGCCCAGGGCCGTAAAAGGCTCTACTGGGCGTTTGGCAACAGAGCCCAGTCCGGTGTTACAGGCTTAACCGGAACCGGTGTTACGATTTCCGATTCGGGGTTGGATGAGTTGGCTATCAAATGTATTAAAGCAGCGGATAAAACCCCCCATGGAATTTTCAGCGTTGATTTTACATATGACAAAGACGGCGTGCCCAATCCAACCGAGATCAATATTGCCAAATTTTTTACAACGCATCATTTTATTACAAGAACGGGTTGTAATATGCCGGAAATACTGCTTCAGTTGGCTTTGGGCGAGTATAACGGGCCTTATGATGTGCTTAATCCTTGCAAACCGGATATGTATTGGATTCGGGGTATCGACATCGTTCCGGTGTTATTGCATAAAAGCGAGATAGCATCCAAAGAGGATGAATTCCGCCAGATATTGAAGGCTATCTCATGAAGATTCTGGTCACGGGTGCGCATGGCTTCATCGGAAAATGGGTGATGAGAGAGCTTGAGATGAATGAATATACCGCTGTTCCTTTTCAAGGAGATGTGCGGGATAAAGGTACGTTTCCTGAAGGACCATTTGAAGTGATTATCCATCTTGCATCGCTCATAACACATCGTCAGGGCCACTGCGCGGATGATTTGCATGATGTGAATGTCCAGGGGACAAGAAACCTTTTGGAAGCTTATCCCAAAGCAAAAATGGTTTATATTTCCACCACGGACGTGCTGCGGAGCCAATTATCAGAGTATGCGAAAACGAAACTTGAAGCTGAAAAATTTGTTCAAAACCAAATGGATTATCTAATCATAAGACTTCCAAGCGTGTTCGGGCCTGAGCAGAGGCAGCTTAAGCTCATCCCTTTATTGTTTGAGAGATATTGCCGGGGCGGACAATGCGCCATTCACAATAATGATTTGCGCGAGTATATCCACGTTGAAGATACAGCCCGCAAGATTGTCGCAGATTTGAATTTGACCGGTATTGTCACCTATGAAGGGTTTAAGATACGGAATTATGATTTGGAAAAAATGATTCGCGCGGCATCCTTAAATCTCAGCTATTCGTGTGTGACATCTGAAGAGGAATATTTTTTTTCACGTTTTAAAGAATATGCTTTAGTGTGCTCCAGGAAATAATTGCCGATTGACCAAAACCCGATATTTAAGGCCATCCATGGACAACTCCGGTCATCTTGATTCAATAGCAATGACTTATTCGGAAGACATTGGATTTGAATCCACGCTGATGGAATATAAAATTAACGAGGTTCGCAAATTCATCCAAGGCAAAACAATGCTGGATATCGGTTGTGGAGTGGGTACATTAACCAGGGCCTTGGCAGGCGATTTTGAGCAGGTGGTCGGTATTGACGGATCTGTTGTAAAGATCCAAAAGGCAGAAGAGAAAAATAACTCAAAAAATATTGAATATAAACAATATCTTATAGAAAATTTTATTCCGAGCACCCAGTTTGATTTTATTGTCAGCACAAATGTCCTTGAACATGTGGTGGACACCGCAATTTTTTTGGCGCAGGTCAAACAAATGCTTGCCGGAGACGGCAAGGTGGTGATGACCGTTCCAAACGCATTGGGTTTGCATAAACGAATCGGAAAACACATGGGAGTGATTGATGATTTTTACAGATTAACCCCGGCTGATTTGGAAAAAGGTCACAAACGCGTATATGACATG
Organism: Desulfosalsimonadaceae bacterium; assembly: GCA_049297455.1. Classification (GTDB taxonomy): domain Bacteria; phylum Desulfobacterota; class Desulfobacteria; order Desulfobacterales; family Desulfosalsimonadaceae; genus SURF-3. The sequence goes on along the minus strand of JBAQUK010000100.1, from coordinate 11,493 downwards.
GAAATTCTTGAAAATGAATTTAGAAAGGCCGGTTTTAATCCCGTTCATATTGGTGGGATTTTGTTGAAACCTTTATCGCACAGGCAAATGGAAACCTGGGATCGAAAAATCGTTGACGCCCTCTATGAGGTTGGCAAAGAGCTTCCCGGCTATTGCTCCAGTTTGCTGATAGCCGCTACGCATTGATAACTACCGGAGATGAAATTGTTTTTCTGGGATTTGGACGGGACGATTATAGATGTAAGTGACAGATATTACAATCTTTATAAAGATATTATAAATGACGCGGGCGTTGATGCCATAGGAAAGGAAGCCTACTGGCGGGCGAAATGCGAGGCCATGCCGGAAAATGAAATTTTGAAAATATCGGGGGCAGATGCGGTCTTTCAAAATTACCATGCCAAGCGGATCTCGCTGATTGAAAGCGAGTATTATTTGTCTTTTGACAGACTGCATGAGGGCATTATCCCGGTTCTGGAATATCTTTCAGCACGTTTCATTCTGGTCCTGGTGACACTGCGGAGTTCACCAAATCAGCTTAATAACGAATTACAGCGATTATCTTTGAAGCAATATTTTACCGATACGCTGAGTTCTGGAAATCAGCAAAGCCCCCGGTGGCAAACAAAATATACCTTAATTCAAGAATATATGTTGATTAAAAAAGGTTCCGGTCATTTTATGATCGGTGACACTGAAACCGATATGAAAGCCGGAAAAGAACTGGGTCTGAAAACAATAGCGGTCCTGAATGGCATACGGACCAGGCGGCGTTTATTGCAAGCGAATCCGGATATTATGTTAAATTCAGCAAAGGATTTATTGAATCCCGAATTTATCCAAATGTTTGACAGGAGATGATTAAATGACAGTCCCTTTTGTAGACCTTAAAGCGCAATATCAGTCGATAAAGCCTGAAATCGATCGGGCAATTCAAAATGTGATCAATGAAACCGCATTTATTAAAGGCAAATATGTCCAGCGGTTTGAAGAAGAATATGCGGCTGCCTATGGCGTGAAGCATTGCATCAGTTGTGCAAATGGAACGGATGCCATCTATATCTCATTGAAAGCTTTGGGCATAGGGCCTGACGATGAAGTGATCACAGTCGCCAATAGCTGGATTTCCACTTCAGAAACCATCACCCAGGCAGGGGCGCGGCCGGTATTTGTGGATATTCATCCGGATTATTATACGATGGATGTTTCGCTGATTGAGCGCAAAATAACTTCTGCAACCAAGGCGATTATTCCGGTTCATCTTTTTGGGCAGCCGGCCGAGATGGATAAAATTTTAGAGATTGCCAAAAAATATCAGCTTTATGTCATAGAAGACTGCGCCCAGGCCCACTTTGCGGAATATAATGGCAGGCGGGTGGGGACTTTCGGTATTGCCGGCAGTTTCAGCTTTTTTCCGGGCAAAAATTTAGGCGCTTATGGCGATGCGGGTGCCATTATCACCAATGATGATACGTTCGCAATCAAGGCCCGAATGTTTGCAAATCACGGGGCCTTGAAAAAACACCATCATGAGATTGAAGGGATTAACAGCCGCATGGACGGCATTCAGGCGGCGATTTTGTCCGTGAAATTGCCCCATATTCTGGAATGGAACCGGCTGCGGCATGTCCATGCGCTGGAGTACAATAACGCCATTGAATCCATAAATGGGGTCGAGGCTCCCAAAATTCATCCCCAGGCAAAACATGTTTTCCATCTCTATGTTATTCGCGCCGACCGGCGCGACGAGTTGCAGAAATATCTTGAGAAGCATGGCATTTCAGCAGCGATTCATTACCCGACACCCCTCCCGTTTCTAAAAGCGTATGAATATTTGGGACACAAACCGGAAGGTTTCCCGGTGGCTTTTGATTATCAGCATAAAATTTTGTCCCTGCCCATGTATCCGGAATTAACGGGTATGATGATCCAGAAGGTTGCGGGCCGCATCGCTGATTTTATAGCGGGTAAAAATTGACGGACTCGAAGTCGAAAAACGGCCTCTTCCGTCATTCCGGCGAAGGCCGGAATCCAGTATATTAGGTCAGTTATAAATTATCTGGACCCCGGCCTGCGCCGGGGTGACGACTTTTTACGGTTGCATCAAAATTAAGCAAAAATTAAAAAAAGAGAGCAAAATATTGATGCCATGAAAATTTTAATACTGGCGGATTATTACGAGCAGTACCTATTTGATTTTTATGAGCATAATGATCTTTCCGATTTAAATTACGAGGATCATCTGGGCGTTTTGCTTGCCGATTATTTTGGATCATTTGGCTCTTATTATCATTATTTTAAAAAAATTGGGCATGATGTCAAACTGATCATTGGCAACGATTATCGTCTGCAAACGAAATGGCTGCGGAAACGGAATATCAATATCACGGCGTGCAAAAAGAACAAAAAAAAAGTCGTCCTGATGCAAATTGAGGAGTTTAACCCCGATGTTTTCTTTATCAGCAGTATGTTTGATTATTATGGAGAATTTTTAAAAGTGGTTTCAGGTATTACCAGGAATATATTTGCCTGGATTTCCTGCCCCTATAAAACCGATCTGGATTTTTCAAATATTAAATGCATTATATCCTCCCATTCCGGATTTGTGGATGATTTTCGCAAAAAAGGATTGAATGCGGAATGGCTGAAAGTTGCGTTTGACAGCGAGATTGTTCATCATCTTGAAAACAGAAAGACAAAAGATGTTTTATTTATTGGCGGTCTGTCAAAAAAGACTCACAAAAACAGGGTTTGCGCGCTTGAATATTTAGCCGGTCATGGCCTCGACCTCGAATTGTATGGGTATGGCCTTCAAAAATCCATCTGGCCTTTTATGAAATCGCCCCTTCAGCAATATTATCGCTCCGAGGCCTGGGGCCTGAAGATGTACCGGTTATTGAATGAATCTAAAATTTCACTGAATTTTCATATCGATGTGGCGGGAAACATTGCGGGCAACATGAGGATGTTTGAGGCGACAGGGTGCAATTCTTTGCTGATTACCGAGGACTATGAGTTTGTTGACAGCCTGTTCAAACCCGGCGAAGAAATTATTACGTTTCGTAATCATGATGATCTATTTGATAAAATAAGCTATTATCTGGCCCATGACCAAGAGCGTGAGGAGATTACCAAGAGAGGCCATCAGGCATGTATCGAGAGGCATGGGTATGATATACGGATTAAAGAATTCGAGAAAATTTTGGAGAGACATTCGCTTTGATTTCAACAAGGATGATTCTGCTACGTATGCCTTTCATGATGTTGGTGATGCCTTGATTGGCTTGGCTTCTATAAATGCCTAAACTGTTCAAGGTGACCCGGCCTTTTAATGGGTGACCATAGACCCCTTTCTTATGGGAAACACCGGCAGAAGTTCCGAAATATCAAGGACTTGACTGCGCTTCGCGGCGGAGAGAATATCGGATGATGATTGAAGCCGATACCCGATTGACAAGGAGAACAATACATGAATTCATCTGAAAAGCTTTATCAGACAATTAAAGATTTCCCGGAATCAATCATTGCAGAAGTTTTGGATTTTGCTGAATTTTTGCGAAAGAAAATTCGGACTGAAAAGATTGAAAATGTCGGTGGCGTGTTCTTGATTGATCTGAAGGGAGGACTGGAAACCTCTGACACGCTATCGGGGGACCCTGTCAAAATTCAGGAGATGTTAAGAAATGAGTGGACTTAAATACCTTCTGGACACAAACTTCATTTTAGGGATATTGAAATTAAGCCCGGTTGTCCTGGAAAAAGTCTCTTCCCTCCAGATGCTTGCCGCAGAGTGCGGCTACAGCGCCATTACACGCATGGAGTTGCTTGGTTTTCCAGGTATTACCAGGGAAGAAGAATCCATAATCAGACAAAAACTCGCTCACCTTGTTTATGTGCCGTTGACGGTGGCTATTGAAGATGTCGTTATCGATTTGCGCCAAATCCGCAAAATTAAGATCCCCGATGCCATCATCGCTGCAACCGCTTTTTGCACTGGCGCAGAATTGCTGACATTGGATGCCAGGCTTTTAGCCATAGTTAACTCTGGTCTGATGTCAAGATGAATCCTATCTATTGCTTTGTATAGGTTGACCAAACAGGGGCAGCCACAAGAAGTTTCGACTTGAAAGTTTTACCATTATTGTACCGGCGGCAAAACGAAAAATTCCATCAAACAAAAATAAATACATGAACCTCTCAATTGACATAGACAAGTTAGTTAAAGCTGGCGAGAGCGAAAGCCTGGAATTCAAGACGAACTTCAATACCGAAGTCATTGAAACCCTGGTGGCTTTTGCCAATGCAAGCGGCGGCACCGTGTTGATAGGCATCAACAAAAAAAATGAATTATCGGGTGTGAGTATTAATTCCGAATCGATTCAGAACTGGATTAACGAGATCAAAACCAAAACATCACCGGCCTTGATACCCGATGCAACGTTGGTCGAAATCAATGACAAAAAGGTTGTTGTCTTTTCCGTCCCTGAATATCCTATCAAACCTGTGGCGACACGCGGAAAGTATTTCAAACGGATCACCAACTCCAATCATTTGATGAGTCTGGATGAAATTGCGAACGAGCATCTCAAGACAATTAACAGTAGCTGGGATTTTTATCCTGACCCCAATCACGGCATTGAGCATATATCATTAGAGAAAGTCAATCGCTTCATTAGCCGGATAGAACAGCACGCACAGACCCAAATAACACTTGCACCGATGGATTTCCTGGCCAAACTGGAAATTATCCGAAAGAAGCAGCTTACCTTTGGCGGTTATTTGCTTTTTGTGAAAGATTATTGCTCAATCAGCGATGTTCAGGTTGGACGTTTTAAAAGTCCAAGCACTATTATTGACAGCATTTCGGTCAATACCGACTTGTTTTCCGAGGTTGACGAAATCCTGTTTTTTATCAGAAAGCATCTGATGGTTGAGTATATAATCACAGGAGAGCCGCAACACACCGAACGTTTTGATTATCCGATTGATGCTATACGTGAAATCGTGATCAATATGATCGTACACAGAGATTATCGCGACAGCAGTCACAGTATAATCAAGATTTTTGATGATAAAATTGAATTTTTCAACCCCGGCAAGCTTTACGGCAATCTCACCATCGCAGATTTGCTTACTGATAATTATACTTCCCAAACCCGCAACAAACTCATCGCCAAAGCCTTCAAAGAAATCGGGCTTATTGAACGGTATGGCTCCGGCATCCGTCGGATCATAAATATTTGCAGTGACTATGGTCTAAAAAAACCCATATTTGAAGAAGTGTTTCAAGGATTCAGAGTTACCTTGTTCAAGGCGAAACTCAAGGTCACCGATAAGGTCACCGATAAGGTCACCGATAAGGTCACCGATAACTTAACAGAAAATCAAAGTGTTATTGTCAGCTTAATGGCAAAAAACAATCAAATAACGACCAAAGAATTATCAGATAAAGTGAAAATTTCGCAAAGGAAAATAAAAGAGAACGTAAGCAAATTAAAAGATAAAGGGATCGTCAACCGCATCGGCCCCGCCAGAGGCGGTTATTGGAAAGTTAAGTCTCAACATGAATGAATTATCAGGACACGGAGGCCACAATTTCTATGGAAATTAATAAAAATCAGATAATTAATCATTTAGATGAGAAAGACAGAAATAAATTGTTTTTTTTTGCCGAAGTGCTTTTTAACCATTCTAAATATCAGAATTTAAGAGACGAAATTGGCTGGCGGCGGAAAGAAATAAAAGAAAATAATATCATTTCCCATCAGGACTTCTGGCGGGATTTATAAAATGTTCACGATTTATTATGCAAAGAGTGTAGTGAAAGATATAAAGAAAATTGATGAAAAATTATTGAGCATGATCAGGAAGGGCATTGAAGGACTTTATAATTTTCCCAATATCAGTAATATTAAAAGGTTATCAGCGCACCCGTTAGCTGATTACCGTTTAAGAATAGGCGAATACAGAATTCTTTTTGATGTCGATTGGGATGAAAAGAAAATATTCATTTTAAAAATCGGTCATCGAAAGGATGTTTATTGATGGTTTCGCTGTCGCCAATCATTTTGTTTGTTTACAACCGTCCCTGGCACATCGGGCAGACCGTCGAAGCTTTGCAAAAAAATGAACTGTATCCCCCTGTGTCTGACATAATGCACTGGCTTAAATTGAATGGAAAATGTATAAAAAAATACAAAAAGCCATTGAAAACAAAAATATTGTTTGGCGCAAACATGCCCTGATCCGGATGCTGGAGCGTGATATTTCTCGCAATGATGTTTTTAAAACAATTTATAACGGGAAAGTCATAGAGACATATCCAGATATCAAGCCATATCCCGGTTTAATGGAAAAACCAGAAAGGAAAGGCAAAAAAAATGATATTCACTCATGGTTGCCCCTTATGCAGCGGGGAATTATATGAAGGCGTTTCTACCTTTACTGTGGATAAACAAAAGGTTTTGGTAGTGGTCAGGAATGTTCCGGCCAGGGTATGCCGCCAGTGTGGAGAATCATGGATTATGGATGATGCGGCTGAAAAGCTGGAGCAAATTGTTTTTGATGCAAAATCGAAGCAAAGACAGCTTGAAGTCATTGATATGGCGGCTTAGTGAAGCTTAAGAAAAAGTTTTAAAATTTAATAAGAGGTAATGAGAAGTGAGCAAGGGCCAATATATCACATACTGGATAGAAGAATCTGATAAGGACGCAGCGGTTATGAGGAGCTTGTTTGAAAATGAGCACCGGACATGGGCGCTCTTTATCGGGCATCTCGTTTTGGAAAGGCGACCAGGGAATTTACCTTAGATCGCATTGAAAAAATAGAGGAGATGAGAAAATGGCTCAAAGAGCGGCTGGTCAAATGATATATGATCATATAAAAAAATATATCAAAATTTTACAGGAAAACAATATTTCCATCTGGCGCCTTTATATGTTTGGTTCACATGCCAAGGGGACGGCACGGTCTGAGAGCGATATCGATCTGGCTGTTTTTTGGGATCAGGACGAGATTGACGATTTTGATGCGGATATCCAATTGCTCCAAATGACCCGCAATGTAAATTTCAGCATCGAGCCCCATTCTTTTTCGAGGAAGGATTTTGAAAATCCTGACCCATTTGTTCAGGAAATTATCAGGACAGGTGAACGGATTGTATAAAACCATGGCCCTCATTGACATAGAAAAATTATGAAAGCCGGTGAAAGCGAAACCCTCGAATTTAAGAGCAGCTTCAATACCGAAGTCATTGAAACCCTGGTGGCTTTTGCCAATGCAAGCGGGGGCAACGTGTTGATAGGCATCAACAAAAAGCATGAATTATCGGGTGTGAGTATCAATTCCGAATCGGTTCAGAACTGGATTAACGAGATCAAAACCAAAACATCACCGGCCTTTTTAGTCTGATGTCCGAGGCTGACATGAGCCTCTCTCCTGTTGTCTTGTTCGTTTATAATCGCCCCAGGCATACCCGGCAAACCGTTGAATGTCGAGGGATGCAATGTTCGCGTCATAACGGCATATTTTCCGAATTTGAATGACTGGGAGAAAGACATGAAAACAAGGAGGCGATTCTGATGAAATGCCATGTATGCGGATCTGAAATGGATTCCACCATTACCAATCTTCCATTTAAAATTAATGAATTAACCATTGTGATCGTAAAAGATTTGCCGGTTTTCCAGTGCGGCGCTTGTAGTGAATGCTTATTAGAGGACCATGTATTGGCGCATCTTGAAAATCTTTTCGATAAAGTAAACAAAAAAGCGGAGCTGGACATTCTTAAATACCAGGAAGCTGCATAGAGAAAAAAGCGAAGTCAAACCTTGATTTGTAATCACAAATCAAGGTTTGACCCCACCAGCTTCCACCAGCTTTGTGACCCCCTCAAGCTCTCATGACTGACGGGCACAATACCTGAATGAAATAGAAAAGTGGAATATTAAAATGCCAAGTAAATCCAATTATATAGTTAGACAAATATGCCCACCTGTTCTTTGGAATGGTATGAAATTATTGGCGAGGCCTTTTATAAAGTCGAAGTTCGCATCCAAAAATGCCTTTCGAAAACAAGCTTGTGAGCAGGACCTTGATGTTTACTGGGATTCTGAAATGGCGCAGATCCTGGAAACCTGGGGGGTAGATACTGTCTGGAAAGAAATTCAACTGCTTATGGTGAACTGCAATGGAATGGTATTGGATGTTGCCTGCGGAACCGGGAAAACAATGGAGATCATATCCAAATTCCCCCTTGATATTCATGGTTGTGATATTTCTGATCTGTTAATTGGTAAAGCGGTTAACCGGGGGATAGCTCGAGATCATTTGACTGTTTGTGATGCCACAAAAATGCCTTATGAAGATAATTTTTTTGATTATGCTTATTCTATCGGGTCACTGGAACATTTTACTGAAGACGGCATATACCAATTTATTTTGGAATGTCAAAGAGTTACTCGAAGGGCTTCATATCATATGGTCCCTGTTTCACGAAGCGGTATAAATGAGGGATGGCTAAAAACATATCAAAGTTTTCATAATAACTCCGTGGATTGGTGGATGGAAAAGTATCATTCGGTCTATCAAACTGTGTATGTTCTGGAGTCAGCATGGGATGATAAAATTTCTGTAGGTAAGTGGTTTGTCTGCATATAACGAGGTTGATCGATGTTTAGAGTGGTAAAAATTTTTTAATGAATAATAGAAATAAAACGATTGTTTCTCATTTGGGTGAAAACTCAACACTTTTCTGTCAAATCGACAAAAGGGGTAAAAACAGTCATATTCGTATAGGTGGCAACTGTTTAATACAGGGAATGATAGTCACAGAAACAGATGATAGCAGGATTTCCATCGGGAACAATATTTTTATTGGCGGTTCGTCGCTGATAGATTGTGTGGTTTCGGTAGAAATCGGAGATGATGTTTTAATATCGTATGGGTGCCTGCTGGCGGACAGCGACAATCACAGTATAAGATGTAGTGTCAGGAAAAAAGATCTCAAGGATTGGCGGGCAGATCAAAAGCATGATTGGGCAACCACTGTTAGTAGGCCAATTATTATTTCAAGAGGTGCATGGGTAGGCGCGAAGGTGATAATTTTAAAGGGCGTCACCATCGGCGAAGGCGCAATTGTCGGTGCCGGCTCCGTCGTCACCCGTGATGTGCCGCCCTGGACCATTGTCGCCGGCAACCCGGCCAAAATAATCCGCCAGCTTTCTGAAGATGAACGGTAAATTGAAATCCTGGGAAGAGGCGGTTCTCTGGTTAAAAGAACTGCCGGATCAAAAAGAACTGGTAATGGCCTGTTTTTATGACGATCCTTTATTGGCTGCGGCGGAAAGATATTACGAAAGCGCGGAATGGCAGGCGGTTCGCACGTATTTGCCGGAGGATTGCGGCAAGGCTATAGATATCGGCGCGGGACGGGGCATATCGTCTTATGCCCTGGCCCGGGATGGATGGGCAACGTATGCGCTGGAACCGGATTCCAGTGAAATTGTCGGCGCTGGCGCTATCAGGAAATTAAGCAATGAAGCGAATCTGAATATTCATGTGAAGGAAGAGTTCGGCGAAAAATTGCCTTTTGCTGATGAAACATTTGATCTGGTATATTGCCGTGCGGCCCTGCATCATGCCAATGATTTATTGGCCTTATGCAAAGAAATCGGCCGGGTTCTGAAAAAAGGCGGGAGGTTGATCGCCACGCGGGAGCATGTGATTTCAAGAAAGAGTGATCTTGAAATTTTTTTAAAAAATCATCCGCTTCATCAACTGTATGGCGGAGAGAATGCATATTTACTGGCGGAATACAAAGCGGCCATCCGCTCCGGCGGCATTGACATTATACGTGTATTAAACCCCTATGCATCGGACATTAATTTATTTCCGGATACGGTTGACACCGTAAAAACAAGGATCGCCCGAAAAATAAAGTTTCCCTTTCCAAAAATGATTCCTGAATTCATGGTTCACTGGTACGGCGGGTTGATTCAGACGCCGGGGCGGTTGTATACGTTTGTCGGATTGAAAATATAAATAATGAAAAAAGTTCTCATTACCGGCGCATACGGGGTTATTGGTCGTTATAAGGCTTGATCCCAGTTCCCAAGGTTGACTTTTTATCAGACTGATGTTAGACCAGTCTTAAACCGGTTTAAGGAGAAAGAAAATGGAAACCATCGGCGCATACGAGGCAAAAACACATCTCCCCAAATTGCTTGAACGTGTCAGCAAGGGGGAACGGATTACCATCACTAAACACGGGGTGCCGGTAGCGGTGTTGCTGCCCCCTGACTGTCAACAGAAAGCAGACCCCGCAAAAGTCATTGATGAATTGCGGAATTTCAGAAAACAGAATCGACTTAACGGGTTAAATTTGCGGGAGATGATTGAAGAAGGCAGGCGCTGAATTGGATAAACGATTTGTCATTGATAATTCCGTGGTGATGGCTTGGTGCTTTGGGGATGAGATCAGTCCTTATGCGGACTTCATTTTAGGCAGTCTGAAAAATACGGCTGCGATTGTCCCCTCTATTTGGCCATTGGAGGTCGGCAATGTCCTGCTGGTCGCAGAGCGAAAAAAACGCTTGAGCGAAGCCGCCAGCAACAAATTTATTGCCCTTCTTTCCGATTTGCCGATAATCGTGGAACCGGAGCCGCCGGACAGAATGATTCGGGAGATTTTTTCACTCGCGCGGAAAAGTCGGCTTTCGACATATGATGCTTCATATCTTGACCTTGCAATGAAACGAGGACTCTCCATCGCCACCCTTGATGATCGGTTAATTGCTGCGGCAAAACAGAATCATGTGGGGGTAGTGGGGTCACCTTGAATAGTTAATGATTCTTACATGCTTTGATTTGTGATTAAGCAGGAAGGAAGGAGATCGAGATCGTTTCAAGGTAAAAGAGCAAGAAAATGAATCGTTTTTGATCTGCGTGATCAGCCCCCAAAATAAAAAGGAGCAAAAATATGCAGCCTGAACAAATCGTTTCTGAAATTAAAAAAATGAGTGTGTCTCAAAAATTGCTTATTGCCCAGGACATATGGGATTCCATTGCGATGGAAGGCGGAAACATCCCTATGCCTGCGTGGCAAAAAGATGAGTTGAAAAAAAGATATACTGAATACAGAAATGGAAAGGTCTCGCTTCATGCTTGGCAGGAAGTTCATGCCAGACTTCGGGAAATTTAGATATGGAGCTGCGTTACACCGACAGGGCCCTTGCCGATCTTGAGATAGCCTTTCAATGGTATGAAACACAGCGCCGGAGGTTAGGCTTTGAATTTCTGGATTGCGTGGAAGCATCAATCGAGACAATTCAACAGATGCCTGAGTTATATGCCAGGCATCATGAAAATTTCAGGCGGGCCTTGGTGCGTCGATTTCCTTTTTCTGTTTTTTATACCATCGAAGACAAGGAAATAGTCGTGCATGCTATTTTTGACAACAGACAAGATCCGGAAAAATTACCGTAAATCAAGGT
>JBAQUK010000099.1:0-12547 GCA_049297455.1 Desulfosalsimonadaceae bacterium | reverse complement strand
GTCAAGGGTATTGAAAAAAGAGGTCGGTAAAAACGCAGAGCTGGGTCAATTATATGATATTTCAAGAGATATAGCGCCTTTCGGGAAAGAAAAACGGCTCAATGTGGTGCTGGTGTCGGTGGAAAGCTTAAGCGCGAAATATTTTGGGCGGTTCGGGAACCGGCAGGGGATAACGCCATTTATGGACCAGCTGTTTAAAGACGGGCTGTTGTTCACTGAGTTTTATGCTACCGGCACCCGAACCGACCGAGGCCTGGAGGCCATCACCCTGTCGGTGCCGCCGACGCCGGGCCGCTCCATTGTCAAACGGCCGAATAACGCCGATTATTACAGTCTCGGCAAAGTGTTTCAGGACAGGGGATATGATGTGTCGTTTCTATATGGCGGCATTGGATTTTTTGACAATATGAACGCCTTTTTTTCCGGCAACGGGTACGATATCGTCGATCAGACGGATTTTGACAACAATGAGGTGACGTTTCAAAACGCCTGGGGCGTGTGCGACGAGGATTTATACCATAAGGCCATTCAAACGGCGAACCGCTCTTTTGAGGGAAAAAAGCCTTTTTTCTTCCATATCATGACCACCAGCAACCACCGGCCTTATACATATCCTGAAGGCAAAATCGACATCCCTTCCGGTACGAACCGTTCGGGAGCCGTGAAATATACGGATTACGCCTTGCATCAACTGATGACCGAGGCCAAGGCCCAGCCCTGGTTTGACGACACGGTGTTTGTCGTGGTGGCGGACCATTGCGCCAACAGCGCCGGGAAAGTCGGGCTGCCCATCGAAAAATACCATATTCCGCTTCTTGTTTATGCGCCGAAATATATCGCCCCAAGCGAGGTCGGTAAAATCGCCAGCCAGATCGATCTTGCGCCCACCCTGCTCTCCCTGCTGGATTTCAGGTATGAGAGCCGGTTTTTCGGCAGAAATATTCTGACGGATGATTTTGTTGAGCGTTCCCTGATCGGGAATTACCAAAAACTGGGGTTGTATAAGGACAATGAACTGGTGATTCTGTCCCCCGGACAAAAAGTCGAACGAATGCTTGACCCGAAAACTAATGATAGTATAATCGAATCAATCACTGCATTGACCGACCCGGTAATTGAAGCCATGTCCTGGTATCAGGGCGGGTATTATGTTTTAAAGCACGGCCTTAATCGTTTTGGAGAAACAAGGCAAAAATTGGCGGAAAGGGCGAAGTCTCAGGAAGCCGGATCATGATCGAATACTCGTTTGTCATTCCCGTGTATAATGAAGCGGACAATCTGTCTTCTTTAGATGATGAAATCCGCGCCGTGATCACGAAGACCGGGGAGCCGTGCGAAATCCTCTGGGTCGATGACGGCAGCACCGACGGCAGCCTGGAAATCATTCAAAAATTCGCGCAAACCATCCCCAATTGCGGATACTTTTCCTTTGACCGGAATTGCGGGCAGTCCGCCGCATTATACGCCGGATTTCAGGCCGCCAAGGGCCGGTATGTCATCTCCATGGACAGCGACGGGCAGAATAATCCGATGGATATTCTGAACATGACGCCGTACCTGGCCGATTACGACATGGTCACCGGATGGCGGCAGAACCGGCATGATACCTGGTGGCGCAAATTCAGCTCACGGTTCGCCAATGGTGTCCGCAACCGGCTTTCCCGCGAAACCATTAAGGATACCGGTTGCTCCCTGAAAATCATGAAAACCGAATATGTCAAAAATATCAAAATGTTTAAGGGCCTGCACCGGTTCCTCCCCACCCTGATGAAAATGGAAGGGGCGAGGGTGATTGAGGTGCCTGTCACGCACCGGCCGCGAACAAAAGGGGTATCCAAATACGGCACCTGGGACCGGGCGTTTTCCGGGCTGAGGGATCTGCTGGCCGTTAGATGGATGCAGGATCGAAAAATCCTTTACCGCATAAAAGAGAGGAAAGATGCATCTTGATCTTGGAAAGCCTTTGGATTTCTGGCTCGTTTTCGGAATGGCCGGTCAGTTGTGCTTTACCATGCGGTTTGTGGTCCAGTGGATCGCATCGGAAAAGAAAAAAGAATCGGTCATTCCCTTAAGTTTTTGGGCATACAGCCTGATGGGCAGCGTCATTCTGCTGATATACGCCGTCTACCGAAAAGACCCGGTGTTTATCGTGGGCCAGGCCCTCGGGTTTACGGTCTACATTCGTAACCTTCAATTGATATTCAACAAAAAGGAAGGCGCGCGCGGCGATGCTGTCAGCAAATAAACCCGTCCCCATCTGGTTTATCCCGGTTTTCGCCCTATTGGTATGGGGCGGGCAGTATGCGTTAAGGGATTTATGGGAGCCGGATGAGGCCCGGTATGCGTATGTGGCCCGGGAGATGGCGCAGAGCGGCAGCATGATGGTGCCCATGAGAAGCGGAGAGGCCTATACGCACAAACCGCCGCTGATGTTCTGGCTGATGCGGGCCGGAACCGTGCTTACCGGCGGCGAATACAACGGCATATCCGCAAGATTCCCGACCTATCTGGGCGGTTTGCTCAGCCTCTGGGCCGTCACCCGGTTATGCCTGATGTGGTTTGATCCCCAAACCGCTCCGCAAATTGCCTGGCGAACGTTTTTTATCCTTTCCACATCCAGTCTGTTCTGGCAAAAGGCCGGCACCGGCCAGATCGACATGCTGCTTCTGGGCCTTGAAATGAGCGCCCTGTATTTTTTGTTCAAAAATGATGAAACGCCCGCCCTATGGCGGCAGGCAATGGCCTTTTCGCTGATGGGGCTTGCGATTCTCGCCAAGGGTCCGGTGGGCCTGATCGTGCCCATCGGCATCTACCTCACCGCCAATATCGTTTCCGGTCAGACGCGTAACATAAAAAAAACATATTGGTTATGGGGCATCCCGCTGGCGTTGATGTGGCCGGGGGCCTGGCTGTTGGGGGCAAAGGCCTCGGGCGCGTCGCCGGAATTTTTCAATGAACTGTTGTTTGCTCAGAACATTGGCCGGGCAACCGGTGAATTCGGCGGCCATACCAAGCCGTTTTATTATTATCTCCAGTATCTTATCGTTGATTTTATGCCATGGTTTTTTTTCGTTCCCATAAGCGTCCTGGCGTTGAAAAACGAAAGCGCAAGCCGTAAACATCTCAAAATGCTGGCGGGCTGGATCGGGTTTGTCATTGTTTTTTTCAGTTTGTGTTCGGGCAAGCGCAATCTGTATATTCTTTCCGTTTATCCGGCGGCCGGCATTATAGTGGCTGCGGCATGGCCACGTCTGAAACAGATGACGAAAAAGTGGATGCAGGGAAGTGTCTATCCGGTCATAGGAATTATAATGCTGTTGGCGGTTGCCGGAATCGTGGCCCCTTTTGTGGTCGATTTGCCGTTTAACGGCTTGACTCTCCTGCCCGTCAGTCTTGTGCTGGGAATCGGCGGTTTATTTCTCATTCATCGGTATCGCTCATCAGGGCTGGATCAGGGATGGTTCAACCGGTTTATAATGGTTTTTCTGTTGGTTGAACTGGCTGTCGGCGTGATCCTGTTTCCAGCGCTCAATGCCCTGAAGACTCCCGGAGTTCTGGCTGTGGAAGCCAAAGCTTATCTGTCGCCCTCCCAGCGGCTGCTCCTGTATCAGATGAATGGTGAGATTTTCGCCTTTTACAGCAACCGCAAGGGGCTGCAAATTAATGACTTGGCGTCCCTGGGTGCTGAAATGAAGCGTCAGGGAAAAGGCATCGTGGTTTTTTCACAAAAAAACCGGCAGGAGATTGAAACCCGGTTTCCGAAAGCCGGCAGTATTAAGGAATTCAAAATGGGCGGCAAAGAGCTGGGTTTCCTGAAATACGATCTGACAGTTCCTTAAAAAAGTTTTTTTGCACACGTCTGTTGATAAAAATATCCGAACCTGGACCGATTTCCCATCGATCCCATCTTTTCACCGATGGGTCAACTATTTGTTTTTACAATAAAAATAATAATTTTTTGATGAACATGAGGCTGATATCATGCGAAATGGTTTTCTTCCGTTTTCCAAGCCATCGGTTTCAGATGCCGACATCAGCGCGGTTGTCGAGACACTGAAATCGGGATGGATTACCTCCGGCCCCCGAGCTTCCGAATTCGAGATGAATTTTTGCGAGTATACCGGCGCGGCGGCGTCTGTCGCCCTGTCGTCAGCGACTGCCGGAATGCACCTGCTGCTGAAGGCATTGGGAATCGGTCCGGGAGATGAGGTGGTCACGCCGTCCATGACCTGGGTGTCCACCGTCAATCTGATTGTTCTGGCCGGAGCGACGCCGGTGTTTACCGATATTGATAAACATACCATGATGGTCACGCCTGAGATGATAGAACGCTGCATCACCCCCCGAACCCGGCTGATTGCGCCGGTTCATTTTGCCGGTGCGTCTGCCGACATGTCGCCCATCCGGAAAATTGCGTTGGATAAAAATATTTTTCTTGCCGAAGACGCGGCCCATGCGTTGGGGACAACGTATAAAGGTGAAAAAATCGGTCTTAGGGGAACAACGATTTTTTCGTTCCACCCAATTAAGAATATCACTACCGGAGAGGGCGGCATGTTCTGCTCGGACGATGCTATCCTTGTGGAACGGATTAAACGGTTGAAGTTTCACGGGCTGGGAATGGATGCTTTTGACAGAGATACCCAGGGGAGAGCGCCCCAGGCGGAAGTGATTGAGCCGGGTTTTAAATACAATATGACGGACATTTCCGCCGCCTTAGGCCTCAGCCAGCTTGAGCGGGTGGATGCGTTTAATGAGAAAAGACGGCAACTGGCCCAAAAATATCTGGATCTGCTGGCGGATGTGGATGAGGTAATTCCTCTTTCCGCGCCTTTATATGACCACCGTCACGCATGGCACCTGTTTATCATTCGCTTGGATATCGATAAGTCGGGTATGGGCAGGGACGCATTCATGAAGGAATTAAAATTCCGGAATATCGGCACCGGCCTGCATTTCCGGGCCATCCACACGCAAAAATATTACCGGGAAACCATGAACATCGCCCCCGGCGTATTGCCCAACACGGAGTGGAACTCGGACCGCATTTGTTCCCTGCCGCTTTTCCCGAATATGACGATGGAGGATGTCCATGATGTCGTCGATGCCATCAAGGAAGTTCTGAAAAAATGAGCCAGTTACAATTATTTAGTGTCGTTATTCCGGTCTTTAATGAAGAACCGAACATAGATGAGCTTGTCTCCCGGTGCATGAAGGCCTGCGCCCTGATCGGGCGGCCGTTTGAGATCATTCTGGTCAATGACGGCAGCTCGGACGGGTCGGAAAATAAGATTGTTGCGGCCAGCGAGCAGTACCCGGACCAGGTTTTGGGCGTTATTCTCAATCGAAATTACGGTCAGCACAATGCGGTCATGGCCGGTTTTGAGGCATCACGGGGAGACATTGTGGTGACCCTGGACGCGGATTTGCAGAACCCGCCGGAGGAAATCCCCAATTTAATTGAATGCATGGAAAAGGGATATGATGTAGTGGGAAGTGTGCGGAAAAACCGGCAGGATACATTTTTTCGAAGGATCGCATCCGCCGCTACCAATAAAGTCGTGCGTCATTATACCGGGGTGATGATGACCGATTACGGATGCATGCTGCGGGCATACCGGAGAAATATTGTGGACGCCATGCTTGAGTGCACCGAACGCAGCACGTTTATTCCCATTCTGGCCAACAGCTTTGCCGGATCTGCCACGGAAATCGAGGTCAATCACAGTGAACGTTCCAGGGGCGATTCAAAATATGATTTATGGAAGCTGATCAATCTGCAATTTGATCTTTTGACCAGCATGTCAACGCTTCCGCTCCGGCTGCTCAGTCTTCTTGGGGTTTTGATCTCATGCCTCGGCGTGGGTTTTGGCCTGTTTCTGGGTGTCATGCGGCTTATTCACGGCCCGGCCTGGGCCGCGCAAGGGGTATTCACCCTGTTTGCCGTTCTGTTTGTTTTTATCGGTGTTCAGTTTATCGGCATGGGACTTTTGGGCGAGTATATCGGAAGGATTTACCATGATGTGCGGGCGCGTCCCCGTTATTTTATTAAGCGGGTGGTGGGAAATTTGAAAAAACCAGCACGGGATTGACAACTTCTTAAAAAGCCTTTGAAAAGCTGTCAAGTCGATTCAAAATACCATAACGCAAGGAATTCGTAATGAAAACAATTGTATTTGCGTATCACGACATGGGAATTGAAGGGATTAAGGCACTGCTTCGGCACGGGTATGAGATTACCGCCATTTACACCCACAGGGACAACCCGGCGGAGAACCGCTGGTTCGGCTCGGTGGCGGAATTTGCGGCAACCGCCGATATCCCGGTTTTTGCGCCGGAAGATATCAATCATCCCATGTGGGTGCACCGCATCAAGGAACAGCCCCCGGATATCCTATTCTCCTTTTATTACCGGCAAATGGTGACGTCGGAAATTCTTTCCATCCCCCGGCTGGGATGCTTCAACCTTCACGGTTCGCTTCTGCCGCAATACCGGGGCCGGTGTCCGGTGAACTGGGCCATTATCAACGGTGAAGCCGAAACCGGCGTTACGCTTCATGCGATGACTCCCCGGCCGGATGACGGGGATATCGTAAGCCAGAAGAAAATAGCTATCGCCGATGACGATACGGCCCAAACCCTGATGAACAGATTGTGCCTGGCCGCCTCCGAAATGCTGGATGCGATTTTGCCGCAGATCAAAGAGGGGATGATTCCGAAAACCCCGCAAGACTCAGCCGCCGCGTCCTATTATGGGGGCCGCGGGCCGGAGGATGGCGAAATCAACTGGCGGGCCGGCGCTCTAAATGTGCGGAATCTGGTCCGGGCCGTGACAAAACCTTACCCCGGCGCGTTCTCTTTTATCGGAGCGAATAAATATTTTTTCTGGAAGGTCGCGGTGGTTTCCGAAGAAGAAGGCGTTTCCCCGCCCGGCACCATCATTTCCATCAATCCCCTGTGTATTCAATGCGGGAAAGGGGTCGTCAGGGTGGATTTTGGCCAGCGGGAAGGGGATATCGACATGAACGGCGGCCAGCTTGCCGAGACTGCGGCGCTTTTGCCGGGAATGCGGTTTGGGCCGGATCCCAGAACCTGCGCCGTGCGGGTGAAAAAACAAAAGGTGTTGATTCTCGGGGTCGGCGGATTTATCGGAAACGCGCTGAGCGAACGGCTGCTTGAGAGTGGAAAATATGAAGTGCATGGCATGGATCTCAATTCCGACGGGATCTCGCGACTCATCGGCCGGCCGAATTTTTATTTTCATGAGGGAGACATTTCCATTCATCGGGAGTGGATCGAATACCATATCAAAATCTGTGATGTAATTCTTCCGCTGGTGGCCATCGCCACGCCTGCGGAATATACCCGCAATCCCTTAAAGGTTTTTGAACTGGATTTTGAAGAAAACCTGAGGGTTGTCCGATACTGTGTGAAATACCGGAAACGCCTGATATTCCCGTCCACTTCGGAAGTGTACGGCATGAGTGATGATACTGAATTTAATGAAGAAACTTCCCGGTTGATCCTCGGGCCCATCCACAAGCAGCGATGGATTTATTCATGCAGCAAACAATTGCTGGACCGCGTCATCTGGGCGTATGGCCGCATGGAAGGGCTACGGTTTACGCTGTTCAGGCCGTTTAACTGGATCGGCCCCCGTCTGGACAGTCTTTCTTCCGCCCGGATCGGCAGTTCCAGGGCCATTACCCAGTTGATTCTCAATCTGGTGGAAGGCAGCCCCATTCAACTGGTGGACGGAGGAAACCAGAAACGGTGTTTTACGGATATAACCGACGGCGTCGAATGCCTGTACCGGATTATTGAAAATAAGAACAACATCTGCGACGGGCGCATCATCAATATCGGAAACCCGGACAATGAAGCCAGTATCAAAGAACTTGCCGTGATGCTGGTGGAAAATTTCAACCGGCATCCGCTCCGGGCCCAATTCCCCCCCTTTGCCGGATTGCAGGAAGTGGAAAGCCGGGCTTTCTATGGAGACGGATATCAGGATGTGGTTCATCGGAAACCGTCCATCAAAAACGCCTGGAAGCTCCTGAAGTGGCGGCCGGTGGTGGAACTGGAGCGATCCGTGATTGAAACTTTGGATTTTTTTCTCAGAAACGAACATATGGAAAGCGCTCAGGCCGATGGCTGCATCATATAATATAGGGTTCGTGCCGCCGGAGAGGAACATATGTTTTTAGGGCTTCGAATTGACGTGGATACATTGACCGGAACCCGTTTGGGAGTACCCCGGCTGCTTGCTGTCCTCAAGGCCAACGGCATCCGGGCGTCGTTTTTTTTCTCCGTGGGGCCGGATAATATGGGGCGCCATCTCTGGCGGCTGATGCGGCCGGATTTTTTAAAAAAAATGGTGCGCACCAACGCGGCAAGCCTTTACGGTTGGGATATCCTGCTCCGGGGAACGGCATGGCCGGGTCCGAATATTGGTGAAAGAACATCCTCCATTATACGGGCGGCGGCGGATGACGGCCATGAAATCGGTCTTCATGCCTGGGATCATCATGGGTGGCAGGCCCGCATTGACCGAATGGACCGAAACGCCATTGGTTTTCAGATCCGGCGCGGGTTCGACCTTCTGACCCGGATTCTGGGGACGCCCCCGGTGTGTTCCGCCGCCCCTTCATGGAAATGCAATGATATTACATTGTTATGTAAAACAGCATTTCCGTTTCAATACAACAGCGACTGCCGGGGAACACGGGTGTTTTATCCGGTCGTCGCTGGCAGCCCCCTGTCCCAGCCCCAGATTCCGACAACTCTGCCCACCTATGACGAGGTCATCGGAAAATTTGGTGTGAATCAAGATAATTATAACGCGTTCATCCTGTCCCGGCTGATTCCCGGAAAGCTCAATGTACTCACCATTCATGCCGAAGCAGAAGGCATGAGTTTGAGTTTGATGTTTGAGGATTTCATCCGGATGGCCCGTTCCAAAGGGGTTGTGTTTGGTCCGCTGGGGCAAATTTTAAAGGATGCTGAGCCCATTGAACCGGGCGTTATCGTGGCAAGAGAAATTGAAGGGCGGGAAGGATGGGTGGGGATAGGGGAATGATGAATGATGAAGACGTTTAAGGGATTAAATATGAAATCCTATGGTTTTTTTTTGATTTTTGTATTTCTTTTTTTATATATCCTGCCGCTAAACGTGCGGCCCATTGTCATTCCGGATGAAGCCCGATATGCGGAAATCGCCCGGGAGATGGTGGTGACCGGTGATTTTGTGGTTCCCCGGCTGAACGGGCTGCGGTATTTTGAAAAGCCCATGATGGGGCACTGGCTGAATGCCGCATCCATCATGCTTTTCGGCGAAAATGAATTCGCTGTCAGGTTCCCATCCGCTTTGGCCGCCGGATTATCCGCCCTGATGCTTTTTTTTCTGGCCCGGCGGTTTGCTGCCAAAGGTGCTGATGGCAAATATATAGATAACGGCTATTTCACCGGCGCAGCGGCGTCCCTGATTTTTCTCACCTGTCTCGAGGTGTTTGTTGTTGGTGTATACAGCGCCTTGGACAGCATGTTTTCATTTTTTATCACCGCCGCAATGATCTGTTATTTTTATGCTTTTTCCCAATCAAACCAGGCCGGATGCGTAGGTCGGGATTCTTTCCCGACAAACGGCCGCGAAGCGCCCCTTTCAGGTAATGACAGCGTAGCGGGACGGAGGAATTTGTTTCTCCTGTGTTTCGGGGTTTTTGTCGGATTTGCATTTCTGACCAAGGGATTTCTGGCATTTGTCATACCGGTGATTGCCATTGCGCCGTTTCTGGTATGGGAGAAACGATGGAAAGAGCTGTTTTTATCGCCCTGGATTCCCCTGGCGGCTGCCGTGTTGGTCATTCTGCCCTGGGCTGTTTGGATTCATTTAAAAGAACCGGATTTCTGGAATTATTTTTTCTGGGAAGAACATATCCGGCGATTTGCGGCAGGCAATGCCCAGCACAAGGCGCCGTTTTATTATTTCCTGTTTTATTTTCCCGCCGCCGCCTTGCCCTGGACTTTCATGTTGCCGGCCGCAGTCAGCGGGCTCCGGAAAAAGACGCCCAATGCGCCACTGGACGCGTCCCTTATCAGATACGCGATTTGCTGGCTGGTGTTTCCGTTTTTATTCTTTTCCATGGCCAAGGGAAAGCTCATCACCTATATTTTGCCCTGTTTCGTTCCCTTTGCCTTGCTTATGGCCGCAGGGCTGGGGAATTGCCGCAACTGGAAAACCGATGACAATACCGGCGGCAAAATGCGAAAGGGTTTTCATGTGGGAGCGGTTTTGGCAGCTTGTGTATTTGCGGTTTTGGCGGGAGTCCTGGCATTGACCTGCATAACGGACGTCTTTTATTTCAAACCCTATGCCTGGGGTTGGAAATATTGGCTGGCTGTATTCGGATGTATCACGTGTATGGTATTGATTCTGGCGGCTGTGAAAGCGCAGGACGGCAGGAAAAAAATTGTGATTTACGGTCTGGCGCCGGTCCTGCTCATGTTCTCCGCCCATTTTTTATATCCCGATGCCATTGTCTTCAAAAAATCGCCGGGAATGTTTTTGATGAAACATGCGGACAAAATATTACCGGCAACGGTTATTGTTTCGGATTACAGCCCGATACATGCCGTTTGCTGGTATTACAAGCGGCAGGATGTCTATCTGCTCGGCAACAGCGGGGAATTAACCTACGGTGTCCGGCAGCAGGATGCAGCCTTGCGGCTGCTGACCGTCGAAAAGCTTAAGAGATTGATTAATGAAAATCACCGGAATCTGGTTTTAGTGGCGCGGAAGAACAATTATCAAAAATGGAAGACGGCCCTGCCGGTACCGGTTTTTGAGGATAATAACGGGCAATTTGTTTTTGCCGCTTATTGACTATTTAATATAACTACTGAAGTTTCGCAGTTGATTCGTTAAATGAAATTCTATTTAACCATGCGAAAAAATTGTAAAAAATATTGAAAAGCAGCTCCAATTTTAGTATATTTGATTTTCCCAAATCACTTATATCACTAAGAAAAGGAGCTGCTATGAATACCAATAATACATTTTCTCTCTCTTTGCAAAAACAGGTTGAACAACAACGCATTATTTATGATTCAGAAATCAATAAGGCGTTCAATGAACTTAAAATCAAATCATTACTGAAACGAAGCGGCATCGTCAAAGAAAAGGGATATCCAACAATTTCATTGGTTTTTATTTATGTGCTGGTTCCATTTTTTAAAAAAAAACTCAGCGAATATTGGAATTCAAAATATATTCAAAACCATATCAAAGCCCAAAAGGATGTTTATTATCGTTTCATCAATTGTGAACGTTTCAACTGGCGCAAGTTTATTTATTTTGTGGCCTTGAAAATCATTCATTTTTGCGATGATGTTCCATTATCTCAAAAGGTTTTGATCGCCGATGACACCATCGCAGCTAAAACAGGCAAGGAGATGGAACTCGTCAGTTATCATTTTGATCACAAAATCCACCGGACGATTCTGGGTAATCAGTATCTGCAATTGGGTTATCATAACGGAGTCAACTTTTTCCCAATCGATATGGCCATCAAGACATCCGCCAAGCGCCCCAATAAAAGAACTCGGGCAGTCGATAAACGGACCAGCGGATGGCGCAGGCGAACAGAGGCCCTGAATAAAAAGACAGATACATTGATACAAATGATTAATCGGGCTTGGAAATCCGGCATTGACGCAGCTTTTGTTCTATTTGACAGCTGGTTCGCTCACGATGATGTCATTTCAAAAATAATCAAATCCGGATATGGGGTCATTTGTCGATTGAAAAAAGGACGCGTCAAATATGAATATCAGGGCGCAGTTTATAGTCTGAAAGAACTTTGGCGGCAGGTCGCCAGGAAAAAAACGACGCTCATTGATAAATACCAGGTGAAAGGCGCTTGTATCGATGTATCGCTACCCAAAACCGGCCCTGTCCGAATCCTGTTTATATCAGACGGTAAAAAAGAATGGCATGCGCTCTTATGTACGGACATGCTTCTGGAAGGAGCGGATATCCTGGGTTATTATGCGCGGCGCTGGGCGATCGAAATCTTTTTCAAGGATGCGAAACAAATGCTTTGCCTTGGAAAAGAACAGAGCAATACATTCGATGCAGCGATTGCCTGTTACAGTATAATGATGCTGCGGTATTTGCTTCTGGTTTATCTCGTAAGCAAGCGGAGGATTATCGGCCCTCTGGGGCCTTTGTTCAGGCAAGTGTCAGACGATCATTTGCTTCTGGCTTTTGCTGAAAAAATATGGGCCTATGTCAAAGAGCTTATTATCAAGTCAAGTCAGATAATTTGTTATAAAATGGAGCCCGATGTAATTTTACAGATGATTGAAATAGTTGAAAATAATATTGTTTCTCAGACCCGTTTATCAACTGCGAAACTTTAGTAACTAGTGCCTGAACGAAAATATTTATATAATAAAAAATCAAATCTTTACAAAAATAGTTTTGATTGAAGTTTTTTAATAAAATGGCAATTTTTTTCGTTTTTTACTTGACAAAAATTTTTACTAA
>JBAQUK010000098.1:0-36669 GCA_049297455.1 Desulfosalsimonadaceae bacterium | reverse complement strand
CTATGCCTTAAAAAACCCAATAAAATGATTGAGCGCAGCGAATCCAGTTTAAATAATCCGGAAAATAACTGTCACAGTCAAAATAATCAGAAAAATCAGTTACATTTTTTTTGGAAATCAACAAATGCCACTTGGAGTCAGGTTCTAAACATCAGCGCAAAAAAGGGGGTTTGATGAGTAAAGCATTATCCAATGAATATTTACATCAAAAAATCGGGGATCTGGAAAAAGAAGCATTGACGCTCAAAGAATTATTAATTTCCCTTACAGAAAGCGAAGAAAAATATAGGCAGCTTTTTGAAAAAGAGACTGACTCGGTAATGGTTTTTGATGCTGAAACATCCGTATTTGAGGATGTAAATTCAGCTGCACTGAATCTTTTCGGATATTCCGAAAAAGAATTTCTGAAACTGAAGGCGATGGATATTTTTGCGGGTAAAGAACGGAAAGTAAAAGCGATTCAAGAGGCTATAGAGGAAAGCGCAAAGCACAATAAAATTTTTTTCAGCCGGTTTGTCAAAAAAGACGGGACGATTTTCCCTGGGGCAATATATGCGGGCAGTTTTTTCTCTAAAGGCCGCGAAAAGATTTTCGGGGCGGTAAGGGACATCACTGAAAAGCAAAAAACAGAGGAACAGCTCCGAAAAAGCCAGGAGCAACTTTTCCAAGCCCAAAAACTGGAGGCTTTAGGCATACTCGTAGCCGGTGTAGCCCACGAAATCAACAACCCCATCAATCTGATCATGTTGAATATCCCTTTACTGAGAAGGGTCTGGCATGATTGTATTCCCTTTCTGGAAAAAAATGCGAAAACCAATCCCAATATAAAATATGGCGGCCTGACCTATGATTTTTTAAATGAAAATATGGATCAGCTCATAAATGATATGGATATGGCAGCAAGACGCGTGGAATCCATTGTCAGCCGTCTTAAAGATTTCGCCAGAAAATCAAGTTTTATTGATAAATCCGAAATGTCAATCAATGATGCCGTAAATAATTCCCTGCGACTGGCCCGGTCTACCCTCATAAAATCAAAAGTAGCCATCCGGCTTGACCTGTCGGAAGAAATTCCGCGTTTTAAAGGCCATTTGCAAAGCATTGAGCAGGTGATTCTCAATCTCATCATTAACGCCATCGAGGCGATTGATCATGATCACGGAGAAGTCGCCATCAGTACGGGATTCCATAAAAAAGACGATATCATTTATCTGTCGGTTCAAGACAACGGAAAGGGCATGGAGCAGGCTGATCTTAAAAAAATCTTTGACCCGTTTTATACCCGAAAACAGACAAAAGGCGGAACCGGCCTTGGATTATCCGTTTCCTACAGTCTTGTTAAAGCCCATAACGGCGAATTCATTTGCACCAGCAAGGAAGGCGAGGGGACAATATTTACCGTTAATCTGCCGGTTTCCCATAAAGAAAAGCCGATAAAAATTTTAATTGCGGATGATGATCCGGCAATGCAGAATTTGATTGATCGGACCCTTTCAAAAGCGAGCAATTACATTATAAAAAAAGCGTCTAATGGAACCGAGGTACTGGTTAATCTGGGAATTTTTCTTCCCGACCTTCTCATACTGGATCTTTTCATGCCCCAGATGAATGGCCTGGAAGTATGCCGGACATTAATCAAAGAAGAAAAACTTTCCAAAATGAAAGTTTTGATCATTACCGGTTCTCCGGAAAGTGAGGAACTTAAAAAAATTCAGGAAATCGGTTTTCATCATATATTAACCAAGCCATTCAAGCTGAACGATCTCGTCAAATCTGTTGATAATATTTTATTTAAGGAAACCCTATGATCTCCGTTCCCAAGACATTCACGCCCTTATTGGCAGTGGACGACGATACCGGATTGCTTCTAAGTGTTAAGGCTTCCCTGATGAGCGCCGGGATGCCCGAACCTGCCTTGGCTTCGGACAGCAGAGAAGTCATTGATTTAATAAAAAAATATCCATTTCAGCTTATTCTGATTGATCTTATCATGCCTCACATAGACGGGATTGCGCTCCTTGAGATGATTAAAAATGAAGCACCCCACGTGGAATGCATCATCATCACGGCAATCGATGAAGTGTCGACAGCCGTACAAGCGATGAAATTCGGCGCCTATGATTACCTTGTGAAACCGTTGCAAACGGAAAAGCTTCTCATTTCAGTAAAAAATGCATTGGAAAAATACGAACTCCGTCAGAATTTAAATCTTTTTGAACAAAGTCATACGTTTTCTTCCTTGAAACACCCTGAAGCCTTCAAAGAAATGGTGGCGCAGGATGAAGCAATGGCGCTCATACTCCATCAGGCGGAGACGTATGGATATAATGATTATAATCTGATGATTACGGGCGAAACCGGGGTGGGAAAGGAGGTACTGGCCCATGCCGTCCACCGGTTAAGCATTCGGTCCACCGGTCCTTTTATTGCCATCAGTATGCCTTCATTAAGCAAAACGCTGTTTGAAGATGAAGTTTTCGGCCATTCAAAAGGGGCCTATACGGGGGCGAATTCGGAAAAAAAGGGTTTTTTTGAAGAAGCCCAGGGAGGGACGCTTTTTCTGGACGAAATTTCAGAAATGTCTCTGGAAATGCAGGCAAAACTATTGCGGGTCATCCAGGAAAGAGAATTATACCGGGTCGGCAGCACACAGGCAAGAGCCGTTGATGCGCGAATTATCTCCGCCACCAATCGAGACATCCGGGAAGAGGTGGAAAAAGGCAATTTCAGAAGGGACTTGATGTATCGCTTAAACGTCTGCCATATCCATATCCCCCCTCTGCGCCAACGGAGAAAGGACATTCTCCCCCT
Source organism: Desulfosalsimonadaceae bacterium (assembly GCA_049297455.1). GTDB lineage: Bacteria > Desulfobacterota > Desulfobacteria > Desulfobacterales > Desulfosalsimonadaceae > SURF-3. The sequence goes on along the minus strand of JBAQUK010000098.1, from coordinate 33,858 downwards.
TGCGCTTCATTTTTTAAACATTCATTCCAAACAAACGGGAAAAACCATTAATTCAATATCTCCGGATGTTTTGCAGGCACTTATGAATTATGCATTTCCCGGGAATGTGCGCGAACTTGAAAATATCATTGCTTCTTCGGTGCTTGATGAAAAAGGAGAAACTCTCTCACTGTCTTCAATCGGATCTCTAAAAAATCATGTCCCAGCGGGCTCCCATGCCAATGAAGCGATCCTCCCCTTATCGGAGCTGGAAAAGAATCATATCCGGAGCGTGTTGGAACTTACGGAAGGCAATCGAACGCACGCTGCATCCATTCTGGGAATCAGTTCCCGGACGTTGCAACGAAAGCTCAAACTGTATGAAACATAATATGCACAAAAAAAGCTTATGCGAGTTTCGATTTAAACCCGAAATATTTACGAATCAGGTGTAGTTTTAGACGGGAGTATGTTGCAAAAAGATAGTTTGCCGTTTGAATGGAGCGCAATTCCATATCGCGGTTTATGACAGCATGAGGCCGATGGCGTTCGATGCGGATTACCTTTCCCTGATAATCCTTTTTTTCAAACGGTTTATCGGGAAAACCCAAGGCATCCCCCTTGGTGATAAGCATCTTATTTTGAATCACAATAAGCCGGTGCAGCTTAAATGACCCGTCATCACACCGGCAAAAAATAATGTCTCCAATTTTTAATTCCGACAAAGGAACCCTGGAAATGGTAACGTAACTCCCTGTTTTTAAAAAAGGAAACATGCTGGTTCCCGTTACCCGCAATCTGAGATCGTACCCATCGTCCAGCATGTTTAAAAAAAACGTCATTTTTTGAAAAACAGACTTCAAATATCTACTTTCAGCCTGGATTAAAAAGGATTATTGATTTACGAACCGGACCAGCACATCGATGATGGATTCATCCGGCAGAAAGGTCAAGTCATACATCGGAACACTTTTCATCATTTCGTCACAGAACGCCATCATGAGATCCACCTTTTCCCGGTCATACCAGGGAATCGAGACCACCGGCATTAATCCGGCAACGGCATGGGATGTTGTCAATTCCCTGATATTATTTTCGTTCCCCTTTTTAAGAAAAAATATTCCTTTTAACGGGGCCGATTGATTCAACGCATATCCGGCCTCCCCGGGCCACGGGGTTCCATACATTAAAAACCCATGGCCGGTTTTTCGAATGATTATCCGGTCATCGCTTAACAACCGGCTGCCGGTTGCCCTTACAATCAGAGCGGACAGCGTGCTTTTTCCCGCACCGGATTTTCCCGCAAAAATCCACCCCGAGTTATGGTACAGCCATCCGGTGGCATGAATCAGGATTCCGCCGGCTTTCGCCAGAAAATGCATCAACAGGATCTGATCCAACGGATAGGAAACGGGATTCAATAACACGGTGTTACCGTTCCGGTTATCTTTCAGGTGCTCACTGCAATAAACGATCCCCTGCGAAAAAGAATGATCCAACCGGGCTATCCACAGGGGGTTCCGTAAAGCGGGCGGATGCAGAACAATCCGGTAAAAGCGGTTGTCCCGATGGATTGACCATAAAGCACCCGCCCGAAACAGAAGGGTTTCCTTTTCGACAACCGGCATGGGTTCTTCACTTAATTGAAGATGAATCTGCTGATCATTTGCCGTTAGCGGTTCAGGGGCCAAAAAGATCTCGGACACCGGGTTCTTTTCCCGGATTTCAACGTCCGGCAGGCTTCTGATGAATAAATCAACCCCTGCAATCACTTTCCTTATGATCATGCGATCATTGTCCCCTGCATTCCCGGCTAAGACCCGATAGCGGCGCAAGGAGACGCGACACAAGTAATCGGCGACAATCCGGTACCGGGATGGGTTGCCGTTTTACATCCCACGGCCAGAACCTCTTCAGCAGCCAGGTCGATCACTTTGATTTCCGGCTTTTGATAGGTTTTTTTCTCTTTTTTTGCGGTTTGCTTTATCATCGTACGTCATTCTCCTCCAAATGGAAATTTTGGATTGCCTCTTTCCGTTCCCGCCCGGTATCGCAAAGATATTCCGAAGGCCCCCATGCGTTATCGGATTCCAGTTGAAAAAACCCCGGGCAATATCCGCACACAACTTTTTTATCGCATTCCCGGCATTTGGCAGGCGCCTTTTCTTTTTCTCGGAATTGCTTAAAATCGCTGCTGCGCCAGACCTCGGTGAAACTGCTGGTCATCAGGTCCCGACTTTCACCGGATACCATCAGGCAGGGACGAATCCACCCTGAGGGGTTGATGTGGAACATATTTCTGCCGGCGCCGCACTGATAGAGATCCGATGATGGCTTTTGCCGGTTCATCCGATAAAAAAAATCATGAAGCTGTTTTGCGCGATCAGGGTTGGAAAATTCTTTTTTCACCGCCTCGCCGGGGGGCACGCGATATTTCAAAGGCGCCCGATCACCGTCCAGGCGGGGTGAAATCATTGCATCAAATCGAAACGGCACCCCCAGCCGAACGGCGATGGATTCAATTTTTTCCAGCTCATCAAAATTAATTGTTAACACCACGGTCTTCAGTTTCAGCCGAAAGCCATGATTTTTTAAACGGCAGATACCGTGCATGGCTTTTTCAAAAGATCCGGCCACACCCGTCACGGCTTCGTATGTTGCCGCCGTTGCCCCGTAAAGACTGATTTCAATGGAATGCGGCGGATAAGCGTCAAATGCCTCTATTATCCGGTCTGTTACCAGGGTGCCGTTGGTAAACACGGTTACCAGCAGTCCGTTTCGGCAGGCATGGCGGTAAATATCATAAAAATCCGGCCGCAACAAGGTTTCACCGCCGGTAAACAACAGAAACAGGCAACCGGCAGCCGTAACCTGATCAATCAAATCCATCCACTGCCGGGTTGAAAGTTCCGCCCGAGTACGCCTTCCTCTTTTTTCATCATCACTTACATAACAATGAATGCAGTTCAAATTGCAGCGGGTCGTCAGCTCAATCCCACCCACAAGCGGTATCCGGTCCTTTAAGACTTTCGGATAAAATCGTTCAAAAAACTCCCGACCATTGTTACCGGTATCCTGCCCGCAATCCATCAAGCCGACTGCTCCACAATAAGATTCGATACCTTCAGGTGTTCAATGAATTCCGCCATATCGCCGGCCAACTGGTCTTCCGCCACATCAAATTCCTGCATGAGTTCCCCGAGGATTTCCTGAACACTTCTTTTTCCGTCCATAAGGCGCCAGATGAATGCCCCTGCCTCATTGAGGGTAAAAATCCGCTCCATATTGGCCAGGTTTCCTGAAATCGGAACCAGAATCGTTTCATCTGCAATGTTTCGGGTCACCACCTGACCGGATGGGCGGTAAACATTTTTATATTCAAGCACTTGAGATGCCATCTAAAACATTTCCTTTCACGAAGATTACTTGATCACCAAAGCCGGATCCCCCATCAGATTATAGAGATTCAGGTAATAGAGGTGTTCTCCCGATGCGGCGTAGCCCTTCTGAGACCTTCGGATCGCATCACCCATAGTCTTTGCCTCGGAATTACTAAACACCGCCCCGTAAAACCCGTTGCAAAGCTTAACCGAATAATGATTAAACGCGAACCCTGAAGGCGACCACATGGCCACTGCCCCGCCATTTTCCTTTAGCACCATGGCCTCACTGATCGAGTCAAGCCCGGGGTATCCGTAATTACCCGCCAGACAGGTCATGGCGGTCATCACCGGCAGGCGGTCGTCATTTTGCAGTTGGGCAATTTTATCAATAGAAAACAAGTTGTTATTCCCTATCAGGGTAAGCCCGCCATGACCGATAAAATTCACGAATGCCCGGCCTTCGTTGATATTCGCCAGAAAATCGGTCCTGGCCGTTGCCAGCGGTATTGCATCCAGATAAATCCGATCAATCGCAAACTCATCCGGGAAGAAACCCGCCACCTCTTCACTGGAAGCCGGAAAATTTCCACCGGCATCTGGGATATCAGCCGCCAGTAATGCCTGCGACCGCCACTCTCCGCCGGCGGATTCATATCCGATAACTTTGGAAGTATAATTCGAAAATTCCTCGGCATTGACCACCGGAACCCGGCCTATGGAGAATTCGGGGATCCCGTCATCCCCGGACACATCCGCGTATAAATTATCCGTAACAAACAGGCCTTCCGGGGTGGCTGTCAAAAGCGGCGGAATAATGGAATCCCCAAAGCCCGAATCGTCTTTATAATCAAACGACCCCTCACCCGCAAGCAGCACGTATTTCGGCGGTATCCGCCATTTGCTGTAGGCAAGCTTCAGAAAAGCACGAATCGCTTCAGCATCCCTGATACCGTAAGCAAATTCATCATAAATGTCTTCCACATCCACCACCATATCATTATATCCCTGGCTTGCCCGGTAATCGGCCAGCGTTTGCGCAACATCCACCATATCGCCGGATGTTATGATCAGGTAATCTCCCAGGTTAGCCCTATTACTCAGTAAGGACGGCAGATCCGCCACCAGCACGCAGGATTTGACGGCATCCGGCCCTACCGCCAGAAAACGGCCGGAGGATTGCACACCCGTCCGGAAACTTGCCTGATATTCAGACGGGCTGGTGGGAACCGGTTGGATATCAATCCTCGACAACAATTTCGGGCGCAATGGATCCGTAATGTCAAACACACGGATATCCGGGTCCGTAAACCCATCGATATTCAAGGTGCCGTAGCCATTGCCATCTGCGGTTAAATAATTGTCAACTGCTGTGTAATACCGGGGGTATTCAATGGTGATATAATTGATATAAAAAATATCATAAGGAACGCCGGACTCTTTGATCCCGGATATTTCCACATTGTTCTCGCCATTTTGCAAGATATCCGTATTCACCTGGAATGACACACTGGATGCATTGAGGCCATCCAGCCGGACATCCCCCACCACCAGGCCGTTGACGCTGATCACCGCATGATGATCATCCCCGGAAAAAGCCTCGCTGGCACCCTGAAGGGCAACTGTCAGCGTGGCCGTATCCTCGTTCACAAAACCCGGAGTGGAAATGGGTAACGACATCTGGTTGGGGCCATATTCCGGAAATACATAATCCCACATCCAGAAATCGTCCTTGGGATCAAAAAACTGATTCGTTAACGGATAAAGGTTTTCTTCCGCCCGGACCCACTCACGGAAATACTGCCCGTCGCCTGCCGGAGTCTTCGGAGCACGATTTACACTGCCCATCTTCACAGCGGTCTGGACATCCAGCCAGTAAACATTTTCATCCGTATACCGGGTTTCGAGCTTTTCGCCATAAAAATACAGACCCGAATAATCCGAGGCCGCCAGCACCGCCACCGACCGGCCCTTGTTGCGCAACCGGATCTTGTTGGATGCGATCAGAGCCGCGATCTCATCGTTTCCTTTATTCAACACTTCCGCAATATCTTTGGAATCGACAAAATACAAACCTTCCTCAGTGATGCTGATCTTTGCCTGAATTCCCCGGAGCGCCCGCCGCTCGGCCAGAGCATCGAGCCGAGCCGCCATCCGGACCTCCAAACGTTCTTTGATTTTATCCGATAAGGGTTGAGCCGCCTGCTTAAATCCGGGAACTGCGGTATTTGTTTCCAGATCAATGTCTGCATTTTCACCCGAAAGCAATGTCCCGGCATAAACCGTCCATGGTCCGTAGGATATCCGGCTGCCGCCGGCTTCCACTTCCTCCAGTCGATAGGTATAATAGGTGTTCGTCTTTGCAGTGTTATCCTGATAGCTGTACCAGCCGCCGGCCGGTGAATGCAAAAGTCCCGGCAGCAATTTGGTATTCATCATTTTGTATAAACCGGTCTTCTCATTCAGCCGGTAAAGATAAAATCCGACTGTGCCCTCCTCCGATACCGTTTGCCAGCGAACAACTACCTTGCCGCCTTCGTTAAAAGCGCCGAACTCTCCGATTACTGCCCGGGTAACCCTTGGGTTAACATATCCAAAATCAATATTTGACTTATCGCCTGATGTCAGATCAATCTCCTCCTCACCATTGTATGACCCATAGCCGAAGCCTTCCGTGACTTCATATGTTGTGGAATAGTCCGTCAAGATGCCGTTGGTGTCCGTCAGCCTTACGGTGTACGACCCGGACGGCTGCCCGGCGAACTCATAATATCCGCTTGAGTTGGTGATTGTGGTGGCAATGACGGTGCCGGAACCATTCAGCAATGCAATGGTGACATTAGCAACCCCGGATTCACCGGTTTTACTGCCATCAATATTGGCATCGTTCCAGACGGTTCCCGACACTTTTCGCTGAGTTGCCGCCCGGTACCCGAAATCTTTGGTCAGAACGGAAACTCCGCCGACGATGGATGCGGCTTGCTGGTGTCCGGCAGCCGGGTCATCGTCCGACGATTCCGTGGTGTAGGTATAACCACTGGGCGGACTGGCAATACTGACAATATAATTACCGTTTGCCAAACCGGAGAAAAGATATTTGCCGTTGGCGTCGGTAACCAGTGTGGCTGCCAGCAGATCGCCCGCATCAAGTAGACTATTGCCATTCGTATCCCGGTACAAGGCCACCGTCACTCCGCTAATCCCGGGTTCCCCGGCATCCTGGACGCCGTCTGTTCCACCGATATCGTTAAATACAGTGTCTCCGATGGCTCGGGACACGTTGTAGCCGAAATGGGGCGTAAAAGTCGGGGCGGTTGTATAGTCGAGATCAGTGGTCAGATTGCCGGTCATCTGGTATTTTCCAGCCAGGGCTGAAGGGGTGGTTCCGTAATAGGCGGATAAGAGCCCGGCCTGGTCCGTGATCTGCCAAGTATAATTCTTATTGCCCGGCACGCCGGTGAATTGAAAATCGCCATTGCTGTCGGTGGTGGCAGTGGCAATGACGTTGCTGCCGGCATCCAGCAGGGCCACGGTAACCCCGGCAACTCCCGTCTCCGTTCCGTTCTGAAGACCATCGGCAGCAACTCCGCCGCCCCCCTCACCGTTATCCAGCCATACCCGGTCTTTGATGCTGAATGTGGTACCCGAAACCTTCTGTTCGAATCCGAAATCAGCATAGAGAAGGCTCGTAGGGGTCACATTGAGCAGGCTGAAAATACCGGATGAAGGCGCTGTGATGTCGTATGCGGCAAGATCATCCGGGTCGACCCAGACAATATAATCCTCGGTCCCGGAAGCAGCCACCCCGGCAAACAGATAACTGCCATCAGCCCCGGAGGTGGTCTCAACATAGGGCTCACCCCCATCGATGACGCCATCGCCATTCGAATCCGTGTAAAGCCTGACCGTGACTCCGCCCAGTCCCGGCTCGCCGAGGTCCCGGATACCATCACCGTCGGCATCGCTCCACACCAGGTCGCCAATAACGGCGGTTTCCGGGCTGGGTTCGTACCCCAAATCCGCGTCCAGATAAATCTGGCCGGCGGAGAGATTAAACGCACCCGTCCGGTTATCCGAGTGCCCGGCAGGCGCGGATTGAACCAACCCGGCGGGCAAACCGTCGGTAGCCATCACATAATAACCATTTCCCGCTTCGATCCCGGTAAACAGGAACCGCCCGTTGGCGTCGGTTGTCGTCATAGCCACCGGGGTTCCGTATTGGTCTTTCAGAGTCACTTCCACATTGGCGAGCCCGTTTTCACTCACATCCTTGATGCCGTCGCCGTCCGCATCAAGCCAGATCAGATCCCCCACCTGGGCGCTGCCGGAACCGGGATTGCTGACGATGTTGGTGACATCATCACAAACCGGCACAAAAATCTGGCTGGAAGTGACACAGGCCGAGTTGGTGATACTTTCAATGCCGGTGGCCAATGGGCTGTCAACAATCACATTATACGTCAAGGTAAGTGACTGGCCGGGGCTCAGGAAATAACTGTCACCGGATACGACAAAGTTGGGCGGGGCATCGGCCGGAAATGTTCCGGATGCCATAGTCGGATGGGTGTAGGTGATATCCGCATTGTCAATATACAGATATTCGTTACTATCATAACCTGTTACTCGAATGCGCACTGTCGTGGTGGCGGCCCACAGGCTGCTCGGAATGGAATAGGTTAAAGAACCGCTCTGATCATTTTGAAAGGATAAGGCTGTGGTCCATGGCCCGCTTGCCGAACTGGCGACTTCAACATAAGCATATTCTCCAGGATCAACATTACGCGTCCGGTAATCCAGGGTCAATGTCGCCGTATCAATCGTTGATCGTAAGCTGCTCAAGTCCGCCTGACGATAAATATTGCTTGTCGATCCTAATCTCAGTTCACCGCCGGTGATCCGGACATTGCCCGCAGTCGCACTTTGGGTTCCATCGCTTTCCACCCAGTTGCTTGCCCAGCTTGCCGAACCGTCCGTGTTGTTGTCGTAAACACTTGAGCCGAAATTATCACGGACATTATCAGTCCCTGTTACGAGTTTCTCTCCGATTACCTCGGAACTGCCCGTCACATAGGATACACCGGCCGGCAACGCATCATAGACAGCCACATTGTTGAGCGTGCTGGCTCCGTTGTTGGTCACTACAACCGTATAGATGAATGAATCGCCCGGAGACAGGGGATCAACCCCGCTGGAGGTCTTTTGTACCGTCATCTGCGAAGGGGTATCGCTGAAGGTGTTGAAGGCAAAGTCCGAAGCAGTGAACGTCTGGGTGACCGACGGACTTCCCACCGTCCGGGTGCCGGTGGCTTCCACGTAATTTCGGGTCATATCGCCCACAGTAAACACCTGAGTGGTTTGGGCCGTAAAGGTAATGGTGATTTCCTGGTTTTTATCCATATTGCCTAAAATGCCGCTGCCCCAGGTCAGGGTACGGTTCCCGGTACCGGATAAAGCGGGGGCATTGTTACTTGTGGTTTGATCAGCCTTGGTGATGAGGGTGGGGCCGACATACTCCCAGCCGGCAGGTAGTGTATCCACGACGCTGACGCCGTCCACGGTATATTTTGATGACCGGACGGCAAGGGTATAGGTTGCCTGGGAACCGAATGCGGTTGAAACCATCACGGGATCGGTGATCTTATCCACAGACAGCACCAGATCCACAAAGTCGATTCCCGGAATGATGGCATCGCCGGTATCAATCGCCGGACGACCGGTAACCGCCGTATCCGGGTTTTGACCATAGGCCATCGTGATCGGTCCGGTGGCCCAGATATTGGACCGGGACATGTCGCCGTCAGTTGAATCATAAACGTACCGGCTTTGCAGGTGGGCCAGATCAAAGGTCTCATCCGCAGTGCCGTCACTGTTCCGGTCAACAAACACCCGGACATTGTCCTGGGCGGCAGTGATGAAAAGGCCCGAATCGTCATAATTGGAAACTAAAACAGGATATTCCGGATAGCCGGGATCGGCATACGCGCCCGGCGCCCAGCCGATAAAATATTCATCCGTCAGCATCGTCGCGGGTATCAGGGAATATGACCAATCATACGCCGACACGCCTGAATCAATACTGGAAATGCCCCAGAACACATCGCTTCCCTGCAGGTAGGTGGCTGAATTTTGCGTCGCGTACACTCCGGTCTCTGTAAAATAGGACGCGGTAGCGTTCGGGTCGACATCAAATGATCCGGCCCCACCCTGGCTTTCATAGTTGATGGTGATGGGGGTGCTGTGGGGATTATAAAGGAATATGTCGGTTGGGCTATTGTAGCCGGTATCACTCCCCACCGGGGCATAATACTGATCAGCCCAGAAGCCTGTCGGGAAGGCGCTGACGCCGCGGCTGTTATAGTTGGTTAACCGGTCACAAAAAAGATAATGCACCTGCAGGGTTTGATTCCCCTGAATAATGGTCCCGGTGTTGAGCCTGGCTGCTGCTACAGTTGTCGGATCACCGGTCGTGGGGCTTGAGGAATACCGGTCCAGCAGAAAGCATTCGCCGGCATTCAGTGCGACCTGGGTGGCTGAGGCGGTACACGGCCAGTTTCTGCTGGTGCAGATGCTGTCCCCCAGCACGCCGTCGCCATTCAGATCAAACTGCACAACGGTGCCGTCGGTTGTCGCCTGAACCAGCGCAAACACCCGCTCAAAATCCGGGTTAGCGACCGCCCCGGCAAGGTCCTCTCCCAGAGGCATAATATAGGTGGTCAATTGCGGCCGAACCGGATAAACTTCCAACCCTATGGCTTCCACGGTTCCGGCGGAACTGGGCCAGGTAACGCGGTTGACCGCGACCGTACCGCCGATCGCATAAATCCTGTCCCTGCCATCATAAAAGAGATTGGCGGGATTGCGGGGAGCGGCAGGAATTGTGGCGCTTTCAAACGTATAGCTGGCACCGCGCGTGGCGAGCGTTTGTTTTTCATCATATTGCAATACCCCGCCAACCGTTTTTTCAGGATCCTGAGGATCAAAAGTATACCCGTTTTCCCAGTGATCGTAATAGATGACGGTATTGGGCGCCCAGGCAGTGACGGTAATGACCGAATGGGTAGCGGTAAACGTTGTGTTGTTAACCGTATTATGAAAGATGATCAAATCCTCCTCATCCCCCGGTATAAAATATTCCGAATATCCGGCCGGGGCGGCGGCCAGTGACAGGGACGGACTCAGCAATATGAGAATGAACAGTATAAACTGCCATGCGGTGCGAAGACCACGACGTTTCTCGTCCAATGTATTCTCCTTCTATTTTCTGTATATTAAGGCGAGGGCTATTTTTTATTTGAAAAACAGCCCATCTCCTTTTTTTTTACTGTTTCACTCACCGCCATGACTTCACCGCTGATCCTTTTCGCCTTATCCGGTTCAGCCCTTTTCCGGGACAATCCGGGATGGGAAGTGTCTCATTTATATTGGCACACAGGGGGTATGCCGCCCGATAAAAGTTCTTTTATGCTCATATACAAAATAGCCACATAAAGATAACAACAGTTTTTTACACGGCCATCAACAATAAAACACAGTTGGAAACATAAATGAGACGGATTGCTTCCAGCTTGATCGTTTTAAAAAATAAAAATTTAAAATAATCGCTTGGCGTTCCTCAACAGTCACCAATATTCAATATGCAGCAATGACTATTTCAGGCATGTATCAATATCCAAATTAAAAAAATGAAACACACCGAATCCATCAAATCCCAAATTTTTATTCTATAGCGATTATCAATAAAATATTTCAAATAGTTATAGTCTTTTTGCATCCCCAACATTCACATGTACCAATTTAATACAGGATTTGTCATTTGACAATTTTTGTCATTAATATATTACACATCTTGTCATAATATATTACAAAATTTGTCAGCAAGATATTACAAAGCTTGTCAGGAATATATTACAAAGCTTGTCAGCTCAGGAAACATGTTACTCACGTAAAATAATTTATCAGGCTGAAAGCCCGATATTTCAAAATCCGTTTCCTGATGCTAATTTTTATCATTAATGATAAACAATTTATACAAGTATTGTGCCAAATTTAATTTTTCTTTATTACAAGCTTGGCGACAGCAGCCTAAGCGGATTAAAGAAAATATAACTTTCGGCACGAATTATGCATATTGCAATTGGTTCTCAGCATATAACAATTCCATAAATGTTTGGAAAAATAATTTTTATACCTGATTGGGGGCGGAATGATCAGACGCGTCATTTTATTATTAACGCTTTTGGCCATCATTGCATTCAGCGCTATGACGGCCCTGAATGCCTTTGCAGCTGACGGCGACTCTCGCTGGGCACCCTTGCTTAATGCGGCGTTCAAATATAACGACCTCGAAACGGCTGTTACAATTCTGGTAAATGACAAAAATGTACCGGTTTCCGACATTATTGTCAAAGCCCGGACAATGGGGTTTGACGATACCCGGATTGCCGACGCGCTGGTGGGCACGAAATTGTCATGTGAACAGGTTATTATAGAGGTGTTGCAAAACAACGTTCCTCCTGAAGCGATCTTTAATTCCCAAAAAATCTGCGGCACTGAGTATGGCTATACCCCGGAAAAAATTTTAAGGTTCCTTGTGAAAGAATTCAGATGGGTTGGCACAGAAGAAAGACGCCCCGAAAAATACATGCAACATCTTGAAATTATAATTGAAATATGCAAAAGTATGATGGGCGACAAAGGATATTCGCAATATGACGTCATGTATAACTTGTGCCTTGCTGAAGCCGACAGAGAATTAATTTCCGAGGTTTCAAAACGGCTTGATGTGCCCCAGGCAACCACATTCAAAGCATGCCCGAAGCATGCCGAATACGGACGCGCGTATATCAGCCATGAACTGCCTCAACAGGCACACATTGTCATAGGAGTTGATCACCTGACGATAGACGATGATTCGGGCAGAGGGATAATCAGCTCGAGTGAACCTTGATAAAGATTACCGACAAATGGTTAATAAGATATCGCTCTATCTGGTTATTTTTGGAATGGCTTTGTTTTTCAGTATTCATGTCACGCTTGCAGAAGTGCCGATATCGGCGGGGCAGACGAGATTGGATGCTGAATATAATACCACTGCCAAACAGAAGGGGGAAAAGGGCCAGCCGGAGACAAGAAAATCCAACACCGATGCTGAAGATGCCGAACCGGAAACCGAACAAAAGAAGACTGATTCAGCCGTGGAATACCGGACTGAAAGCCAGAAAGAGACGTCCGGCATTTTCCCTTTGTTCATGGTGACAAATATTGCGAATACTTCATCGATTGATGCACCGGGCAGAATTGATTATACAATCGTGGTAAAAAATACCGGGAACACACCGCTGAGCGGCATCCGCATCTCCGGTTCGATTCCGGGATACTTATCGGCCCCCATCGGGGATGCCGGTCAACCAGGGGCACTGGATGTGGATGAGACGTGGATATTCACGGGCAAATATACGGTAACGCAGGAAGTGATTAATGGCAACGGTGTGAATGACAGCAATGCGATTGACGGCGATGGTGACATTGACAGCACCATCACCGTTGCGTTTACCGGGTATTCCCAGACACAGACAGCCGCTTCATCGGTCAACGTCATCCGGAGGCCTTTGTTTACGGCGACAAAGCCCGTGTTTGATGGAAAAGGACTGGACAGTAACAGGGTCCCTGATGGTGACGGCGATATAGACAGCAGTGTTATTGTAGACTTTATTGAGACGGACCCGCCGCAGACGGCCTATGCCGGAGTGAAAACTGAGCCATTTATCGGCGGGGAGATTTTTGAAAAAAACAGACGGTATGTTCACGGTTTTTTTTCAGCCGCCCGCATATTCACTTCCAATCTTTATAAAACGGACAATAATCCGGAACCATCCTGGGCAACTTTTCTGACACCCGGCATATGGGCGGCGGTTCCTTCAACCCCGAAACGCAGCGTGGAAATTATCACCGCAAACGCATCCCCCGGCGGGCTTGCCATGAGTTCTTTCAACCCCGAAGACAGAAGGCCGTATCAGGCATACCTGCTTTACAGCCCTCAGCTTGAAATATATCATGACCAGAGTATTCGTGCCTATCAGGACCCGGATATCGACGAAAACGTCCAAGAGTTGACCGGACAGGATTCACTGGACAGGTTATCCCATCGGGTGGATGCATTTTTGCATTACCATTCGGGCAACAAGCTTTCTCTGGGCGCCATGGACCAGTATAAAATAGGGTATGACGCGTTTTCGGAACGGGCATATACGGCGGATGACAAATACAATTCCAATCTTTTCAACGTCAGCGCCACCTTTGATGCCACCCCAAAATCGCAACTGCGACTGGATTATTCCAATTTTAACCTTGATTATAACGACACGATCAACAGCGATTCCGACAGACTCGACAACGCCATCGCCGCATTTTTGTTTTTTCGTATGACAGCAAAAACATCCGCGTTCGTTGAATATGATTTTGCCGATATTAATTATGATACAAGTGAAAAAGACAGCCATGAACATCGATATTTCGCCGGGTTACGCTGGCAAATGACCGGAAAATCAAGCGGACTGATTAAAGGCGGATTCGGAAAAAAAGCATCCGACACAACATCCGTTTTGCCTGATACCGATCAAAGCATCTCCGATATTTCTATAAATGACTGGATGGCTGAAATTCAGATTGACCATAACCTGAATTCCCGAACCAACCTGACGCTGAACGCATATCGCCGATATGATGAGGTTCTTGAGCACCGGTATGATTATGGAAATCTTCAGGACTTTTATGCGGATTATATTCTGGCACATTTTGCAGGTCTTTCGCTGAAACGCGATGTAACCAAGAAAATTCACCTGCTGATGGACGCATCCGTTTTTTATGATGAATTTAGCGGCAGCCGCCGGTCTAACCGATTGGATGATTTGGAAGAACGGAAAGACACGAAATTCTCTGTTTCGCCTTCCATCAGTTATGACGTTTTTGATTGGATGACCATCAATGGGGCGTATATTTATACGGACCAGGACTCAAACTATCCGGCATATGACTATATTGACCATACGTTCTTCCTTCGCGCAAACTTCTCCCTGTAATGCCGGCCCGACGCTTGAATAGGTGTTGATATTCAGCATCGATTAACGTAAAAATTATAAATACGATTGAAAAACAGCTTTTTATATTTTTAAAGCTGTTTTGTTGTCTTGCAGGTTTAAAAAATGAAAAAATTTTTATATTTAATATTAACGATCAACGCACTGATTATTTGCCCGGCAAGTGCATGCGCCCAGGATTATATTCTGGGAGAGGGCGATGTATTAACCATCTCCGTGTACGATCAGCCTGACCTGCAATCAACGGTAAGGATCAGCGGAGACGGCATGATTACCCTGCCCCTGATCGGTCAGATAGCCGCCACCGGCCAGAGCGTTGACCAGCTTGGCCAAAAAATTGAAGACCGCCTGGCTGACGGGTATATCATTGATCCGCACGTCAACATATTTGTCGAAGAATTCCGAAGCCTGAAAGCGACCATTCTTGGAGGGGTAAAGGCCCCGGGTTTATACGAGCTTAAAGGCCAAACAAGCCTTTTGGAACTTATCTCAAAAGCCGGCGGGCTTACACAGGAAGCGGCAAATCAGGCAATTATCCAGCGCGATCAGGACGGCCACAAGGGAAAAAAGGCAATCACCGTCAATCTTTCAGAACTCATGGAGCAGGGTCAGGCATCCCAGAACCTATCCATCGTCAATGGAGATAATATTTATATCCCGAAAAAAAAGGTGTTTTATGTGACAGGAGAAGTGAAAAGCCCGAATTCTTATGATTTTGAAGAAGGCCTTACCGTCATCCAGGCGCTGACAAAAGCCGGAGGGGTCAATGATAAGGCTGCCCCCAGCCGGATCAAGATTATCCGTTCCGCAAACGGCAAAGAAGAGCTGCTCGAACGGGTTAAAATGGATCAGCGGATACAACCCAATGATGTCATTGTCGTTCCGGAAAGCTATTTTTAATGGGCGTTCTTCATCCCCTTAAACACGAAAAAGACATGTGATTGTTTATGCATAAAGCAGAAGACATACCGTTAAAAGAATATTTATATGTGATGCTGCGCCGGAAAAATATTATCCTGCTGGTTTTTCTGGTCTCTCTCCCGTTTATTTTCATCACCGCATTTTCCGGCACCCCGGTGTATCAGGCGACCACCAAATTATTAATTCAAAAAAATTATGACCCCTCACTGATATCGCCTTTCCGGGGCAACGCCTACGACCCTTATTTTCTGTCAACACAGACCCAGCTGATTAAAAGCACCAGAGTTGCAATGAAAGTGGTGGAAACGTTACACCTGGATGAAACATATAGCCGGTATTTTCAGGAAAAACAGACGGATTCGACCAATACTTGGGGCATTGCCAGTTGGTTTAAAAAACTTTATACCGTCGTAATGAAGATGGTTGGCATCGGCAAAGACAACTCCGCACCCGTTCAAACCGTTAAACAGGACAAAGCCGAAAAAGAAGAAAAATTTTTATCTTTGGCAAAACTGGTACGAAACGGCATCACGGTTCAAAACAAGCCGGAGGCGGGTGAGATCGTCAATGTGAGTTTTTCCTCCACAAACCCCGTATTCGCCGCCGATATCGTAAACACGGTGGTATCCGCCTATAAGCAGTTTCTCATGGCAATGAAACTGGAATCCACATCCCAAACCATTGAATGGATGAAAGCCAATTCAGATACGGAAAGGGCCAAGCTTGAATCCAGTGAAAGGGCCCTCCGGGAATATAAAAAAAAACATGATATTTATACAATAGATGATCAGGAGGCGATTTTCCCAGGCAAGATATCGCAGATCAGCACCAATCTGACCGAGGCGCAAGCGGAAGTCAACGAACTGGAATCCCTATACCGGGAGATCAACCGGATCTCACCGGAACAAGCGTTGAACCTGCCGGTAATCGCCGAAAATGAAACCATCAAGGAACTGCGTCAGCAGATCCTTGCCAAAGAACAGGAAATCATCGGATTATCCAAAAGCATCGGGCAGAAGCATCCCAAAATGGTCAGAGCCGACAAAGATCTCAATTCCATGAAAACCAAACTTAATAATGAGATCAAGGATGTGATCCAATCCGTCAAAAACCGGTATGAAGTGGCAAAACAAAAGGCGAAAAGCATTCAGGCGCTTCTGGATAATACAAAACAAAATGCAGCCCTTATGAGCGACAAGTTAATCCAGTATGAAATTTTAAACCGCGATGTTGAAGTCCATCGCCTTTTATACGACAGACTGCTCAGCAGGATCAAAGAATATAATGTAACCGAAAAGGAACAGGACGTCGACGTTTGGATCGTTGAAAATGCCGATATCCCGGCCGCTCCGATTACCAAAGGGCCATTCAGGATCCTGTTGATAGGCATTTTCATCAGCCTGGCAGCCGGCATCGGACTGGGGTTTTTCCTGGATTATATGGACAATACGGTCAAAACTTCTGAGGATGCGGAAGCAAGACTCGGGATACCGGTGCTGGGAATGGTGCCGCTGATGAAAGACAATAAGGATAAAATTGAAGACATCGTTCTCCAACACCCCGCTTCGGCCATATCCGAATCCTATAAGGCCATTCGGACTTCAGTGCTTTTATCCCTGCCGGACGGTGCACCCAAAGTTATTCTTGTTTCAAGCATGAACCAGAATGCCGGGAAAACAGCCACTTCCGTCAATCTGGCAATCTCACTCGCCCAGTCTGAAAAAAAAGTGCTGCTGGTCGATGCGGATATGCGGCGGGCAAGAATTCATAAGATTTTCAGCATGGATAATACAATCGGGTTAAGCACTTATCTGGCAGGGCAATCGGAAATCGTCACCTTAACAAACAAAGATCTGCATTACCTGGATATTTTTCCCGCCGGACCGGTTCCGCCAAACCCATCCGAGCTTTTAAGTTCTGCCAGGCTCAACGAGTTTATCATAACGAAAAAAGATCATTATGATTTTATTATCATTGACTCACCCCCGATGCTGAATGTCAGCGATGCCCATTTAATCAGCAAAATCGCGGAACAAACATTACTGATCATTCGTTCCGGGGTTTCCACATACGATTCCGTGGCAAAAGCGCATAAGATGCTGATGGATATACATTCAAGCGTGCTGGGCTTAATCATCAATGCAGTTGATTTAAAAAAAGAAAATTATTATTATTCAAGATATTACGGTTCATACGGTTATCACAAAGACCATTACACAGCCGTATGATGCCCGGTTCCATGATTGATGTTCACTGCCATATTTTGCCGGATTTGGATGACGGCCCGTCTGATTTTGGTGAATCACTTGAAATGGCGAGAATCGCATCCAGGGACGGGATATATAAAATCATCGCAACGCCCCATGTCAGTGACGGTAAATATTCCTTTACGGATATCAGTAAACGGGTTGAGCAGTTTAACCGGCTCTTAAAAAAAAACCGCATTCCCCTTCTGGTTTATCCCGGTGCAGAAGTATCCATGGGCCTTGATCCCGCCATGTTCCCGAAATACACGCTCAACAATACCAATTATATTCTTCTTGAATTTCCGCACGACCATCTTCCTTCATATGCGGAAAAAATTCTTTCCTGGCTCTGTTCAAAAGGCCTCAGGCCGGTCATCGCCCACCCTGAGCGGAATTATTCCGTCATCCGCGCCCCTGAGGTGTTGTTAAAGCTGCTAAACAACAATATTCATGTCCAGATTACCGCCGGGAGCCTCACCGGCGATTTCGGCGTTGACATTCAATACTGCGCGGATTTTCTGCTGGATTCCGGGAAGGTGGATATAATAGCCTCGGACGCTCATTCCAGGGAGTTCCGAACTCCGGTCCTTGCCAAGGCGGTTGCCATTGCTGCGAACCGAATCGGCAATCGGGCCGCGCAGCGTCTTGTAAGCACAAATCCGGCAGCGCTTCTGGCCGGAGAGGAAATCCATTCAAACAAAGATCATAATTAATCCTTTAACGAACCGGCTCTGCTGAAAAAATGAGGAAAACAGCCCATTATCTTTTTCTGACTGCGTTAATATTCTCGCCCATGGCCTTTGGCACGGTGGAGATATGGTCATACCTGATAATGGAGCTCATCATATGTGCAAGCGCCCTGGTTTTTTATTTTTCTTCAAAAGAAAAAACAGTTTACCAGGTGCCGGGAATTACCCCCCTGTTACTGGTCGTGGCATTCATATTATTTCAGACCCTTCCTTTGCCGGGAAATTTTATAAAATTTTTGTCCCCCGCGACCTATGATATCTACCATCATTGGTCAGGACTCATCGGTCCCGTTAACTGGATTCCCCTTTCCATTCATCCGCGCGCGACCCTGATGGAATTTTTCCGGTTCTCCGCTTATGTGCTTTTTTATGTCATTGGCATACAGTTTTTATCCGATCGATCGCTTTTAAAAAAAACGGTTGCGGCGATCGCCTGGTTTGCCGTCCTGCTGTCAATTCTTGTAATTGTTGAATTTATAACAGAAAGCCCTGACCATACGGCGCTCAACGAAACGGTCTTATGGATCAGGCACTTAAGTCATGGTGGGACGCCGGCCGGTCCTTACGTGAACCGAAATCATTATGCCGGGCTCATGGAAATGATTTTCCCCCTGGTTTTAAGCCTGTTTCTGGCATACCGCCCGACCATGACCAAAGTACCTTTTAAAAAAAAAATCGCTGATTTTTTAAATCAGAAACAGGTCCATTACCATTTTTTATTTGGTACGGCCGCCGTTCTCAGTGCAACATCGATTTTTTTAAGCATTTCCCGGGGCGGCATTATTTCACTGACCTTGTCGATGGGTATTTTTGCATTATTGCTGCTCTTAAAAACACAAAAAAAAAAGCAGGGTTTCCTGATTGCATTGATTATTGTACTCGTTTTGCTTTTCACCGGCACAAGGGGATGGGATGCCATTTTCAAACGATTTGAAAATATCCGGAATCAATCCGGTGAAATCATATTACAAAGCGACCGGTTTATTATGTGGGACGACAGCAAAGAAATTATTAAAGACTTCCCCTTCTTCGGAACCGGTGCGGGAACATACGCAAATATTTATCCCGGCTACAGGACACTTCCGGGAAATGACATTTTAAAGCATGCCCATAACGATTATATTGAATTTTTATGCACCGGCGGGATAATACTGACTGCACTGATGCTCTTTTGCCTTTTTTCTATTTTCCTTTTTGCCGCCCGGGCATACGGCATCCGCCGGGAAAAATTTTCGATTTGCCTGTTTATCGGATGCATAACATCCGTCAGCGCCATACTGATCCATTCCTTTGTCGATTTTAATATGCAGATCGGCGCCAATGGTCTTTATTTTTTCTTTATCCTTGCGCTTGCCGTGTCTGCGGCAAACACCCGCATGCGAAGCAGCTTGCCGGCCACCTGTTTACAAAAATCAAAAACCGGGTCTTATGTTACCGGAATATTCACCCTGGCTTTATGTGTCGGCATATTTTATACATTTGGCGGTGCTTTAATTGCCAATTACCTTTTTTCGGATTACCGGAACATCCCCCCGATGCCGGACAGTTCAAAAACAGACCCTTACCGAATATTCCAAGCTGCAAAAAATGCTGCGACATTTGATCGCTTAAACCCTGAATACCGCCAGTCCGCCGCCCATGCAGCCGCCATGCTGGGAGAGAATGCAACCGCTTATACATATTATGCAGACTCGGTCCGCCTGGACCCGGCAAACAGTCGGCGCCTTCACGATGCCGGCTATTTTGTCTACCGGCAGGGAGATATCGCATTGGCGGACAAACTTTTCCGCAACAGTATTCAATATGACAAAAAAAACATGGCGGCGTATTTGAAATACGCCGCCATGTTTTTTGAAGAAAATCAGGTGGAAAAAGGACTTGAAATTCTTAAGTCAGCCCTGACCATTAATCCGCAGGCAACCGATACCTGCCTTTCCCTGATGGTATTGTATCAAATCAATGAAGATCAAATGCACCTGGCATTGCCGGACAGAGTGGAACCCCACCTGGCGCTTGGCGATTTTTTTGAATCTTTGGGAGAACGGCAAAAAGCGGAAACATCTTATTTAGAGGCCCTGGAATATCTGCCGTTTGAAAAGAAACTCAACAAACATAACTTTACCCAAATTTATCGATTTTATAAAAAAAATCAGGCCGATGAGAAAGCATTACACATCATTCAGCAGGCAATCCGGCACTTTCCGGATGATTATGAATTGCACAATATTGCCGGCGACATATACAAAAAACTGGGTATCGGCTACCTGGCAGCCGAAGAATACCGAAAGGCCCGAATAATAAAAAATAAATAAAATTTATCCGGCATCGAAATGATTGAATTACAGGATTTCGGCTTCCGCCTTTTCGATCTTTTCGATGGTTTTGATCACGCTCCTTCGCAGATGTTCAATGCGCCTCATGGTGTAATGGCTGAGGGGATCACGCCTTAAATCCTTGACCAGCCAGAGCGTGCCATACGTTCCATTTTCATTTGATGTTAAGGGAAGTTCCAGTTTCATCAGGGTTTTTCGCCTTAAAAAAGAGTCCCTGTCATCGTCGCTGTCTTTGCCTCTCTCCTTATTCCACCAGAAAAAATGGGCGTCCTTTCCATTTAATCGCGACTTGTTTTCCACCCGTAATTCAATGAGATCAAAATAAAGCCATTGCACTGCTTTGATCAGGTTTTCCCACATGTTTTCAATATCTTTTGAATTTTGAATGGCCATTTGAAAATTTAAAAAACTTCTTCTTTCCAAGGAAATACCCGCTTCATCCGAGACATCTTTTAACCAGTATCTGAAGCTGTCACTGCGCAAAAAATCAAGGTATCCGAGCCGTTGTATGCCGATGATGGTACCTGCGGCAAAAAGCAGAAGGATGATGGCTGTTTTATTGTCGTGGGTGTAAACCATTGCAATGGAAAGTCCGCCCATAAGCACTGTAATACCGTATAAAATCAGTACGGCTCTTTTCTGAGAGAGCCCCAGCGCCATCAGCCTGTGGTGGATATGATCCCTGTCCGGACTGAATAATTTCTGCCCGTAAATGAACCGACGAATGGTTGACCAGATTGTTTCCATGAGCGGAAGCCCTAATGCGATCATGGGAATCAGAAGGCTGGCCGCAGTTTGCCCCTTGATCGACCCCATCATACTGACCGATGCGAGCATAAAACCGATAAAATAACTGCCGCCGTCGCCCATAAAAATGGATGCCGGGTTGGAATTGAAGACAAGAAACCCCAGCAGAGATCCTGCCAGGGCGGCCAGAACCGCAGCCGGGACATATCTTCCCCCTAAAACACTGAGGATGAGAAGGACCAGACACACCAGAAATCCGACACCGGCCGCCAGACCGTCCAACCCATCAATCAGATTGATCGCGTTTATCACCAGAACCACCCAGAAGACCGTAACGGGCAGGGAAAGGCCGATTTGCGCCAGGGAATGCTGGGGGAAAAAGGTAATGAGTTCAATTCTGAGTCCGCCGTTATATGCGATGATGCCTGCCAGTATCTGCACGGAAAATTTGGCGATATATCCCAGCCGCCACAGATCATCAATAAAACCGAGCCCGAATATCACCAGAGAACCGAACGCCAGCCAATAAATCCGGGAATCCTGAAAAATTGTCACCGTAATGTCTGTTTTATAAAAAAAACAGGAAGCAGCGCCCAGAAAACAGGCCAGAAAAATGGCAACGCCACCGATACGGGGAACCGGGATGGAATGTATTTTTCTGGCAGACGGCCTGTCCACCAGGTTAAATTTTTTGGCGACCCGGATCACCACCGGGGTAAACGCCATGGACAATATTAATGAAGTTAAGAATATGCCGAATATCGTTCCCATAATATCACGCTTTATGCGGATTTGATCCTGCACCCGGGAT
Organism: Desulfosalsimonadaceae bacterium; assembly: GCA_049297455.1. Taxonomy (GTDB): domain Bacteria; phylum Desulfobacterota; class Desulfobacteria; order Desulfobacterales; family Desulfosalsimonadaceae; genus SURF-3. The sequence continues at coordinate 11,596 of JBAQUK010000098.1, read as the reverse complement.
TTTTTGGGTTCCAATCCCGCATGAGACCGATGATCTGTTTAATTGCCGGTTTATTGAAAATTATTTGCATTTTTTGTGCCACAAACAAGAATATCCTCAACGGTGCGCACATATTTTTCAATCACGATGTTCTGATCAAAATCCTTTTTAACTTTTTCTCTTCCGTTATTGCCCAATCGGGTCCGTTCCCTGATGTCCAGCCCCGCCATCTTTTCCATTTTATCAAGCAGCGCCCCGCTGTCTCTTGGCGGGCACAGGAAACCGTTCACCCCGTCTTCAACCACATCACGGCATCCGGTAACATCCGTCGCGATAATTGGTTTGGCCATTGCCGCGGCTTCCAGTAATGACCGGGGGACGCCTTCCTTATATGAAGGCAGAACGATACAATCGGCTTTTTGAATGAAATCCTCCACATGATCGGAAGCGCCGAGGTACACGATCCCATCCGTTGCGGTCAGCCGTTCCATCTCTTTTCCGGATATGGCCTGCGGATTATCCGAGTCGAGAAAGCCCAAAAGCTGGAATTCAACATCCGACCGTTTCCGTGAAAGCGATCCGGCCGCCGCAACATATTCCCCAACCCCTTTATCCCACAGCATTCTGGAGAGTAAGAGGAATACAAATTTCCCCTCTTTTTTTACACTACCGGAAGAGCAGGTGAATCTGGCCAGATCCACTCCCGATCCGGGAATCCTCTCTGCGATGGGTTTCGACACCAGGCCTTCTTTTATAAACATTTCCATGTCTTCATGATTCTGGAAAAACACTTTTGCCGGCACTTTCATCGCCAGTCGATATAATATTTTGGCAAGTTTTGTCACCCAGCCGGGGTTAATGAACAAGGCGCCGAGACCGGCAATATTGCTGATGGTTTTTATCTTAAGCAAATAAGCGGCAAAATTCCCGTAAACATTCGGCTTAATCGTATAGAGCAACAGTATATCCGGGCTCGTTTTTTTTAATAACCGGTAAAGGGTGAAGAAAAGGACCATATCACCGACGGGATTGAGAGACTTTGATTGGATGGGAATAGGGTGAAATGGATAGGGAATTCTCCGGCTGTATTCATCTTCCGGCGCCATAACGATGATTTCATTCCCCAGTTTGTTCAAATGATCCAGTAGCGGCAGGCGAAAATTATAGATATTCCATGAAGTGTTTAGAACAATTGCGATTCTGGCCACAGTCTACCTTTTCACCAACGCGCTTAACTTATTGATATATTTTTGTGAAATCAAAGCCTTATCAAAATCCAACGCTCTCCGGAGCCCGTTTTTGGAATAGACGTTCAGCCGGTTCTGATCTTCCAATAAATCATTCACTGCCCTGGCCAGGGTTTCAGGATCACCCACAGGTATCAGTACGCCGAATTGCGCAAATTCAATTTCCCCCGGTTTTAATTTAATCCGTATATCGGTGTCGGGCGCCAGAATCTCCCGGGGGCCGCTTTCACAATCCGTTGAAATAACCGCCGTACCCGAAATGAGCGATTCCACAATGACATTGCAAAACCCTTCATACTCCGATGCGGATACCAAAATATCCGTCCGGGAAATATATTTAAACGGGTTTTCCACCCTGCCCAGCAAATGGACATTTCCATGCAGATACAAACAGTTAATCAATACCTGGAGGTGTGCTCTTTCCGGACCATCGCCGAGAATTAATAATTCAACATCCAAACCGTTTTTTTTCAGAATTCCGACCGCTGTAATAATATCCTGAAAACGTTTGACTTTTTCCAGGCGGCCGACGGCGATTATATAATTCCTGTGTCGATCAAAGACAAAATCATCCGGATGGATCGGGGTATCCTTCATCTCAAGGATCGCATTCACATCAAAAGGATTATTAATAACAATCATCTCATTATTAAATTGACCCAGATTCTTCAGGTCATGCATCATCCCTTTTGAAGGAAAAACCAACTGGTCCGATTTCCCGTAAAGTCTTTTGATTAACCACAGGTTGACCCATCCCGCCAGATTCCCGTTTTTATATCGACTGACGATTCCGTGATTGACAACCTGGGTTTTGTGATGAGAACCAAGCATCTTTGCAATCACATTGACATAATTGGCCCGGTAGATATGGCTCTGAACAATGGAAATTTCATGTTTTCTGATAAGCTTCTTCAACCGTAAGGCGAATATGAAAAGATATAACAATTTCTTAAGCAGGCTTTCATTTTCACCGGTTTGGCGTGAAAGGTAATAGACGTTATCACCTTTAATTTTATAGAAATTATTTTTTTCAAGACATGCGAAAACAACATTGATGCCTTGTTTTTTATATTCTTCGTAAAGGTCTATGGATATTTTTTCAGCGCCGCCGAGCGTCAACGAATTAATCAGCACGCATAAATTAAACACGAATTTTTCCTTTGGGTGTTTCAATATAACCTATTTGAAAAAAGGGCGAATTAAATATTTTTATCAATAAAATCCGATAACTGACCCATATTCAGGGATTGCATGCCGTATTTTCGTTTTAATATTTCATAATGAATTAATATTTTTCTTAAAAAACGGATATTCTGAACGGTATTGGCACCAAAGTTGTGGGGATGCCACCACAAATGAAAAATGGTTTTATTTTCCGCCGCATCGGTCATTGCCTTTTTTATCCGCATCAGTCGTAACGGCTCAAATAATGACAATTTTGGTGAGTATGGTCTCAAAAAACGGCTGGCAGGCATGTTGTATGGTTTCTCCCGTGCAACCTCAAAGATGGGGTAAGTGTGGTGACCGGATAAATTCAAATAAGCGTCCAACAGCCGGAATGCCCTTCGGGAGATCGTGTTATTTCCCCCATCACCCGCAGGCCTGTATGCCCAACTACGCTCATTTCCCCGGTAAGCGGTGATCCCCAGGTCATTTAAAACCGGGAGAATGTCCCTGTTCAATTGATTTCTTGGCAGCACCATGCTTTTTATCCTTAACCGCACCAATTCCCCTGTCTTTAGTGCCGCTGACAAATCCAGCCGAAAGGCATCCGGGCTATGTGGCTTTTCCAGGCAAAAATAATGGGAAAAAGTGTGGGTGCCGATTTCCTGATGGGGATATTCACGGATCCGCTCAATCAGATCCGGCGCAAAATGGTATTGCGCTTCAAGAATCCGGGATTCATTTATATATAAATAAGGAGACAATGCTTGGTTGACATATTGAGGCAGTTTGGCGGGGGAATTCTTTTTTAGGCTCTCTTCATCTTTAAAGAAAAGAAAACCAACCGTTGCCCATGTGGCGTGAACATCATATTCCCGGAAAGCCGCCAGAATTTCTGCTATCGCCTTTCCGGTTCCCTTCAGATTGTTTTCATAATCGGCAATGGTTCGTTTATCCCTGATTCCCCAATAAAGTTCAAAATCAAGAGATATGATAAAAATACCTTTGTCTGAGATCATCTTTTCAGCACCAAAACCACCTAAAGCCATGCCACGGAGCAAACGTCATCCAACACTGCCATAAACTTCCGCCACCTGTTCGGCGCACTTTCCCCAGGTAAAGACGCCCGCCCTTTCCAGACCCCGCTTGCGCAGATCCTTTGCCAGGGATTCATCGGTACATAACGCCTTTACCGCTTCCGCAATTTCATCCACATTATACGGATCAACCAGCAGGGCCGCATCACCGGCAACCTCCGGTAAAGAAAAAACATTCGACGTGACCACAGGGCACCCGGCGGCCATCGCCTCCAGCACGGTCAGGCCGAACCCCTCATACAATGACGGATGGATATAAAGGCTGGCGGAATTGTATAAAGCCCGGAGCTGATCATCCGTGACATAGCCGATCTGGTGAACCCGGCCGGCGACCGCCGGATGATAGGTTTCCTTATAAACCGCTTCCATGTCCCAGCCGCTGCCCCCAGCCAGAATCAGATGATGGGGAATGATGTGGGCGATTCTTGACAATGCCTGAATGAGACGGGCGATATTTTTCCGGGGGCTGATTTTGCCTGTTGCTAAAATAAAAGGAATTCCGGATGCCGGTAATCCCTTCAGTGCTGCCAGGCAGTCCGTACCGGTCTTTTCAGAAAAAAACGGGGTAACCCCCTCATGAATAACATGAATACGACCCGACAAATTCAGGCCCGCATACGATTCGACTTCTTCAGCCGTTGATCTGGAAACACATATCATCGCATCCGCCTTGTCTATGGCCTGCTTCAGGCTTCGTTTCATGACCCAGGGTCTGGTATTTGAAAAAAAATCCGGATGGCTCAAGGGGCCGATATCGTGAATCGTCACCACATACGGCTTGCGGGTGGCGATGGGATAACCGAGCGAGACTGCATGAACCACATCGACTGGAGTGTTAAGCCAACATTCAACCGGCGGCCTGTCCAGAAACGCCCAGGTCAGAGGCGTCAAGCGTCTTCCCAGAGGCAACAGTTGAAGGCCATATGCCTCTTGGAGCTGCCTGACGCCATCCTTATTCCGGCTGCTCCAGGCGGCAACCGGTGTCACTTTAAGCTCCGGCCGTGTTTTACACAAAGAAGCATAAAGCTGATGGGAATAACGGGCCAGGCCGTGCCCTTCCCGGTCGGCAAATTGGTTGGAAAAATAAGCTATATGCAACGGCATCCCTTCAGAACATCTTGTCTTTATTTGCTATAAAAACAAGTCCGCCCCATTTTCGGCAAAATGCCCGCGTTATCAATCTCATCGGGCCGGCCTTTGAAAGACAAACCCGCCATGGATTATTTTTTTCTTCTAATCGATACGTTATATACTCATCTTCAAGATATGTGAGTAAGAAAAAAATAAGTGGTTAATGCGTCTTTATCGCCAGCCGGGTTCTTCCGAAAATACGGTTCCAGAAAAACCGTATTTTCCCCCTGAATTTCGAAGACAACATCATGCCGGTCAACGCGGCATATGAATCAAAATTAAACGGCCAGACCAGTATGGCCAGTAAATACATCCCAACCGCCTTTTTTCTCGAAATTCCCCGATGAAAATATACCCGTCCCCGGCGCCGGTACATCGCCGAACGGGCTGCCAGGCTCACCCAGAAAGGGAATCCGGCCCTAAGGAACGCATATTTATAAAAAATCGTCCGGTGCGCATCCATTTCCCGGTGTGCTTTTGACCGGACCCGTTCACCCGGATGATTGCCCTGTTCAACCAGGATTTCCGGGACACAGCCAATCCTGTATTTTTCTGAAAGCCGGATCCACATATCCCAGTCCTGCCGGGCGGGCAGCGACACATCAAAATTGCCCACCCGGGCAAAACATTCTCTCCTGACTACCCAGGAGGAGGTGGCTTCCGTGACATCATGGATCAGAAGCTGCCGGAGAAGGTCTCCTTCCGGATAGGCGCGGGGAGAGTCCTTTTCTTTTTCCCCTGTGACCAGGTCAACATTGCGCATGCCGCAATAGACACCGCCAATATCGGAATTTTGCTGCAGAATGGTTATCTGCTTTTCCAGTTTTTGCGGCAGCCATTGGTCATCACTGTCCAGAAAGGCGATAAATTCTCCGTGCGATTCGGCTATCCCCCGGTTTCTGGCGGCGTTTGCCCCCTGGCTTGCCTGGTCGGCCAACCGGATAACAAATATTGCCGGTTCGTTATATTTGCTCGCCCAGTCACGGACAACAGTTGTCGTATCATCCGTGGACCCGTCATCCACCACCACGATTTCAATGGGGCGGTATGACTGACTCCGAATGCTTTCCAGAGCTTTTATCAAAAGGCCTGAGCGGTTATAGGTGGGGACAACGGCGGAAATCCAGCCCGGTCGAAAATCCCTTTGATACAATATGGTTGAATTGTTTTCCATTGCAGGCGCAGTTATGTGCTTATGGTCAGCGTTCATTTCTTTCAAAAAATTTATTTTTGAAATTATTACAATTAGATATCCACATATCTCGAAGCTGGTTTTCCAGATCGGATCTTTTTAACCTGTTTTGATTATCCCAAACAAGAGCGCTGGCCCGGAACATGGCGCTGGCGGCATGCAGGGAGAACAAAAGCCCCGGTGTCCGGTCCCGGTATCCGCGTTTAAGAACCCATTTCCTTAAAAACTCCATCATCGGCAACAGCAGCAAATGATACCATCTCACCCTTATCCCTTTTGCCGCCAAACGTTTGCTTTGGTTCTGACAATAGACCAGGCTCTTTTCCATTCGCTCTTTATAAGTCTCATCATTTAAATGCCACATCCGTTCATTCAACTGCCCTATGGTGCCGGGGCCGTTTTTTATAATACAAGCCTCATGAACGGCATTCTCAAAATGATGATACCCCCGGTGCGCGAGCTGGGGATTGTTCCAATCCTGGAATCCGCCGGCTTTCATGGGTCTGTGCAGGAAAAAATTCAGGCGGCGATAGCGGTATGCATCGAACCCTCCGCTCGAAATCGCTGCAAGTATCTCCGCAGCCAGTAGAGGCGGCACCCGCTCATCAATATCCATGTGCAGGAGCCAGTCGGAATGCGACTCCGCTATTCCCCGGTTTCTTTGTCCGGCAAAACCATATTCGGGATCCATCCGCTGTTCGACAAGCGTCACCTTTTGACCGGCTTGTTTAAGAATATTGAGGGTCTGATCAGTTGAGCCGTCGTCCACCACGATGATTTCATCCACCCATGGTTCCAGATGGGAAATAAACGCAGGCAGGTCCTTTTCCTCATTCCGGCTGATCGCCACAACGCCCAGCGTCGGTCTGGTATTTTCAGCTATTTTATGTATTCCCATAAATTCCTATTTGCGATGGACCCTATTCAGCATTGCCGGTTTTATGAATCGATCAAAAACATTTGATTTTGCAAGCTTTAACTTCCCCATGAGATACCTGCGAAAACTTTCATTTCTTGTCAATCCGGGCTTTGGCGGATTATAAAGGTCCTCATCCCTGTAGCCGAAAGTCCGCGCAACACGGGCGACACTGTCATGGAGTTTCAGGGTATAAGCCGGGTCCCCTATCCATCTGGCGACCGAATCCTGATGCACTTGTTCTCCAAGATTGTCGCAATGATCCAGTCCGAGAAATTCGCAGATTTCTCCGAATACCGGCTTCGGCCGACGGATCAGATCCTCGTACCGGATAAAACAAAACCGGTCCTTGCCCACCATTTCCCTCATGGCCAGAATATTTCTGTAACAATGGGCCCAGCCGAACTGTCTTTCAACCGGATCCGTTGAGAAAAGCGCCTGCGCGGAGTACATGACCGCCATGGGATTTCGAACCAACCCGATGAACCGGACATCAAATTCATCCGTCTCCGCCCACTTCATCATTACATCCAGCGCCGCCCAGTGATGCGGATGCTGGGGTGATTTTTCAAAAAAAACCGGTCTTGCATACTTTCGGCACAAGGCATTCCAGCCTTCAAAAATCAGGGTTTCGTCATCACGGGGTATCGTAAAATCAGGCGCATTCCCACGAATGCAGTCAATCATATACCGCCGGGCGCCCTTTCGGGATCCATACCCTCTGTATACCCGATTTCCGTAAAAAAGCTGTTTCGGCATGTTCAGCATGCATGCGGCTTTTAACCAGTGATGGGTTTCCCGGTAGGCATGCGGAGAGTATGCCACATGATTTATATCAGGGTGCATGCACAGTTCGCTCTCAAACATGGTGGACCCCGATCGTTTATCGGACAACAGGATAGCAACGACGGGTTTCATTGTAAAACCGCCTCGTTTGCCTGATCAGCCAACATTCTATCGCAGGACATCATAAAACCGTAAAAAAAGAAAAACAAGATCACTCCGCGGGCTTCTCCCACCATGGCATGACCGGGAAGCCACCAGCAAAGCAAGCCGACCCATGTCATCAGAAACGCCTGCCAGGTGATCTTGTAAAGGGGCATCCCTTCCGGTGGCCTTTCCCGCAAACGCCTCCAAATCAGTTTAAATCCGTTCAGCATTAATAATGCATGGATAATCGCCGCCAACAGCCCGTAACAATAATACGCCATTCCAAAACCCGAATGGTTGGACAATCCGGCCGCATCATACAGTTCAGCGACCAGATCCCCCCGGGCAGAAAGTTTTTGACCGACCCTGCCCGTGCCCGCAATCAGCCAGAGCGGATGCTCCAGCAGATGCGAAAATGGCGAAGTGAAGGACAATAATCGCGGAGAAAAGCTTTCGTCCGCATAAGGGTCTTCCAGAGTAACCTGCGATTTCTCGACGACGCGATCCACCATGAATAATTCCGATTGCCAGCCGAATTTAAAAGCCACGACTGCTAAGCCAATCACCAGAATCACCACATTGCGCCGGCTTTTTGCGAAACCAAAAATGATCGACATTACGCCGAGAATAATAACCGTGAGCCAGGCGGCCCGGCCATAGGTCATCAACATGGCGATGGGGGTTGCAATGGCCGCAATGTGGGCCATTGAACGCCATCTTCCGTCGATTCCGGGCCAATTGGCGGCCAGAAATGTAAACGCCCACATGGTTCCCAAAAAACCGGTGGTAATGGTTGATGTGCCAATCAGCGACTGTCCCCGCATTGCCTCTGCCCCCCCCCCGTAATAAAGCGTTTTCTGTGCTATACTTTCGGCTTCAGGAACCAAAAATTTATAGGACAAGATGGTGTTCATCACAAACGGACGCGTTGGGGCAAGGGAATACATGATGGTGACGGCGGAGCAGCACAGCAAGCCGGCTACGATGGCTTTCAGCACCACAGCCGTTGCCTCCACATCCCTCACCAGACGGGGGACAATAAAAAACATAGAAACGCCCAAGGTGAATTCCCCCATCATGTATAACGATTCGAACAACTTGCCGTAGATTACAAATCCGCGGAACTCGCCGACGTAGATACATATCAGATACAGGGAGACAAGGGCCGGAAACGGCTTTAATGCTGCCCAGTTCACGGGGGGCATCCGGTTTGCGGATAGCAGCAGAAAGGCAATGATGCCGTCAATGACATATAATGGTGCAGGCCCTACCATGATTCTAAGCTTAGGCGCCGCCAACAGGAGAAACACCATGACGCTCAACCAGCGAGCGGCTCCGGGCACATCCCGGGACTTCCGGTTCGATTCGGTTCGGGCGAGATAATCCCTTGCGCTTCCGCCGCCGCTCCTTAATGCAAGATTAGTCATAATAGCGATCCGATAACCCCAGGTAAAACAAACAATTTTTGATCAGCCGTTTGAGGGCTCCCGGAAAGGCTGCGTGCCAACGCTTGTACTCCGCAAATGCCGGATCCGGTCGAAAGGAGGCCCACGGCAGGGGTGTCCAGGAAGGCGGAGGCATTTGCATTGCATCTTTAATTAAGCGGGCGTAATCCATCGCGACCCGCGCCTGCGAAAATCGTTTGCGGGCATCCCCGGCAGCTGCCTGCGACATTTTTTGCAACTGATCACGATCATTGGCAAGCATTGCGATTTTATCGGCAAAGGCTTCGCAATCACCTGTCGGGCAAACCAGACCCGTAATACCATTTTGAATAATAAAATCCGTAATGCCTTCCAGTATCCAAGCCACCGGGACACAGCCGGCCATGATTGCCTCAAGAAGGGCATTGGGGCACCCTTCGAACTGAGACGGGAAAAGAAACGAATCTAAACCTCCGAGAAACCCCGGCACCTCATCCGGCGAAAGAGGCCCGACAAACGCCACGGTTCCGTTTCGGACAAGACTTTCCAACTTGGTCTCCAACACCTTTCGGTGAACACCTTTGCCGGCAATCCGGCACGTGAACTTCACTCCCTGCCGATGCAACCGCCCAAGGATCTCCGGCAAAAACAGCACGCCTTTCTGGTTATGCTCCAGACGACCCAGAAATCCCAACCGTAAAGCCGTATCCCCTCCCCTCCGGTTATGTGCGGCATCCTCAAACAAGGCGCAATCAATACCGTTAGGAATCATGTGTATACGATCCGCCTGAACCCCATAGTCGTTAATCAGATCTCGTCCATGACGCGGTGCGGTGGTTACAATGCCCATCAGCCGGTCATAGCAGGATACCGTAATCCGGTAGCCATGATCAAAGGCATTGGCGCACCGCGCCATCACCCTGATTCTTTCAGGCAGATGGGGAAGTGCGGACAAAATGGCAGCCGAATTAATGGCGAATACGATATCAACCCCGGCCTCATCGCACCAATCCGCAAACGTCTTTGCCTGTTCTTTCAGATCTGTTGAGGTTTCCCCAAGAACCACACATCCGTCATCGACAAAGGCAGGGCTGATCAACCCGGCCTCTGCTTTGCCCACCGTTACACACCGGATATCGATGCCATATTCAAAAAGTTTCGGCCGGATGGTCCGGTAAAATGTATATGTTCCGCCGTCTTTGGGAACAGAACCAAAGGCAACCATAATATTTTTTTTCAAATTGTTAACCCTCTAAAATATTTAGAGGAACAGCTTTTGCAGGTATTCCGACAAGCAATATGTTGTCATCCGAAAAGGTTTTGTTGACAACAGCATTAGCGCCGATCCTTATATTATTCCCAAGAGTAATGTTTCCAAAAATTTTCGCGCCGGGTCCGATATAACAATTATCGCCTATCCTCGGCGCACCGCCGTCTCTTCCCGGTCCTATCTGGACATCGGCATTAATTTTGCAATTTGCTCCGACGCGTGCGTTGGGAGTGACGATAATTGTCCCTCTATGCATAATTATCAGTCCCGGTCCAAATACATTTATGGGAATTGTAAATCCAAGTTTTGCAGAAAGTTGTCTGAATCGTAAAATCGTAACAAATTGAATAAGTATATTTTTTTTACAATTTTTATTATACTCCATCCGTCTCAGAACCTTTTGGAACCTGTCAATATCATTAAAAAAAGCCTTGAAAATTCTTTTTCTTCCCAACCCCGCTTTGTCAGCATTGCAGTAAGATATAAAATCATTTCGCGATAAAATCATATTTTTTCCCTAAACTAAACTCAATGGCAACCGCTTCGGCAGCATATTGCCATCACAAACTGCTGGGTTACTCCTCGGGCCAATCCCTTTTTGGGTTGCCGGCAATTTTTTTCGCCGGTATTCCGGCAATGACCATGTTTCCTTCCGGAAAACTTTTATTTACAACCGCATTGGCGCCGATGATGGTATTGTCCCCGATTGTGATATCCCCATACATTTTTACGCCTGGGCCGATATTGCAATTGTTCCCGATTTTCGGCCCCGCATCCTTCCATCTGTCTTTTGCGATAACCACGCCGACGTGTACTCTGCAATTCTCACCAATTTTTGCCAAGGGCGTGATGATAATTGAACCATAATGAGCGATCGAAAGTCCCGGCCCGAACACATTAATCGGGATCATAAAACCGAGCTTGACCCTTAACCGCATGAAACGGTAGACAACGAGCATTCGCCTTACCCTGTTTTTTTTGCAATTGGTGAGATATTCAAGCTTTCTTAAAAGACGCTGAAATTTCCAGACATCATTATGTAAAAATCCTGGCCCTGAGGGCCAGGCCTTGGGCTACCCCTAAAAGGGGGTTAGTATACCTTGCCCCCTGAGGGGGCAAGGAAAGTTGTCCCCCATTTATTTATTCATCGAACAAATTTAATTGCTCCGCTCTTCTTTCTTGTTTCTCTTGATATTTTACATATTTTCGGATCATATCCGAATCCAGGCCAACGGTATCAACACAG
>JBAQUK010000097.1:0-69009 GCA_049297455.1 Desulfosalsimonadaceae bacterium | reverse complement strand
AGTAAAAAATTATGTCAAGCTAAAAACCCGAACAAATACTGATTTTTTGAAAAATCTTCAAACAGGACTAAATTTATAACATCAAGTTTTTATGACTTATTTTTGTTTCCGGTCAACCACTAAATATAGTCAGGTGTAACTTCCGTTATATTCTCCTCGCCTCCGATGGTATAGCTAAGCTTTGCACCTACAAAATAAAGGGTGCCGCTTTCCAAACCGTTGGATGATCCGGCAGCGGGAATAATCAGCCAGTGCAGGTCAAGAGCCGATGAGGGACCAACTGTCTCTATGGCCCATCCGTTACTGTTTCCCGAAATTTCATCAGAGTCCGCACGTATAAAAAACTTAGCCTCATTATTATTTGGATCCGAACTGGCAAGAACCGAATTTCCATCCTTATCTGCAAAGGTTACAACGACATTGACATTTTCTAAGGAAATATTGGAAAGGCCGTTATTAATCCGCATGTGCGCATCAAAAGCCTGTCGTTCAAGCATCAGCTCCTGAAGTATCTCAATTTTGACAACAGCGCACAGCGAATCTAATGCGAGAGCTTGAGCGGGTAAAAAAAACATCAATCCTGCTGAAATTATAAAAAAAGAGACAAAAAAATATTTTCGTAAGCAGGTAATCTTTACCATTATCGCCTCCGGCAATTAAGTCATAACAAAATTCTTTTATGAATTGGGATTTGTGAATAAATCAATGAATGAAAAATATCGAACCCTAAAATCTCTGAATGATATCACCGCTAATTCATTATAACGTCTATTCCCTCTTCCTGGACATGGAACCGGTCAAACTCATTCAAAGGGTTTTTATTCGTGTTATTAACAATTTTCATAGCGACATAAGCTGAACTGTTCTTCATTAAAATTTTATTTTGGGGGTCTGCAATTTGCCAGATGCTTCCGTTAAAAAATTCTACCCAATTATGAAACCCGGAAGGTTTTAATATGCCATTATCAAAGGAGAGATAGCCTAAAACACTTCTGGCCGGAATCTCATCAGCTCGACACAGAGCAGCAAAGAGCAGAGCATATTCCGTACAATCACCCTTATTTTCAGTAAATGCATATAAAGCACCCCTATCCACTCGATCATATCCTGAATAAGTCACATTCTCTGAAACCCAGTTAAAAATATTCTCAACTGTTTTAATGAGGTTTTTATACTCTAATGATTTAGCCTGTCGAATAATGTCAGGATGATTCACTTCAATTGATTTTTCAGATTGAAGAAATATTGTTGTGTCGTTTGCAGGGATTTTATTTGCCTTATCGGACATAAGAAGATCCGCTTTAATTGATATAATACGACTGGCATAAGGGGGAAATTTATCAAATGAAAACTGAAGAATCTGATTTCCATATTGATCAGACACAATCTGGAAAGATTCCGAAGATTCAATATGTTGACATGATTGGGTCGATGTAAGTTTTACTGGTGCATATGCCCAGAATTTGGCATCCTTATATAACTGGTTTGTTTTGTTTTGAAGGGTAAAACTATATCTTATCTGTTTTGGTAAGGCATATGCCTTTTGATTATCATACTTATTCATTATTAATAAGGCGATAACGCAACATAAACCAAAAACTGCGACAATGCTTCTTTTTTGCACTCCTCACCCCTATTACAATTTCTAAACATAAAAACCAGATTTAAAAAGCGGTCATCAAAAACTTTATCGATTTATCTTCAAAAGAGAAGTTTTTTAACTAAAAAAATTTTATTTTGGATATTAGTCGAAGTGTATATTAGTGATAATATATAATGTCAATAGAATTTTTAAGTTAATGCACTACTTATGAACAATATGTGCACAGGGCTCCTCGGGATGCTCAGGACAAACGTCGTTCTCTATGTACAAAGCGGCATAAAATAGACTGACTGAGGCGGACACTGCTTGCCGGGACGGATAAAATGAGACAATTCACTTGCTACAAGACCGAACGATTTTATTTGTTGACAACAACAACCTTCACAATGGTTTCACCATCAATTTTCTCAAAATTATAATTTAAATGTGATATGCGATATGGTAAGAAACGGATTTTTCAGTCATCCTTCAATCATCTATATAAAAATGATAAAAAACATGAAACCCGCCATTCAACCGTTCCCGATCATCTCGGCCCCCATTATTCTGGCGTCCCAGTCGCCCCGCCGTCGGCGATTGCTCGAAGCTGCCGGATTAACCTTCAAAGTGATTCCGAGCCAGGTCCGGGAGGAAGATTTTGAAGCCCCGGACCCGGCAACCTATGCCAGAATACTGGCTGAGGCAAAAGCCGGGGATGTGGCGGAAAAACATCCGGAATCCTGGGTCATCGGTGCGGACTCCATTGTGCTGATAGACGGACACATACTTGAAAAACCGGCCTCCCTATCAGACGCCCGGCGGATGATGGGGCTGTTAAGCGGCAAAACCCACCTGGTATTAACCGGCTACGCCATTAATCACGCCGGGGACGCCCATGGGTTTTCCGATGTGGAAATCACGGAAGTCACCTTTAAGCCCCTGACATTTGATGAAATCGAATGGTATATCCAGACCCCGGAACCCTATGACAAAGCCGGCGGATATGCGATTCAGGGCCTGGGGTCGTTTATGGTCAAGCAAATTAAAGGGTCTTACACCAATGTCGTGGGCCTGCCGGTGTGCGAAGTGCTGGATCAGTTATACCGGCTGGGGGTCATCTCCAGACAGGTCATGGGGTTAAACCGCAATGCGGCGGCAGGAAACAGCTCATCGTGAAAGAGAAAATCGTACACATCCAAGAGAAAATCCGGCAGGCAGCCGTCTCATGCGGCAGAGATCCGGAAACCATCCGGCTGGTGGCTGTCACCAAAACAGTATCACCGGAACATATCCGGCAGGCCATGGATGCGGGGCTCCGGATTTTCGGTGAAAGCTATATTCAGGAAGCCGTCACCAAAATCGACGCCATTGCCGACAAGGAAGTGTCATGGCATTTTATCGGCCATTTACAGTCCAACAAAGCTAAAATTGCGGTGCGCTGTTTTGACCTCATCCATTCGGTGGACAGCTTGGGTCTTGCCGAAGCGCTGAACCGGCAGGCCGAGCGCATCCATAAGATTCAGGATATCCTGGTTCAGGTCAACATCTCCGGGGAATCCACCAAATCCGGAACCGCCGCCCAGGAGGCCATCGCTCTGGTAAACGCCATCCGCTGGATGGAAAACCTGTCGGTCAAGGGGCTCATGACCATCCCCCCGTTTTTTGATCAGCCGGAAAAGGCCCGGCCGTATTTTAAGGCACTGGCGGATCTGAGGGATCAGATTCAGAAACAGTCCATGCCCAAAAATGAAATAACCGAGCTTTCCATGGGCATGACCGGCGATTTTGAGGTGGCCATCGCAGAAGGCGCGACCCTTGTCCGCATCGGCACGGCCATTTTCGGAGAACGCCCATGAAACTGCTGCTGCATATCTGTTGCGGACCCTGCGCCATCTATCCCGTGAACTCGCTTCGGGATCAGGGGACTGACGTGATGGGCTATTTTTATAACCCCAATATCCATCCTTTCACCGAGTGGCAAAAACGCCGCGACACCCTTTCGAGCTATGCCGAATCCACCAACCTGCCGGTGATTTATCAAAAAACCTATGATCTGGAAGGGTTTTTGCAAAAAGTCGTTTTTCGGGAAAAAAACCGCTGTGCTGTCTGCTATCATGATCGCCTTCTGTCTGCCGCGCACATTGCCAGAAATGGAAATTTCGACTGTTTTTCCTCCACCCTGCTCTACAGCAAATTTCAGAACCACGACCTGATCCGCTCCATCGGTACCGCCATCGGCGCATCGGTGGGCGTTGATTTTTATTATCAGGATTTTCGGGAAGGGTGGCAGGAAGGGGTTGCCTCGTCCAAACAATTGAACATGTACCGCCAGCAATATTGCGGCTGCATCTACAGCGAGAAAGACCGATACTGCAATTTGGAATAAACGGAAATGTTTGGTAATTTTTTATACTATATTGTCGCCCTGCTGATTTATTCCACTTACCAGCCGGCCGCCGAACCCGAATTTTCCGGGATGCAATCTGCGCTGCTTCTGGCAGCCCTGTCCGCTCTTTTTTTCATCGTCACCTGGTGGCGGTTTAAACGTTTTGAGCGCCTCATCAGCCGTCACGCTGTGTCCCGGCTTGACGATATGTTTCAAACCATTGTCACCCGGCAGTCGATTCTTGCCATCATCATTTACGCCCTTGATATTTATATCCTCCAGATCGGCAATTTTTTCACTCAATTTCAGATCGTTAAAATTATCCCCACCCTTGAGGCCCTGATTTTTTTTGCGCTGTTCATCTCCTATCTTTCCTTGGTCTGGGTATGCGGATACCCGTCATTTATAAAAATTTACCGGAACCCTGTTTCAATGAAATCCTATGTGATTTCAAATATATCCTTCGCTATTCCGGTGGTGATGCCGTGGCTGTTTCTCTCCCTCACAGCGGACCTGATCCAGATTCTTCCGTTTGAAGCACCCCGGCGGTTTTTGATGTCCAGTGAGGGCCAGATCGCCTATTTCATGTTTTTTCTGTTTGTCATCGCCGTAACCGGGCCTTTGCTGATCCAGAAATTCTGGGGCTGCCGGCCCCTGCGGCATGGCGTGACCCGGTTCCGGATCGAATCGTTATGCAAAACCGCCAATATGAAATACAGGGACATCCTGATCTGGCCGTTGTTCGGGGGCCGGATGATCACCGCCGGCGTGATGGGGCTGGTCCGGCAGTTCCGGTACATTCTGGTCACACCCGCCCTGCTGTGCCATCTGGAGCCCCTTGAACTGGATGCGGTCATCGCCCATGAAATCGGGCACATCAAAAAAAATCACCTTTTATATTATCTGATGTTTTTTGCCGGTTATCTGGTGGTGTCGTTCACGGTGATGGATCTGGTCATCTATGCCATCATCTACGCGGAAGCAGCCTGGGGCGATCTCGGCAGCAACAGCGGGTCCGGATATACCACCGCGGCAACTTCCATCAGCTTCAGCCTGATGATGATCGGTCTTTTCATCATTTATTTCCGGTATCTTTTCGGTTATTTTATGCGGAACTTCGAGCGCCAGGCGGACCTGTTCGCCTATGCCACGATGAACACCGCCCAGCCGCTGATTTCGACATTCGAAAAGATCACTCAAACCAGCGGACAGTCGCCGGACAGACCCAACTGGCATCATTTCAGCATCACGGAACGGATTGCGTTCTTAAAAAGAATTGAATCCAACCCTTCCCTGGTGAATCGGCATCATGGAAAAATCAAAAAAAGCATGGCCGTCTACCTTGCGGGTCTGCTGCTGGTGGGATGGATCGGATGGGAACTTCATTACAGCAGCGCAGGCGAGATGATCGGCAGAAAGGTTTTAAAGGCCGCTGTCTTAAATCAGATAGCCGCGGACGACAACAACCCGGAGCTGTATCAATTGCTGGGAGATATTTTTCTGAGCGAAGAAAACTATGACCGGACGATTCAGGCCTATGAACACGCCATCCGGCTGGCCCCGGACAACATTCAGGCCCTCAATAATCTGGCCTGGCTGTATGCGACCTGTGAAAACACCGCATTCAGAAACCCGAAAAAAGCCCTGGATCTGGCCCGGCGCGCCGCGGGATTATCCAGAGAGTCCTATGTTATGGATACTTTAGCGGAAAGTTATTATGCCAGCGGCGATATCCGGGGGGCTTTGACTGCCGCGGAGCAAGCCATAGCGAACGCCACCGAAAACCGGGCATATTATCGGCGTCAGGTGGAAAAATTTCAGGCCGCTGCAAAAAAGATTACGGAGACGGAGCGCCCTGTCTCTCATTAGCCGCCATCACCGACCGCACCATATTTTTCATACTGACATTGCCAAAACATATCAGCTTTATGAGCCAATCTTCTTTCAGCGGTAATTCATCCCGTTCCCCCAAAAAAAATCCGGGATATACCGCAAAAAGCAGTATATCCCGGTATTTTTAACCCACTTAAACAGAAGTTTCAGAGGTTTAAGGATTGCCGACAGCCATCCCTCATCTGTTCACACTAAAAAAAGGAGTCCGCCTCGCGCTTGTAATACGCCAGATCGGCATCCGTTCTATTCCCTTTCGCAGTCACAGACTTGATCAGGTGAACCATTTTGTCCATGATGCCTGTTGAGCGAAATCCGACATAATTGCCGCTTTCCGAAGGGTACAAAAAGCAAAGGGGCACGAAATCCAAAGACAATATGTCCTGCCGATTATTCCGACGACGATAACTGATGAAATTCAACATGGGATACCTCCTTAATATATATCAACCGCTTAATAAAATTTTCATATTCAACGCGCCCGTCATGAATGTCATAAGTGATGGTGCGATTTAATGTCTTCGTTTACAGGGACACTAAATGCAACATGCATGCCATCTTTAATTCAAGATTGCCATTTCGCGGATTCATTGGCATTCAAATTAGCTAACCATCATGAATAACATGTTAAAACCTGAATTTATCAGTAACACAATGTGGCAGAAAAACAAATATCGATGATTTATAATCGGCAGGATACCTGGGGCAGAAACAGAAAAGAGGCAATAACGCCCCAGGATTTCTTTTAAATAAGCGATTACATCTTGAATTTAATAAGAATTAAATCGATGGGGCATAAACGGTCAAAAAGGGGCTATAATAATCCATATTTTTTCATTTTCCGGAACAGGGTCTTGCGGTCAATCTGCAGCACCGAAGCGACCTTGTTTTTTTGCCATTTATTCTGTTCAAGAAGACCCAGAATAATATTTTTTTCAAAATTCTCCACTGCCTGATCCAGGGATTCAGAACCTTCCTGCAAGTCAACCGCCTTAAATTCTTCCAGCGAAGCGGATTTTGAAACGGATGTTGACATAAAATCCAATGTTTTCAAAGTAATATAACGCTGAAGCACATTTTGCAGTTCTCTCACATTGCCCGGCCAGTCATAATTATAAAGCATTCCCAGAACCTTGCCGTCCAGAAGCGGCATATTCTCACTCGTGGCATAGATGGTCAGAAAATGCTCGATCAGTAAAGGCAGGTCATCCTTCCTTTCCCGTAAAGGCGGGAGGGTGATGGGAATGATATGAATCCGGTAAAAAAAATCCTCCCGCATCCGGCCTGCCTGGACTTCTTTTTTTAAATCCCGATTGGTGGCGGCCACGATGCGGACTTTGGCTTTTTTGACTTCATTGCCCCCCACCGGCGTGTAACCCCCGCCGTCAAGCACGCGCAACAATTTCACCTGGGCGGAAAGACCGATTTCGCCCATTTCATCCAGAAACAGCGTGCCGCCGTCCGCCTGGTCAAAATAGCCGGGTTTGTCCTGGACCGCACCGGTAAAGGCCCCTTTTTTATAGCCGAAAAGTTCGCTTTCAAAGAGATTTTCCGGAATGGCGCTGCAATTGACGGGAACAAACGGCCGCTCGCTGTTGTCACTCAATCGGTGGATTTCTCGGGCCACCAATTCCTTTCCGGTCCCGGACTCGCCGTAGATAATGACATTGGCATCCGTTGCCGCCGCTTTGGAAATATGCTCGTACACCGCCTGCATGGACCTGTTTTTACCGATAATATCACCGAATTTATACCGTTCCTTGATGCTGGATTTGAGACGGATATTTTCTTTCCGGAGCTGCTGCTCCTCCATTTTATGCTCCGTCATGTCGGATATAAAACCCTCGACTTCATTGACGGAGCCGTCTTCAGCGACGATCCCCAGCCCCTCTTCCCATACCCATTTGAGCTTTCCGGAAGCGGTGGTGATGCGATACTCCATTTGAAACGGACGCCCGGAAGCCAGTGAAGACTGAATCTGATGAAACACATCGTCCTGGTCATCGGGATGGATCATGTCCATATAGGCTTTTTTCGAATTATCGATTAATTCAAAAGGGGAATAATCCGTCAGCCATTTGCACCCGGCGCTGACATATTTCATGGTGCGGGAGGCATCATTAATGCACCGGTACGCCATGCCCGGCAGGTTGCCCATGAGTTTGGAAAGTTTGCGCTCGCTTTCAATGAGTGCTTTTTCGGTCTGCTTAAAGGCCGTGATATCATTAAATGATCCGACGCTGCACAAGGTTCCGGGAATCATATCAATGCGCACATACGCGTCTTTGACCTCGCCGAAACGGTCAAACACGCGGCACTCATATTCGGTGGGGGCCAAACTTCGGTCTTTCCGTCGTTTGAAATGATACTGTTTCATCCGTTCAATATCTTCCTTAACGACAAAATCCGTCCACTTCATCCTTCCCTGGATTTCCTGTTTCGAATATCCGGTGAGTTCTTCATACTTTGCGTTGACCATGGAAATGGTCATATCGTTTTCAATAATAATAGTTGCCGTGCCCGTATTTTCAAATACGGTCCGGTATCTTTCCTCGCTTTTCGCCAGTGCCGATTGGGTTGACAAGCGATCGGACTCCAGGGCCGCAAGATCCTCGATCCGGCGGCGCAACAGCCTCAGCTCATCAATAAGTTCTTGTTTTGATTTTTTAATATCACTCATGCACAATCATCAGCCAAATGGGCACGTTAAAAAAAATTTGTTCAGGCCGCCCTTCAGCCTAAACTCCTTCAGCCTAAACCGCCTTTTAAAACGTATCGTAATGCACAAACTCATCCGGATTTTTTCGTTTGGGCGCGCCCGGCACCCGCTCGGGGTATCCCAAAGGAATCAGGCAAACATTATCAACGCCTTCCGGAAGGTTAAGCGCCGCATTGACCTTGTCATGTTCATATAACCCCACAACCACTGTTCCCAGACCCATGGCATGGGCGGCAAGGCACAGGCTCTGGGTGGCAAGCCCCAGATCGAACATGAACCAGTCCCCGAATTTGGTGGTCACCATGCCTTTATAAAAACCGGATGTCCCGCGTTTGGCGCACAGGGCCAGCACCACCGGCGCTTTTAATATGGATTTGGACGCCGGGTTGGAGGCAGGCACAGCCGCCTGGATCCGTTCTTTGACTTTCGGGTCTTTCACCACCACGATTTCCCAGCACTGGGTATTCGCCCATGAAGGCGTCCACTGGACCGCCGCCAGTATCGTCTGAAGGGATTCTTCCGGAACGGGCTGGTCGAAAAAATTGCGAATGCTCCGTCTTTCTTGAATGATCTGCATCAGGGTGTCCATAATAGCCTTCTCCTTTAAGTATATTGACCGGAACGCCCCTGGAGTATCCCTTGGGCCATCATCAAATCTTCCGGCGTGGTAATTTTGATGTTACAGGGACTGCCGGGAATCATCCGGACCCGAAAGCCCAGACGCTCCACCAGGGAGGCGTCGTCCGTTCCGGTAATTCCCTTTGATATCGCAAGGTCATGGGCTTTTTTAATCAACTGATATTGGAACGCCTGGGGTGTCTGGGCCCGCCAGATATGCTGCCGCGCCACCGTCTGGATGATATGTCCGTCTTCATCCACTTTTTTTAAGGTATCCACTGCCGGGATTCCCAGAATGCAGGCCCCGTAATTTTCAGCCCCCCGGAGGCAGGCTTCTATCTCAAGCGGGGTTACAAACGGCCTAACCCCGTCATGAATCACCACAATCCCATCAATGCCGCTCACCGCGGAAAGGCCGTGATAAACGGATTCCTGCCGGTTCTTTCCTCCTGGGACCAGATAAACGGACGGATGATGATCGCCGATTGGCGCAATCACCTCTTTTTCGCAGAATGCAAAATCCGATTCAGGAACAACGAGATAGATATGATGAATGAGCGGGCTTGCCACAAAAGCGGCAAGGGTGTGGCATAAAATAGGCAATTTTCCGAGAACCAGGTATTGCTTCCGGATATCCGCCTGCATCCGTATGCCGTTGCCGCCGGCGACAATGACAGCCGATGTCGATGTGGAAGGTGCCATAACCGCCCTTTCATCAAAATGGAAAACGCACCGCTACCGAAGATATTGAAGGCTTTTCGGCAACGGAATGCCCTTGCCCATCCGATCTTCACCGTAGTTGACGCCGGCAAGGGTTTCAATGTCTTTTAAGGCCCGCACATCCCCCTCGAACATGACCTGCTGGATGTTTTCTTTTTGAATTTTGCCGCCGGCCCATTGAATGTCCAGCACGGAGCTTGCGTCGAACTGGTCTCCGCCGGCAATCAGTTTGACTTCGCCCCCGTAATTCTGAACGATCTTGGCCACCATAAGGCTGGGTCGGCAGTGGAACCCCATGTTCTTTGGAATGCCCACGGTAATGGATGTACGTTCGATATTGTCTTTTAATATTTCCCGGGCCACGTCTTTACCGGAAGAGAAAAAATGGTTCACATAATACAACCCGTAATTAATGGTGCAGTCCAGCAGCATATCCGGATCAACGAGCCCGGAGAGTTTTTCCCGGGCCTGGGTGTAGATATATTTATACCCGATATCAATGAGGTGGCGCTCATAGAAATGAAGCAGGCGGCCCATCACCTGCAGCAAATGATAAATGACCGAAAAATAAGAACGAAACTGTTTCAGGTTCCGATTGCCGTATAAAAAGCCCCCATGAATCACATAAGAATCAAACGATGATTGCAGGTTGTGGACCCGCATTTCAAAACGGCGGATCTCCACCTCGTTGACCCGGTGCGGCACCAGCTCTTTCAGTCCCACCTGATCATAGACATCCACAAATTCAAAAGCGTCAAAATCACTGGCCAGGGAAATAAAATCATTGGCCACACGAACCACATGCTTGTTGTATTGATGTTTCTGCTCATCCTCAAAATCATGGTCCAGCATGTCGCCGGTGGTGATTTTCGGAAAGTGCTGGGCCTTATATCCCTTGTCCGGCAGCTTGATTCCCAGACTCCGGGCTTCTTCGATGATGGCCGGGGCCAGCTTCATCAGGGAAGTGGTCATGAAATTTAAGGTCACAAGTCCGTTCTGGCTGAAATCTTCACGATTATCAATATCATAAAACCTCAGCCGGTTATTGATATGCTTCTGGGCATATCCCCCCAGACTGATATGCCGGACGGCGGCGGCCAGCTCCCGATAAAAATACCAGCTGGAATTGTTCTTGGCCCCATGGAAATCAAGAAAATCCTCAAGCAGGTGGGAGCTGGTGATCAGCTTGGAATACAAGCTTTTGGTGAACACATTGTCCGACGAATCGCAATTCTGGATATACAAAAAACACCGGAGATATTCATGGGAAAAAAATCGGACTTTTTCTTCAAATGAATTGTTTTCCGGAATAATTCTATGCTGATCGCGCGCCATATGGAATCCTACATCATGTCCTTCTGGGTTTCCGTCACCGCCCGGTCGATTTCAGCGGCCAGGCCTGCAGGCAGCCCTTCGATATTCACATTTAAAAATCCCCGTACAATCGTGGACACCGCCTCGTCTTCATCCAGTCCCCGCGCCATGAGGTATTCAATTTCCCGCTGATCGATTTTCCCAACTGCCGCTTCATGGGACATCTCCACCCCCGGAACCAGCCCCCGGAGTTCCGGGATGGCATGCATTAATCCTTCTTTTAATATCAAGCCCTTGCACTCCAGATGGCCTTTGCAGCCGGCAACCCTGCCGATCATCTCACCACGGGCGATGATGGTGCCGCCCACCGTAATGGCCCGGGAAATGATCTCCGCTTTGGTGCCGGGGGCGTTTAAATGAACGGTTGATCCCACATCCAGATAGCAGCCTTCCGCAGCCACCAGGATGCTGTTAAACCGGGCGACGGCATTCGGGCCGTCCAGATAGGTGGTCGGCGACATTTGCAGGGAACCGACGGGATGCAGAGAAATATAATTGGAAACGATCACCCCGCCCTCTTCCACATGAATGGCGGTCCTGGGCCGGACGTTGATCTGTTCCCCCCAGTCATGAATCATCGTAAAGTGAAGGGTGGCGCCCTTTTTGACATAAATTTCAGAAACACCCACATGGAGTCCGGTCACGAGATGCGGCGACGTGGAACATCCGGTAATGATATGCATGGTTGAATTTTCTTCCGCAATCACCACATTGTGAACATTCTGGGCGAACCCTTCCTTGGCGATATAGAGACAGGATTGAACCGGTTGCGGTATGGTGACACCGGGCATTGACCGGACAAAGTACCCCCGAATGGGCTGGTTCTTTGCGGCGGTGGTGAACTGGTCTTTTTCCGGGGAAATATATTTCCATAAATAGGATTCAAGCCAGTCGTGTTTTTTAAGGGCGTCTTCAATGCCCATGACTTCGACGTCCGGGTTCTGAGACCGGGAATGAATCACGGAACAGTCTTTTTGTATAAATGTTCCGGCGCGGTCGGCCTCTTTGATATCCACCCCCACATTGAGCCAGTGGTTCGCATCAAGGGACTCAATCCGCGACAGGTCCGCAACGTATTCATGGTCCGGGGCCTGGGAATCGTAAACCTTCAGGTCAATGTCCAGTTTGTTTTTTTTATCTACATCGCGCATCGGACACACTCCTCATAACCGTATTCCCTGATCCATTTTAAAATCTCCCTCGCGTTTCTGGAACAGCACAAATGCCCATTATACAGCACCTGCCCCTTGTCTGCGGTAATGTAGTCAAGGATATGGCCGGTGTGGGTAATGACCAGCGCGGACTTGGTTCTTTTTTTCTGGTGGGCATGTTCCAGAATGCCTTTCGGATACTTGACGCCCCGTTCCAGCAAGGTATTGACCATATCCCCCAGGAGCACGATATTCTCCAGGTCCACTCCGGATTCCGGTTCGTCCAGAAGCGCCAGGTCCGGCTCCTGGGCCATGAGCTGAAGGAGTTCCGAGCGCTTGATCTCACCGCCGGAAAAATGATGGTTCACATCCCGATCCAGAAATGACGTAAAATTCAGCATTGCCGCCAGCCCCTCCACATCGGCCGCCTTCTTGCGGGCACACAGGGCCACTAGATCACGGGTCTTGAGTCCATTGATGGTTGGGGGACGCTGGAAAGAAACGCCGATCCCTAAGCGCGAGCGCTCATGAATGGGCATGTAGGTAATGTCTTCGCCCTTGAACATAATTTTCCCGCTGGTGACGGTATAGCCGGAAAATCCAATAATCGTCATCATGAGGGAGGTTTTACCGGACCCGTTGGGACCGAAAAGAATATGGGTTTCACCTTCGGGGATTTCCATATTGATATGGTTCAGTATGGGTTTACCCCCGACTTCCACTGCCAGGTCTTCGATGATGAGCATGGTCGTATTCCCAAAAAATTTACCGAAATTTTAAATTAAAATTCGGATGGTTTTGCTGAAATAGCAATACTGTATTGAATCAGATAAAATATAAAAACGGTCAGTGCAGTCCGTAAGCCGAATCCTGTTCCCGGTGAGAGTTACCCCGCACCGGGCAACGATCATTCATCTCTGGATGATGATTGCCCATCACCTCTTGCAACCTACCCGGGAGCTCGGACGGGCCGCCCTCAGACACTCCCCTATTTGGTCTTGCACCGGGTGGGGTTTACCAAGCTTTTCCGGTCGCCCGGAAAACTGGTGCGCTCTTACCGCACCGTTTCACCCTTACCCTGCCTGACAGTAAACTGCCATGCAGTCGTTGTCAAGTTGGGCGGTCTGCTCTCTGTTGCACTTTCCTTCACGTTGCCGCGACTCCACGTTATGGAGCACCCTGCCCTGTGGTGTTCGGACTTTCCTCCGGATCAAATATATGCATCCGGCGATCGTTTAGACGGCACCAACCGTTTCTATAAATTTTTATTGTATAACATAAAGCATCCGATGACAATGGGGGCACGTTCTCAATTCATCGCCCCGATGCAGTTCGTTATACATTTGCGGCGGAATGTTCATGTGGCACCCGGAGCAGATGCATTCTTTTACCTCAACAATGGCGATACCCCTGGCCTGGGATTTGGTGAATTCATAATCCTTGATCAATGCCGGTAAAATTTTTTCCGTAAGACTGAGCCGTACCGACAATATCTCATCTAAGGATTGCCGCTGCACATCGGCTTCCGCTTCCAGCTCCGCCGTCTGTCTTGCAACATCTTCCGCTTCACTGGCATATTCCTGTTCTTTTTCCTTGAGCGCCTTCTCCACCGTATCAATCGTGTCCAGACAGGCGATGGTATCATCTTCAATGTGCGAACTGGCCTTTTTAATGTCTTCAATTTCCTTCAGTATGGCCTGGTATTCCTTATTGGTTGTGCAGGCCCGAAGCTGTTCTTCCCGTTTTTTGATGCGTTCATGATTGGTCCGGATATCAGTATCAAAGGTACGATAGACCTTCTTTAACTCCACCAGACGCTCTTTTTGCGCTTCAATCGCTGCTTCAAATGTTTTTAGCACAGAGGCGATTTCGGCGATCTTTACCGGCAGCGCATTCAGTGTTGATTGAATTTTGGCCGCCGCAGACTCTTTGACCTGCAATTCAACCAGCAACGCAATCTGTTCTTTTGGAATTTTTGTCATCATTAAATCCAATATTATTGAATTATTTTAATTACTTATAATCACTTATAGACACTGAATCTTTACATTAGGGGCTATTTGAAAAGCCTTTTTATACATATTGAAACGGATCCGCTTCAAGTCGCAGCTCTTCAACGATCACGTTCAGGCCCTTTTCCTTGAAACGGTCCGAGAGGCGCCCTGCAATCAGCGAAATCATCAATTGCTCGGAAGCAAAGTGCCCGACATCAATTAAAGCGCGATGATGGGTCTCTGCATCTTTTGCATCGTGAAATTTTAAATCCCCGCTGACATAAACTTCCGCATCGGTGGATAAAAACTGATGCATCAGACCTGAACCGCTGCCCGTGCATACGGCGATTTTTTTTACCGGCATCAAAAGCGGTCCGGAGATTTTCAGGGTGGTCAGGCCAAAGGTTGTTTTTATCATCTCCGCCAAAGCGCCCAGATTCACAGAAGACGCCAATTCACCGATACGGCCCAGTCCGTGCAGGCTTGTCATGGCATCGGCATTTAGAATGGCCGGCTCCAGGAAACGACAATTTTCAAGCCCTAATTTTTCAGCAAAAAGATCGTTTAATCCGCCATTGACGCTATCCAGATTGGTATGGGCTGAAAAAATGGCCAGCCGGTTGCGGATGGATATTTCAATAATTTCACCCACCGGCGAATCCAGAACAATATTTTTGATGGCCCGGAAAATCAGCGGATGATGGGTGATCAGCAAATCCGCTTTTTTTTCACATGCGGCCTTAACAACCGAAAGACTGGGGTCCAGCGCCACCACAATATGTTTGACCGGCCAGGTCCGGTCCCCGCACTGCAACCCGGAATTATCCCAGGATTCCGCCAGACGCTGGGGCGCAACGGATTCCATCAGGGCAATGATATCGTTAACCACCGTCATTCGGTTAATCCATGCATAAAAATTTTCAGGTTGTTCAAACCTGTGCGCATAAAAAAGGCGCGGAGTGCTGTGCCTCCACGCCTGAAATACCTATCGATTCGACTTTGATTGTGTTGTTGACGGATATATTGGTTAAAATAAATCATCGATAGTGAATGGGCCCACCTGGGTTCGAACCAGGGACCGACCGGTTATGAGCCGGTGGCTCTTCCAGCTGAGCTATGGGCCCGTCATAATGGTTTTTGTAAATCAAAATTTCTATATGCTTTGTCATGAACTTGTCAAGCGGTATATTGTTATGAATCAATGAAATGTTTGAGCTTCCGGCTCCGGGTGGGATGCCGCAATTTCCGTAAAGCCTTGGCCTCAATCTGCCGGATGCGTTCCCGGGTCACGGCAAAGTCACTGCCCACTTCCTCCAGGGTATGATCGGCCTTTTCCCCGATCCCGAACCGCATGCGCAACACTTTCTCTTCCCTGGGCGTCAGGGTGGCGAGCACTTTTCGGGTCTGTTCGGAAAGATTCATGCTGATGGCCGCATCGGACGGGAGCATAAACGTCTTGTCCTCGATGAAATCCCCCAAGTGGCTGTCATCTTCCTCGCCGATGGGCGTCTCTAAAGAAATCGGTTCCCTGGCGATCTTGAGCACTTTTCTGACTTTATCCAGCGGCACCTCCATTTTGTCGGCGATTTCTTCAGGCGTGGGTTCGCGCCCGAGTTCCTGGACCAGGTATCTGGAGGTGCGGATGAGCTTGTTGATGGTTTCAATCATATGAACGGGAATCCGGATGGTCCTCGCCTGATCGGCGATGGCCCGGGTAATGGCCTGGCGGATCCACCACGTCGCGTAGGTGGAAAATTTATAGCCGCGGCGGTATTCAAATTTATCCACCGCCTTCATGAGCCCGATATTGCCTTCCTGAATCAGGTCCAGAAACTGCAATCCGCGGTTGGTGTATTTTTTGGCGATGCTGACCACCAGACGCAAATTGGCTTTCACCAGCTCGCTTTTTGCCGTTTTCGCCATAAGACGGCCTTCTTCGATACTGGTGATGACCCGTTTCAATGTCCGGATATCGGCTTTAAGCTCCGACTCCCGTTCCTCAATCTGACGATTAAGCGCCTTCAGGTCATTAAATATATCGATGATTTCCTTTTTCGGCAGCGCAGAGCAGGTGCAGGCCCAATCGGCATACTTTTTATCACTTTCGCCCAGTTGGTCCCGGACATCCGAAACCGGAGCGTCAAATACCGCAGCGCATTTGCAGAATACCTTGCTGGTGGTGTCAAACCATTCCACCTGTTCAAGAATCATTTCCTCGATGCCGTCAATCACATTGCTTTCCAGCCGCCACTCTTTAAAATGCTCAAAAATTTTCCGGTTTCTGCGCCGGATCGACCGCTTGATCCTGCGCAACTCCTCCGGATCCATCTCGCCGGCGGTAAACAGTTTTTCCCTCAGATCCTGGTTTTCCTCATCGATCTGCTTAATGGCGTCAATCATTTCCAGAAATTTTTCAATCTGGATCGATTCATCCACAATGGTGTCCCCTTCATCGATATCCCGCAGCACATGCTTGGGGCGAAGGGTTCCGGCGGCAATCTGGTCCCCGAGGTTAATAATGCTGTCCACGCCCAATGTCGTTTCGAGCATGGCCCGCAGCACTTCCTGCTCCCCGGCTTCAATCTTTTTGGCGATGACGATTTCCCCCTCACGGGACAGGAGGGTGACCATGCCCATTTCGCGAAGGTACATCTTCACAGGATCCGTGACCGTGCCGTAGGTTGACAGGGAATCGATTTCATCGCCATCTGCAATCTTATCCGGGTCATCGTCATCCTTGGTTTCCGATGCGGTCAGTTTTTTCTTTTTCTCCACCACTTCAATGTCCCGGTCATCAAACCACATCAGGGTCTCATCAATCTGATCCGGGGTCATCATTTCATCAGGAAGCGCCTTGCTGATCTGGTCAAGGGTCAAATACCCCTGTTCCTTGCCCTTGGAAACCAGTTTATCCATATCATTTTCATGATTATTGTCCGGATTCATATCCGAATTGTCATCCTGAATCTCCTCAGGTTCACCTTTTTTTTTCGTGGGCTTTTTTGCCATAAATCCATGCCTCCTGAAATTACCCTGTAATGAGAATGATTTTCGTTCTGTAAAAAGGGAACGTCAAATCCATATCCGGTCTAATATTTTGGTCAACGATTGGCACGCTGTGCCTGTTGAGCCTGTTTTTTTCTCAACAATTCAAACAACAATGCCTCGTCGTTATTTTTTTCAGCCGCTTTTATCTGGTTCAGCAGACTGCCCCGCCTGCGCAGCCGGCTGTTCATAAACTGGCAGAGCAGTTTGTCACACGTTTCATAATCCCAGCAGTCATCACCAATGGCCAACGACGCCATCATTTTTTGCTCGTCCGGGGACGCCAGCCGGTTCATCAGTCCGGACAAGTCATCCTGAGTGATGACAGGATGTTCGAGCAATACATTTCCCATTGCGATCAGTTGCTTGTCACTGAAATACTCCAGAACCCGGCGTTTTTTGATCTCCGGCAAAATGCCGGGAAACTTCAACATCATCGACATGATTTGTCTTTCAAACCGGTTCATTTCCGGTGAGATAGCGCTTTCTTTGCATTCCTGGAGCCCTGTCCCGCCCTGGGGAGCGGGATGAGCGGATGATTGAGCATACGCAGCACGCCTTCCCTCGGTTTCAATTTTTTCAGCAATGGCGGTTTCATCCACCCCGATGCGTTCCGAGAGATATTTGATGTAGATGGACCGTGCCACGTGATCGTTGATTCCCGCCAACGGGCCTGTCAATTCGGAAATAATCCGGACCTTGCCCTCCATGGAAAGGCCGTTGGCGGCCACCGCAGATTCGATCAGAAACTCCACCATGCCGGCCGCTTTTGCGGACAGGGCTTCGAAAGCCTCCCGCCCGAACTCAAACATATAGGAGTCCGGATCATACCCTTTGGGCAGAACCATTACCGCAGCATTCATGGCTTCATTCATGAACAGGGACACGCTCCGGTGAGCGGCTTTGAGGCCGGCCTCATCCGAGTCAAAGAGCAGAAACGCTTTCTGGGCAAAACCCCGCCTGAGCAGCCGGACATGTTCCGCCGTCAAGGCCGTGCCGAGACTTGCCACCGTATTGGTGATGCCGTGCTGATGCATCGCCAGCAGATCAAAATAGCCCTCGACAATGTAAACGCATCCGGTTTCCCTGGCTTTGTTCTTTGCTGCCTGGGCGCCGAACAATGAATGGCTTTTGCTGTAAATAAGGGTTTCCGGCGAATTCAAATACTTGGGTTTTGAGTCATCCAGCACCCTTCCCCCAAACCCGATGATCTGATGGGTCACATCAAAAATCGGGAACATGACCCGGTTTCGGAACCGGTCATAAAAGCCCTGATTTTTGCCGGGAATGATCAATCCGGTTTTTTCCGCTATTGATTGCGGAACCTGGTTTTTCTGAAAAAATCGCACCAGCGCGTCCCATTCATTCGGGGCAAATCCGAGACCGAACTGTTTGATGATCTCCTGGGTAAATCCCCTTTTTTCCAGGTAAGCCCTTGCTTTTTCGCCTTGGTCCCGATCGGCAAGCCTGGAAATGAAAAAGGCCATGACCCGTTTGTTTAAATCAAACAGTTGCTGCCGTTCGGAAATCGCTTTTTTCTGGAACGGCGTCATGTCACCGGTGGGCAGGTCAATGCCATACCGGCGTGCCAGAGAAGAAACGGCATCTGAAAACCCGATGCCGTCATGTTTCATCAAAAAGCTGAACACGTCCCCACCGGCACCGCACCCGAAACAGTGAAAAATCTGTTTTACCGGACTGACCGTAAAGGAAGGCGTTTTTTCAGAATGAAACGGACAAAGACCCACAAGGTCTTTGCCCGCTTTTTTTAACACAACCCGTTCAGATATAATATCGCTGATATTGGCAGCGCTTCTTATTTCCAGAAGCTTTTCTTCGGGAATATGTGTCGCCAAATAAAGGAACCTCCGACTTTAAAAAAAATAGGTATCAATCGCATGCATGTCAAACGAAATCCCGGATAAAAAATCAATCACTGATGGCCGAGCATTTCAATCGCCGCCTTTAAGTCCAGGCTGCCGTCATATAATGCGCGTCCGGTGATCACGCCGACAACGCCGGCGGATTCAAGGGGAATCAGATTGATGATGTCCTGGAGACATGAAACCCCTCCGGAAGCCACGACGGGAATGGAGATGGATGCGGCAAGTTTTTCCGTTTCTTTCAGATTCGGGCCGCTCCGCATACCGTCGCGTTCGATGTCGGTAAAATTGATGGCAGCCACACCGCAATCTTCAAACTGTCTGGCCAGGTCCACGGCCGAAACGCCGGTGGTCTGGGTCCAGCCTTCGATGGCCACCTTGCCGCCTTTGGCGTCGATACCCACAACAATGCGGTTCGGAAATTCACGGCAGGCATGTTTAACCAGGTCCGGATTTTTAATGGCTTCCGTGCCGATCACCACCCGGGAGACGCCCTGGTCCATATACATCCTTATGGTTTCAATATCGCGAATCCCGCCCCCCACCTGGATCGGAACACTCACGCGATCGATAATACCCCGGATGGTTTCCAAATTTACCGGGCGCTTGCCCACAGCCCCATCCAGGTCCACGACATGGATTAACTGCGCTCCCTCTGCTTCCCAGCGCGCGCCCATGGCCGCCGGATCGTCGGAGAATACAGTTTCCGCATCCATCCGGCCCTGCAAGAGCCGGACACATTTCCCGTTTTTGATATCAATTGCCGGAATAACTATCATAACAACCCTTTGGACGAATGCACCCGCCGGACGCGAGCATCTGTTGACGCGGCCTGATCCAGCGCTCGGGCGAACGCCTTGAAAATGGATTCGATGACGTGGTGATCATTTTCTCCATAAACCGCATGAATGTGCAGGTTCATTCCGGCCCTGTTTGAAAACGCCCGGAAAAACTCCTTGAATAAATTGGAATAAGCGGTTGACTGAAGCGCAAACAATTCAGGAATGACATACACCAGATACGGACGGTTGGACAGGTCAATGGCCACTGTTGACAGGGCGTCGTCCATGGGAACCACCGCATAGCCGTATCGCTGAATGCCTTTTCTGTCTCCCAGAGATTTTGCAAAAGCCTCGCCGAGAACAAGGCCGACATCTTCCATGGTATGATGATAGTCCACTTCGATATCACCGATGGCTTTCAGCTTTAAATCAAAAAACCCATGAACGGAAAACAAGGTCAGCATGTGGTCAAAAAAAGGGATGCCCGTGGCGATTTCATGTGTCCCGCTGCCGTCCAACACCAGTTCCGCTTTGATTTTTGTCTCTTTGGTCGACCGTTCGACTTCGGCAGTGCGTGTTGTCATAAGGTCATCCTTTTATATTGAGGCCAAACATTTGAGATTAAATTACCCCGCCAAACCGGGGAAAGATTACATGCAGGAGTAAAACGCAATGGGGCCACGCTTTATATCGGGAATTGGATAAGGGGCATGCCTGATAACAAGCAGGCTCTCAAATTTAAGAGGTGGTGGAGATGAGGGGGATCGAACCCCTGACCTCGGCATTGCGAACGCCGCGCTCTCCCAGCTGAGCTACATCCCCACAATTAAATTAATCAGGCTTTCTAACAAATTTAAAACATCCGGTCAATTAAAATTTCATTTTTTCAGCAATAAATTCCAAAATCACATGTCAAGCTGCCTGACCAATGCGTCATGTCCATCCAGATCGTTCCGGATGCCGAACCGGGTCAAGGCAAAATCATATTTCACCGGATCATCCGGCGACCACTGCTTAAAACCGACGGATATGTCCAGTGCAGCCAAACGGTCGGCCTGGTTCCGGAAAGTCAGGCCCAGGGCTTTTCCGATGCGGAACATATGGGTATCCAAGGGAATGATCAGGGCTGAGCGAGGGACATCGTCCCACCCACCGGGATCAACGGCGTCCTTTCGCACCATCCAGCGCAAAAACAAGTGCAATCGTTTACAGGCGCTCCCTTTTTCGGGGCACGGCACCAAATGTCCGGGGCTGCAACTGCCTGACGCCACGCTCGACCCCTGAATAATTTTTTCTGAAAACAGGGCCAGGACCGGCAAAATGGTTTCATCCGTCCGGCTGAAACGGTCATTAAAACAGTAAAGAAAACAGTTATACAATGATCCATAATCCAGGATAACCTGTTGAATCCCCATAAGAAACGCCGAAAGTTGCGGTCCTTTAGCAAACCGGTGCACAAAGGGTTGAAAATCCGAAACGATCCGGACTGACGGCGTCGACTGCAAATACGCAAACGGAGACGGCCCCATCTTTTCCAGCACCGCACCCACACTTTTAAGTATCTGGGCCACTTTTCCATAAGCCAGGGCGGACGCGATCAAACCGACGATTTCCCGGTCCCTCAACTCTTTATAATTATAAAGAAATTCCAAAGGATCCGGATGGACATACCGTCTTTGGTTATACTGATCATAGAGGCGCTCAAGTTTTTTTCTCATTTATTCAAAGGCATTCCCTGGCTTAATGCCTAATTTTTTCAAAAGTTTAGCCATTGGGCAGAATCCGGTAAAAGAAGACTGCACCATATTGGCGCCCACAAACGCTGTGAACCATAGCCAGTAAGGGCTGTGGGCCCAGGAAAGGAAAAGACTGATCAGCACAAAACTTCCGGCGATGCGAAAAACGAGTTTATCAATGTTCATGGAGAATTCCTCCTTTTATTGGGTTTTACTCATCAATGTGAAGGCGGCTGAGCAACAGACTGTTGGTCACCACGGAAATGCTGCTGAGGGACATGGCGAACGCGGCCAGCATGGGATGGAGCTGCTGCAAAAACCCCGGAATGCCTTCAAAAGGATACAGGATGCCGGCGGCAATGGGGATGAGCACCACATTGTATCCAAAGGCCCAGAACAGATTCTGCCGGACCGTCCGCATGGTGGCCCGGCTTAATCCCACGGACCGGGGAACGCCGGTAAGGGCTCCACTGGTTAAAATCACGTCAGCGGTTTCAATGGCAACGTCCGTTCCCGTGCCGATGGCAAATCCAACATCCGCCTGGGCCAGGGCCGGGGCATCGTTAATGCCGTCTCCGACCATTCCTATTTTCAACTGATTTTGTTGAAATTCAAATATTTTGGAAGATTTGTCTTCCGGCCGGATCTCCGCGACCACCCGGTCCACCCCTGCCTGCCCGCCGATAATCGCTGCCGCCGTCTGATTATCGCCGGTCAGCATGATCACCTGATGCCCCTGATGCCGGAGCGCCGTGATCGCAGATGCTGAATCGGGTTTTAAGGCGTCGGCAACCGCAATCACCCCCAGCAGCTTCAAATCCCGTGCCACGCCCATGACGGTTTTGGCTTGTGCCTGCATCGTCTGAATGGATTTTTCGGCTGAAGTCATATCCACCCCAGCCGTTTTCAGCCATTCCGGTCTTCCGACTTTTACGGATGCACCCTCAATGTCCGCATCAACGCCGTTGCCGCCGTACGATTTAAAATTGTCGACGGGCAGCAGTTCAAGATTACGGCTCCTTGCCTCACTGACAATGGCCCCGGCAATGGGATGTTCAGATCCGAGTTCCACGGATGCGGCCAGTTGCAGGAGTTTTTCAGACGATTGGTCTGCCGGGCCAAATTCCAGAATATCGTGCACCACGGGTTTGCCGACCGTAATGGTCCCGGTTTTATCCATGGCAATCATATCCAGTGCTGCCGCCACCTCAAGAGCTGCGCTGTTTTTAAATAAAATACCCAGTTCCGCGCTTTTGCCCATGCCTGCCATCATGGCCGTGGGGGTTGCAAGTCCCAGGGCGCACGGACAGGCAATGACCAGAACCGCCACCATCCGGATCATCGCCGGCACGAATGCGCCGGCAGCAATCCACCACACAAGAAAGGTGATCAGCGATACCGCCAGCACCAATGGGACAAATACGGCCGCCACCCGATCGGCCAAGGCCTGAATCGGCGCCTTGCTGCCCTGGGCGTCCTGGACAAGCTGGATGATCCGGGCCAGGGCCGTATCGCGTCCCACACGGGTCGCTGTGAATTTTAACATCCCCTCCCGGTTGATGGTGCCGCCAATCACCCTATCCCCCGGCAGTTTATCCACAGGCAGGGGCTCGCCTGAAAACATGGCTTCATCCACGGATGATGCACCTTCCGTCACTTGCCCGTCCACCGGGATGCGGCCGCCCGGCCGGACCACCAGAACATCTCCTGCCACCACTTTTGAGATGGGAATTTCCTGCTCCGCACCGTTTTTAATCACAGATGCGGTTTTGGGCCTCAGCGCGATCAGTTTGCGGATGGATTTTCCGGTATTGCGCTTGGCCCTGGTTTCCAGCAGTTTGCCCAGTTTAATCAGGGTGATGATCACAGCGGATGTTTCAAAATACAGGTGGCCGTTTTGATGCGGTACCAAAAGCACCGCCACTGAAAAAAAATAGGCGGCCGAAGATCCCATGGCCACCAGCACGTCCATATTGGCGCTTCTATTTTGCAGGCTTTTCCACCCGCCCACATAATAATCCCAACCCGTATAAAACTGCACCGGGGTCGCCAGCAGAAGGAAAAACCAATTCATCAGCGGCCCATGGCTCCAATGGCCGAAAAATCCCATATCCCGGCCCATAGAGAGGATAAACAGCGGAACCGTAAAAATCGCGCCAATCGCAAATTTTCGGATGTGCTGACGCACTTCCCTGTCCCGGGCGACCGCTTCCTTATCTTCCGCATCACCCGAAACTCCCGTCGTGTCCGGAACAATCGCGCCATAACCGGCCTTTTCAATCTGCTGAACAATCCGGTCGGTGTTCACCTGAACATCATCAAAATCAACGTCAACGGTTTCGGCGGCAAAATTCACCCGGGCTTCCGCCACCCCGGCCAGTTTTTTCACGCTACGTTCGATATTGGCCGCGCAGTTGGCGCAGGTCATTCCGGTCACGGCCATATGAACACGCTGTGTAGCCATGATGCTATTCCGCCGGATAATTAATGGATTGCAATATGTTACGGATTTCGGATTCGGTCGCAGGATCAGACCACGAAACCGTGATGGTCTTGTTTTCCGCATCTCCCAAAACCGAATCGACCCCCCGCACTTCCGTCAACTCATTTTGAATAGTCCTGACACAATGGCCGCACGATATATTCGGCACTACAAATATCTTGGTTTCCATGATCATCGCCTCCTCATCTAAGCAGTATAAACTCTGTGTTGGAAATAATAAGCATCAATGGACGGATATCAAAGAGAGGCCCGTATGGCACCTGACACATCCGGATATTTAAATGTAAACCCCTGGGATAACAACCGGGTTGAAATGGCCCGCTGACTGCTTAACAGCACGCCCCCCAATTCACCGGCAAGCAGCTTTAGCAAAAAAGCCGGGGTCCGCATGAAAGCCGGTTTGCCAAGCTCCCGGGCAAGGGTTCTGGAAAATTCCCCATTGCGCACGGGGTTGGGGGAACAAAAATTCAACGGCCCTTCAATTTCCCCATGCACCATCACAAATTCAATGGCTGACAGCAAATCCGCCATATGAATCCACGGGAACCAATGCATTCCGTTGCCGAGTGGTCCGCCAACGAACATCCGGTAGGCCGGCAGCATTTTCGCCAGAGCCCCGCCGTTCTTACCGAGTACAACACCAAACCGGGGCACCACCACCCGGACCCCCTTGCTTTTTGCGGCTAATGCCTCCTGTTCCCAGTCCACACACACGCGGGCCAAGAAATCATCTCCGGGAGCTTTGGACTCATCAAGAACTTCCTCCCCCCGGTTCCCATAAAAACCCGCCGCCGAAGCACTGACAAGGGTGATGTTCCGGTTGTGCGGAAGGGCGGCAACCACATTGCGGGTGGTCAGAATCCGGGTGTCGTAAATGAGTGCTTTATACTTGTCATTCCACAGATGAAAAATATTCTTTCCCGCCAGATTGACCACCGCATCCACTTCATCCAATGCCTGCTGCCAGTCGCCCGGCCGGGTGGTGTCCGCCTCTATGAACTGAAATGCATCCTCTTTATAGCTTCCTTTGGTGGGTACGGCGTCCACTCCCGTCACCCGATGGTTCCGATCGATCAAATATTTCGTCAACCGGGTTCCCACAAAACCCGAACAGCCGGTGATTAAAATTTTCATGGATTCCCCCATCAAATAAACGGTTAATCCACCAGCAGCACGCTTGCTTTCTTCACGCTGTTGAGTACTTTTTGAGAAACGCTGCCCAGGAAAAATTCCTTGATTGCGGACTGGCCTTTTTTCCCCAGCACAATCAGGTCATATAACCCGCCATTGGCTTCATCAATAATGTCTCTTGCAATCCCCTTTTCATGCTTATTGGATTTTATCGTAATCAAATGTTCGTTAAACCCGTAATTAACCAGGCAATTTCTGGCTTTTTGCTGCGCGGCCATTAACAACTCTTTCTTTTTTTCTTCCAGGGTACAAAAGGCACTTTGCTGTTCTATAAAATACGGGATCAACTCAGGACTTTGCATTGCACATAAACTCTCGGAGTCCGGGAGCACCGTAAACAACGTAATGCTGCAACAGGGGGATACATGCGTTCCGACAAAATCAACGGCCCGCATGGCGTTATCCGAATCATCAAAAGCAATCAGAATGTGACTGGTCATCTTCCCGTCCTCCTATTTATTACAGGTTAAAAAAGCCCGGATCCGTTAAATTGATCCGGATCTGCCGTCATCACAAAACTCATCGCCACCTGTTAATCACTCGGCTGTCCACAGGGGCGTGGCTGGGGATTCGGCCATAATTTTTTCCCGCGCGCCCAGCAATGTTTTGTATCCCCCGGCCAGGTTTCTGGCGTTAAACCCCTTCTGGGACAGGATGCGATACCCGACATACCCCCGAAGCCCGATGGCGCAGAACAGAATATAATTTTTATCCGGATCAAGTTCAGTTAACCGGTCCCGAAGTTCGGGCAGCGGAATATGCATTGCATTTGCAATAACGCCCGCCTGTTTCAATTCATCATTGTTTCTCAGGTCGATCAACACATCCGTATCCGGATCCAGATCCAACAGTTCATTCCAGTTGATGTTGCGGACATCCCCTTTCAGGATATTGGCGGCCACAAATCCGGCGATATTGACCGGGTCCTTGGCCGAAGAATACGGCGGTGCGTAAGCCAGTTCGAGCTCTTCCAGATCATACACGGTCATTGAGCCGTGAATGGCGGTGGCGATCACGTCAATGCGCTTGTCCACGCCCTGTTTGCCAATAATTTGCGCCCCCAGAACCTTGCCGGAACCCGGTGAAAACAGCAGCTTGATGGCCATCATTTCCGCGCCGGGATAATAGGATGCGTGGGACCCGGAATGGGTGTAGCTGGACAAAAACGGAATGTTGTTGTTTTTCAGAAACCGCTCGTTGGCGCCCGTGGTCGCAACCGTCAATTCGAACATTTTCACCACCGATGTGCCAAGGGTTCCCCTGAAAATGCTGCTTCGGCCCATGACATTATCCGCTGCAATCCGGCCCTGCTTGTTGGCCGGGCCTGCCAGAGCCGTCATGGTCGCAAAACCGGTGCTGTAATCCGTGACTTCCACCGCATCACCCACCGCATAAATATCCGGGTCGGATGTCTGCATGGTGGCCCCCACCCGAATCCCGCCCTTTGGGCTGATCTCAAGCCCCGCCTCCCGTGCCAGACGGTTCTCCGGTTTGATGCCGATGGACAGAATCGCCAGATCACACTCAAAGGTTCGCCCCTTGTCCGTATGGGCCTGGAGCCGCCCGTTTTCCTGGGAAAACGACTTTATGCCTTCGCAGAGTACACATTCCACGCCTTTCTCCTTGAGATGGGCGGACAAGAAACAGGACATTTCATGATCCAGGGACGGCATGACTTGGTCCAGCTTTTCGATAATGGTGGTCTTAACACCGCGAATAACTAAATTTTCCGCCATTTCCAGACCGATAAACCCGCCGCCCACCACCACTGCGGATTCAGGCTTGCGTGTATCCACAAACGTCTTAATGCGGTCGGAATCGGGAATATTGCGCAGATTAAAAATATTGTCCGCGTTAATCCCTTCGATGGGCGGCTTAAAAGGTTCCGCACCGGGGGAGAGAATGATTTTATCATAGGATTCATGGTATGTCCCACCGCTCCTGATATCCTTCACCGCAACTGTTTTATGCTTACGGTCAATGACCGTCACTTCCGTAAACACCCGGATATCGATGTTGTATCGTTTTTTAAAGGCATCGACCGTGGTGACCAGCAGACTGTCCCGTTTTTTAATGACCTCGCCGATATAATACGGCAATCCGCAATTGGCAAACGAGATGAATTCCCCCCGCTCAAACAGAATAATTTCCGCATCTTCACTCAACCGTCTGGCCCTGGCAGCCGCCGTAGCCCCTCCGGCCACGCCGCCGATGATCAAAAGCTTCATTCGATTTCCTCCTTGAATCATTCACATCCGTCATTTATGTAGGTAAAAATTTATATTTCATCATTATTATCAGATAATTGTGACAGCACCAAGCCTTCCCCCGGAAAAATTTCTTTTTCCGATGCGGGTGTTGGAAACACAACTTCAGGCCAACAGCCGGGAACAGGTTCGGGTCCTTCCAGGGCAAACCGGGATGGATGCGGATCCTTCATTCGGGGAGTTTTTCGCAAATCCAGCGCCTCGACCTGGACACTGAATTCAACCGGGATATTATTGGGGTCGAACGAATACACCGAATGGATAAAGCCATGGTCCATGACTTCCGAAATCCAGAACCCGGCTGCGTCTATCCGGTCCTTGAGTGCCCATAGCATGTCTGCATCCGCCACACCCAAAGACACGTGATCAAAACAAAACGGGCCCTTTACCGGAACCCCATGATCTTTTTCAGGAATCGGGGCCACATCCGGCCATTCGAAAAAAGCGATCATGTCGTTTTCGGAGAGTTCGAAAAAATAGTGCCGATAGCGGCGGTCTCCGATCCCGGCAATCAATCGCAGCCCAAGCAAATCCCGCCAGTAGCGGATAGTGGCGTCCATGTCGTTGGTTGCAAACGCCAGGTGGTTGATTCCGTTAAATCGTATCTGGTTAACGCTCATAGTCGCCCTCGTTTTTTAAGGTAAATATATGCGTTCATTTTAACAGTATCATTAAAGATATTAAATTAGGACGGCAAAGTACAAAAGTCAAATTACAGCGTGATATCGTGGGAGGATTGCATTGGAT
Organism: Desulfosalsimonadaceae bacterium; assembly: GCA_049297455.1. Taxonomy (GTDB): domain Bacteria; phylum Desulfobacterota; class Desulfobacteria; order Desulfobacterales; family Desulfosalsimonadaceae; genus SURF-3. The sequence goes on along the minus strand of JBAQUK010000097.1, from coordinate 40,421 downwards.
GAACTATGAAGCAAGAAATGGCGTATCTCTTCCGAAAATGGGCGCCATTTATACGCCCATGGAAGCGGCAGGAACTGCATTATATCATGGCTGAATACAAGCGGCCTGGCCAGGCCCTTGTGGGCGACGCTGACACCCACATCCAAAAACTGGACCATGGAGGCCATGGGTCGCTGAGCTGGCCAGTGAGGGGAGGCAAACGGCACTTCGCTGAATCATCTAAATATTGATCACCTTGTCCGCCAACTGCATGGCCGTCACAATATCCAACATATTGGTGGTCTCACCCACCTGTTTGGCCTCAAGCAGGTTGAAATGCGTCAGGCACGTGCCGCAGACCAGGATCGTCACGCCGGATCGGGCAATTTCCGTTAAATTCCCCAGCGTGTCTGCGCCTGTTACCGTCAGCTTCACCCCGTTGTTGACGAACACCAGCCGCCACAGATCAGGGCCCATTTCCTTAAGTGTCTTCAAAAAGCTCACCATGAGTTTTTGTCCCAACACATCATCGCCATATCCCATGCGGTCCGTCGTCACCATGACCATGATTTTCTGGGCGCTGGAATCAGGAGTTTTATCCGGCGCAAATGCGGGGGGTGATACTTGATCAGTGGTTCCGGTGATACGAAAATCAGGACCATCCGTTTCAAATAACGTTTGATAGGACTGGGATTCTAAAAACCGCATGACATTCTGGCGTGCGGCGTCATTGTCAACAAGGATTTGTATCCCTGCCGGATGCTCATTTTCAATGGCCTGCTTTGCCGCCAGCACCGGCGCGGGGCACGCCAGTTTCCGGGCGTCAATTGTTTTCATGGTATTCTCCCAGTATTTTTATGATTGATGTTTAATATTGATAAATATATATTTCTATAGTCAATAATTCAAATTGTAAATTTCAATAGAAAATGGATTTACGATTGAAAAAATCAATATCTGGGCATTAAAGGCGGGCATGACATGGATATTTGGCATCTTAAAGTTTTTCAAAAAGTGGTTGAAATGAAAGGATTCTCAAACGCATCCAAAGCCGTCAGCCTGACCCAGCCCACCATCAGCAGTCACATTAAAGAGCTGGAATCCTATTATGGCTGCAAGCTCCTTGATCGGCTGGGGAAACAGGCCTTGCCCACCAAAGCCGGCGAACTGCTTTATGCCTATGCAGGAAAACTCATCGCCCTGTTTGCGGAAACCGAAACCGCCATGGCCGAATTCACGGGCAACATCAGCGGTCGCCTGGTTATGGGCGGCAGCACCATTCCGGGCAGCTATATTCTTCCCCACACTATCGGCCGGTTTGTCAAGCAATACCCCGATGTCAACATCACCGTGATTGTCGGTGATACGGAACAAATCATCGATGAAATTTTAAATTACCGGATCGAATTCGCCGTGGTGGGGGCGCAAACCGATTCGCACAAAATCCATCAGCAGAAACTGGTTGAAGACGATATGCGCCTGATAGTTCCCGCCGACCATCCGTGGGCTGATAAAAAACAGGTCAGCCTTGAGATGATGATGTCCGAGCCTTTTATCATCCGGGAACAGGGTTCCGGCACCCTTCAGTCCATTCAGAAAAGCTTTTCCACCCGCAACAAGGATATTTTCTCTTTGCATGTCATTGCGGAGCTGGGCAGCACTGCGGCGGTGATCCAGGGAATCAAAAACCATGTCGGCATTTCGATTCTGTCAACCATCGCTGTGGCGGAAGAGCTGGCTGGAGGTTCTCTCAAAGCCCTGACCATCAAAAACGTGGACCTCAAACGCCATTTTTATCTGACCAGCCACAAGGATCGTACCGCCTCCCCACTGTGCCGGGAGTTTATCCGTTTTCTTGAACAACACCTTAGCCACCCAAAAAGCCAATAACTATCTGTTAATAAATATAAAAATTAAATAATAAAATCCCTGTCCCGAACATGATGTCCCTCCTCCGGGAAGCAAAAAATCTGCGCCCGAAAAGACCTGAAAAATAATTCATTTTTTAATTGACAAGCTATTCACATGAGATCATATACGTGAAAAAAACAACTATTTGTCGTTCGCGCAACACAGGTGCTTTTTATGAAATCCCGGTTTACGTAGCAAAATAACATTCAGATATTTTTGGCTCCAGATATGATGGCGCTTCACCGTATAAATAGTTACAGTAATTTTTCAAAAAATGGTGGGCGCTTTTTTTTCGGCCGCTGGACCCTGCGACCGTTGAACCAACACTATCAGGATAAACACCAAGGAGAGAATCAATGCAGCAGATAACGCCGGAAAATCAGCAATCTCCATTTTTGGAACAGGAAGAGGAGCCTCCCAGTAGACGCCGTCACCGTGTGCTGAACCCGATATCTTCATTTTTTATCCCTGATCGGCAGTTAACCCTTCCCTCATTTCCCCGCCAGATCCATAAGGAAGCCTTGAGCAGAAAGCGCTCCTTCCGTAAACGCTTTTTCCCGGACATTACCGATAAACAATGGAACAACTGGCAATGGCAGATCCAAAACCGGATCAGCACCCCCACCCAGTTGAATCGTTTTCTAAAACTCTCCAATGAAGAACAAAGCGCGTTTAATAATTTAAACGTCAAAATTCCCCTAGGCATCACCCCCTATTATATGAGCCTGCTGCCGGTGAATGAACCGGACAATCCCCTCCGGCGGACCGTGATCCCAACGGTGCACGAACTGTTCAAGGTGCCGGGGGAAGCCAATGACCCCCTGAATGAAGAAGGTCAGAGCCTGGTGCCCGGGCTTGTGCATCGCTATCCGGACCGGGTGCTCCTGCTCCTGATCGATTTTTGTTCCGTGTATTGCCGGTATTGCACCCGCTCCCGGATGATCGGACGGGGGGACATTCATGCCGGCGGTTCGCGCCTGGAAAAAGCCATTGAGTATATCCGCAACACCCCCACCATCCGGGACGTGCTGCTGTCCGGCGGTGATCCGCTGACATTAAGCGATAAAAAACTGGACTGGGTGATCTCCCGAATCCGGGCCATTCCCCATGTGGAAATCATCCGCATCGGCACCAAGGTACCGGCGGTGCTTCCTCAGCGCATCACTCCGCAATTGGTGAAAATGCTTCGAAAATATCATCCCCTGTGGATGAGCCTGCATTTTACCCATCCGGATGAATGCACGCCCGAAGCCTATCGCGCAACCCGGCTGCTGGCGGATGCAGGGATCCCCTTAGGCTCGCAAACGGTTTTGCTTAAAGGCGTCAACGACAATGTGGACACCATGCAGGACCTGGTGCACCATTTAATGAAAATGCGGGTCCGGCCCTATTATCTCTACCAGTGCGATCCGGTGACCGGGACCAGCCATTTCCGGACGACCGTGGAAAAAGGCATGGAAATCATTCGCGGGCTGAGGGGCCACACATCCGGGTATGCAGTGCCCAACTATGTGGTGGACGCCCCAGGCGGCGGCGGTAAGATTCCGGTCATGCCGAACTATGTGATGGGTCGTCAGGAAAACGACCTGGTGTTATGCAATTATGAGGATAAAATTTTTCGTTACCCCGACACTGCCGATGAATTTGATCAAAATCCGCTCCAAGGGGACATCCATGGCTGCTGATCGTGCCTTCCGCCCTTTTTTTGACGGGTGGTGCGGATGAAGATCGGCCTGACATACGACCTGCGGGCCGACTACCTGGCAATGGGCTACAGCCGGGAAGAAACTGCGGAATTCGATCGGGAGGAAACGATTCTTGCCATTGAATCCGCCCTCCGGGGGATGGGGCATACGACGGACCGCATCGGCAACGCCTGGCAGCTCACCGAACGATTGGTGCAGGGGGACCGATGGGATCTGGTGTTCAATATCAGTGAAGGACTTTTTGGTATTGCCCGCGAAGCCCAGGTTCCGGCGATTTTAGATTTATACCGCATCCCCTATACGTTTTCAGACCCCGTGGTCATGGGCCTGACCCTGCACAAAGGCATGACCAAACATGTGGTCCGGGGCCACGGCTTTCCCACCCCGGACTTCATGGTGGTGGAATCATCGGCGGACGCAAAAAAAATCGATTTCGCCCCCCCCTATTTCGTCAAACCCGTGGCTGAAGGAACGGGCAAGGGCATCAGCGGCCGGTCCATCGTGGACCGGCGGGACCGGCTTGCCGGGGTGTGTGAAAAACTGATCGATACATTCCGGCAGCCGGCCCTTGTGGAACAATACCTTTCAGGCCGGGAGTTTACCACCGGAATTGTGGGCACGGGACGTGACGCCAGGGTTCTGGGGACCATGGAAGTCATCCTGCTTCCCAATGCGGAAAAAGGCGTATACTCCTATGACAACAAGGACAAATACGAAGACCGGGTTCTATATCGCCTGGTGACGGCGGCGGAAGATCCATCGGTACAGGCGGCGGAAGCCGTGGCCCTCGGCACATGGCGGGCCCTGGGATGCCGGGACGGGGGGAGGACGGATTTGCGGTGCGATGACGCGGGGAATCCCTATTTTCTGGAAGTCAATCCCCTGGCCGGGCTGAATCCGGTGCACTCGGATTTGCCCATTCTGTGCGGGCATCTGGGAATTCCTTATGACGAGCTGATCGGGCAAATTTTTTCATCGGCCGTGCGCCGGATCAATATAGAAATCAATCGGCCATGATCCCCCTCCTGCAAAAAATGCGCGTGGCCATTGCGTACAACCGGGTGGATGAAAGCGGCACCCCGGACGAACGCGACGTTCTGGACCAGGTGGCAGCGGTGTCCGAAGCCCTTGCCGAACTGGGACACCAGCCGCTGGAGCTTCCGTGCGACCTTAATCTATCCGTAATCAAGCAAAAAATCGAAGCAGCAGCGCCGGACATGGTTTTTAATCTGGTGGAATCCCTGGATGGTCACGGCCGACTGATAAGCGTGGTTCCTTCCCTGCTTGATGCGCTTGGCATTCCTTATACCGGCGCACCCTCCGGGGCCATCCACGAGACATCCCACAAAATCCTGTCCAAAGAGCGCATGCGCGCCAGTGGTCTTGCGACCCCCGCCTGGATCGGGCCCTGGCCGACGGAGTCCTGCACCAAATTTGCGCTGCCTGATGAAATCGCCTGGGATCGAGGCCCATGGATCATTAAATCCGTCTGGGAACATGCGTCCATGGGTATCGGCAAAGATGCGCTGGTATTTGCGGATAGCCCTGAAGACCTGATGAACGTTCTTCGCCAACGAGCCTCGGAACTGGGCGGTGCGTGTTTTGCCGAACGATATGTTGATGGCCGGGAGTTCAATCTCTCCATTATTAGCGGACCGGACGGACCGGTTGTGTTGCCGCCCGCAGAAATCGTGTTTGAAAATTTTACCGACAGCCGACCGCGCATTGTTTGCTACAAAGCCAAATGGGATGAAGCTTCCTTTGAATATACCCATACCAGAAGACGGTTTGACTTTCCGGACACGGACACGGCTCTTTTGGATACTCTTCGGGAAATAGCCCGCCGATGCTGGCATGTTTTTAATCTGCGGGGATACGCCCGGGTGGATTTCCGGGTGGACAGTCAAGACCGGCCCTGGATTCTGGAAGTTAACGCCAATCCCTGTTTATCAAAAGACGCGGGATTTTCGGCTGCCGTGGGTCGATCCGGAATGACATTTGCCCAGGCCGTCGAACGCATTCTCACGGATGCGATGCCACGCGAACAAATTCTCTTTCCTGCTCCAACCGTTACTTCCGCTCAGGAGAATCCATTGGGCGGCGTTCCCCAAAAACCGAAAACCGCGGACGCTATTTTCCGATACGAGCCCTGCCCGCAGGATGTCCGGAGCATCCGGGACTTAGTGGAAGCCACCGGTTTTTTCCACTCATACGAAGTGAATGTGGCGGTGGAGCTGGTGGAAGACCGGCTGGCAAAACAGAATGCCAGCGATTATCATTTTGTTTTTATCGAAAATAACGGTCGCTTGGCCGGATATGTCTGCTACGGCCCCATCCCCTGCACAGCCCACAGCTTTGATATGTACTGGATCGCCGTGCATCCGGATTTTCAAAACCAGGGCTTGGGCCGCATCCTGGCCGACGAGACCGAGCGCCTGGCGGCACAAGCCGGTGGCCGCCGCATTTATATCGAGACCTCGCAAAGCAAGGCATACGACCCCACCCGCGCCTTTTATCATCGCTGCGGCTATCGGTTTGAGGCTGTTCTGGAGAATTTTTATGCACCCGGGGATGGCAAGATAATCGGCTGCAAAACACTATAAAGGACGCATCCGCATTGGAATCCTGGACCGAATACGTCAAATTTTTTGTGGGCCTGTTCTCGATTGTGAACGCCATCGGCACCGTGCCGGTGTTTATCAATCTCACCGACAGTTTTACCGAAGCCCAGCAATTGCGGACCGCCCGCATCGCGGCGTTTACCTGCTGTATTGTGCTGATTTTGACCCTGATTACCGGGGAAATGCTCCTCAAGTTTTTCGGGATTTCCATCGGGTCATTCCGGGTGGGAGGCGGCATCCTTCTTCTGCTCATGGCCATTTCCATGATGCACGCGCGATTAAGCAATGTGAAACAGACTCCGGAAGAAGCCATTGATAAAGCCAACAGCGACTCAGTGGCTGTCGTGCCGCTGGGCCTTCCCCTTCTGGCGGGGCCAGGGGCCATCAGCGCGGTCATATTGTACGCCAACCGTTATCCTTCAGTTACCCATTACACCATTCTCGGCGGCGAAATCATACTCATCTCGTTGATCATCTGGGCCATCTTCCGGGCCTCCCATTTTCTTTCCAACCTCCTGGGAAGAACGGGAATCAATATTGTCACGCGAATCATGGGCCTGATCATGGCGGCAATCGGTATTGAATTTATCGCCAGCGGGATCAAGCTGCTTTTTCCGGTGCTGGCGTAAAGACAAGGCTGAGAAGCCTGTTTTGTGATTTATTCGGGATTTACCCCTTCTTCTTGACGCTGATGTTCACCTCCACCTCCGGCCACGGTCTGCCTACCGGCTGAATGGTTTGCGGTGCGATGATTTTACAAAACACCCGTGTGTTTTCGTTAATGCTTTCCATATAAATCGGCGTGGTGGTCACACTGAGCGCCTTTTTCCCCTTTTCGGGGGTGGGCGCCAGCACCCGCACCTTTTGGGGAATGACATCAACCGAACTTTTCTTGAAACCGGGGGGGAGACTTCCTACCAGTTGCGGCACAACGGCCGCCCATTGTTCCGTGATGGACGCGAGCGTCAATTCCAGTTTTGACGGAATCACTTCCAGAAGCTTCACCCCTTTCGGGAGCCGGACGTTATCACTGGTAATAAAATAAGTCTGAGTTCCCGGCTTAAACTGGGACAGGTCGATTTTTAAACCCAGAGCTGCGGAATCCACTTCGTCCATATGGGATTTCGTCCCCCCGAGAACTAGCTGAACTTCTTTTTCCCGTTCTCCCACGAGGGCCAGATCCGGCCCCGAGGCGGAGTATTCCACCGGCACCGTGACGGGTCGTTCCACCCATTCCCCCTGGGCCACAATAATGGTGGACCAGAAAAAAAAGGCCAGAGCAAAGCTTACCGCCAGCTGACGAAACACCGAGAGCCGGGAATGGCCATCCTTGAATTCGAACAAATAGGAAGACGTTTCCTTCCAGTGGGACAAAATGGCTGCCTGCAATTCCTCACGGCTGCCTGGCTTCCACATTTCCCCTTTATGAAACACGGAAACTTGCCCCCGTTCCTCCGACACCACACAGACAAAAGCATCCGTGGTTTCCGCGAGCCCCATGGCTGCATGATGGCGGGTACCGTATTCCGCCGGGAGTTTCGCGGTATGGGAAAGGGGGAGCCGCACGCCGAACTGGGAAAACAGGCCTTTGGAAATAACCAAGGCACCGTCATGACCGGGAGAGTTGGGGTCAAAAATACTCACAAACAGGGGAAAACTGGGCCTGGCCTTCAGCATATATCCCCCGGAAAGGAACTCCTGGATCTGTTCCTTGCCCGGCAGCACAACGATGGCGCCGCGGTACTCCTGAGCCAGTGTGAACAGCCCGTCTACGATGGTTTGGGACAGGATGTTGCCGGGATCGCTGACTTCAGAACGCCTGATGGACACAGCCCTCTCAAACATTTTCCGCAGCTCCGGCTGAAAAATGACAATCAGCGCAATCAGCACCACATGGCTGAGATTGCTGTATATCCATTTGATGCCATTGAGATTCAGCACGTTGGCCATCAGGGATATCAACATGGCCACCAGCATGCCGGCCATGATTTTCCATGTGCCGAGCCGTTTCAGGGTCCGATAGAGAATAAACAAACCGGCCGTAATCAGTGCGACATCGATAATCGTCCGCCAGTCAAGAAATTCCTTGATCAGGGCCAGCGCGCCGATATGGGTCATCGATCCCTCCGGAAAAATTTAATTCGGGTGTTCCGTGGTATTAAACACATAGGATGAAACGATATTGTCATTATTGAAATGAATGACCAGATCCTTGGTCCTGGATTCTCCGATTAACCGGTATTGGTATTTCCCGTAGGTCCATGTGGTCTTCCCATCTTCAATACCCACCCGCCAGGGAGAACCGAACATATCCCGGAGATCGTCCTGGGTGGTCACCCCGATTTGGATATCCGGCACCCGATGGTCCGCAAAATCCCTTCCCATGTTGGCGCAGCCGACAGCAACCAGCAGCACGGTCATCATAAACATTATCCGGCAGAAAGAAGCCGCGGCCCTGCCGGGGGGATTGACGGATCTGTGGGATAAAAACCGTTGCCCTTGATTCTGTAACATGGTATTTCCTCCTGATATTTTTTTATGGATAAATAATAATATTTTTAATCGGTTGGACCGTTTTTACAGGCATGTTTTTTTGCAGCGACGCTTCCGGGATTCAGCCATCACCCAGGATTCAACCGCCACAACAAAACGCGGCAAAAAATCCTGGATGACATTCTGAAACAACCGGAAGGCACCGTAAACATGACGGATCTCTCAGGCTTAAAAAAACGATCGATCAAATCGCGGTGTACTGGGTGAAAACACGAGTCATGAGACAACGGCGCGCGAACACGCTGAATAACATTCTGAAATGCGGCATTATGCTGCAGGCTGATGGTGTCAAATAATAACGGCGAAAACCGTTATTCGCAGTCGAACAATTAATCTTCCACCGCATCTTTCAATGTTTTTCCGGGTTTGAATTTGACGACATTTTGGGCCGGAATCGTTATTTCCGCACCTGTCCCAGGGTTTCTCCCTTTGCGTTCCTCTTTGTGAACCGTCAGGAAGGTGCCGAAACCGGTCAACTGGATTTTTCCATCATCGGTTTTTAATGTTTCCAGAATTCCCTCAATTAATGAGTTTAAAGCGACTCCGGCTTTTTCTTTTGTAATTTTAGCCTCTTTTGCCATGTGATCAATCAGTTCAGCTTTGGTCATAGTCATCTCCCTTTTTTAATTTTAAAATTCTTCTTACAAATCCAATGTGCTTGCCCATTTGAATAAATCAACACCTCCTTAATTTGCAACGCTTATTCCTAAAATACAATGAAAAAAATAAAATAAAAAAAAAATGAAAAACCCGGTTGTTTAAAAATGAATATCCCTTGATATCTGATAAATATTGCTCTAATGTAATCGACTTTAAAGTTCAGGAAAGCCGTCCCGTCCGGATGGGGTTTACGAAGCCGTCAATTTCGACCACTAAACAAATAACCACCTGCAAATTTTTAAAAATCCACGATAACTGGGCGACATCGAACTGGTTTTTTTATAGAGGCGACAATGGAAGTAAAAGATTTGGAATATTTCAGCAATCTCTTGAATTCTCAGCTCAGCGAGCTGGAAAATCGGATTAAGTATACCGATATACGTGAAATGACGCAAAATAACGGGCTTCAGGACCCGCTGGACATTGCCTCGGCGGATATGGAAAAAAATATGCTGCTTCGGATCAGGGAACGGGAAAGTCGGCTTATTTCAAAAATAAAACAAGCACTTGTACTTATTTCTGAAGGAACGTACGGCACTTGCGAAATTTGTGGCGAGGATATCCCGTTGAAACGCCTGGAGGCAAGACCGGTGACAACCCAGTGCGTTGAATGCAAAACCAAAGAAGAGCTCATCGAGCGGATACGTCAAAACAAATGATTTTTTTCTTCTTTAAAATAAGCCCATGACAGGTACGCATCTCACACAAACTCCCGATCCCGGAAGCAGTTGCGTCAAATTCCGCGGAGACACCATCACCTTTTTCCTTGATTTGCCCCAACCCGTTTCCGGCAGCGCCTGGCTGAGAACAACCCTCGGTAATATCGAAACAACCCGAAATGAAATAATTAAAGCTGTATCTCAGGATGATCCGATACTGGCACGCGCATGGTACGACATTCCCATGACCCAGGTGAACCCCAAACGGTTTGAAGTCACCATCGCCCTGACGGAAGTCGGTCATTTTGAAGCCAAAAGCCTTTTTTTTAAATCCAACGATTCGACGCCCGTATGGCCGGCGGGCGACAATGTCGTCATCAATATCGAACCTGCGGACGTGTGTTGCGGCAACATCATCTATAATGCGTTTGTCCGTCAGTTCGGTCCCAACAAATCCGGCAGAGTCGGGGAATCGATTGAAAAAACCGCGGGCATTCAGGCCCTGGACCAGGAAGGGTATACTGTCATTCCGCCCTCAGGGACTTTCCGTGACCTGATCCGCGAGCTGGATTTTATCATCCATACGCTTGGCTGTCGCATTCTGCATCTGTTGCCCATCAATCCAACCCCCACCACCTATGGCCGCATGGGGAGGTTCGGGAGTCCCTATGCGGCCCTGGATTTTACGGGAATCGACCCGGCGCTCGCGGTATTTGACCCGAAAGCGACCCCCCTTGAACAATTTATCGAGCTGGTGGACGCCGTCCATCGCAGAAACGCCAAAATCATCATTGATCTGGCCCCCAATCACACCGGATGGGCTGCGGAACTTCATGAAACCCATCCCCATTGGCTGGTTCGGGATCAGGAAGGAAAGATTGAAGCGCCCGGCGCCTGGGGGGTTGTCTGGGCGGATTTGACCCGGCTGGATTACACCAACAGGGAATTATGGAAATACATGGCCGACGTGTTTCTAACCTGGTGCCATCGTGGGGTGGACGGGTTCAGGTGTGACGCAGGCTATATGATCCCGATGCCGGCCTGGAACTTTATTGTGGCATCGGTCAGAGAACAATATCCGGACACGATTTTTTTCCTGGAAGGCCTGGGTGGTAAAATTTCCGTGACCCGCCGGATTTTAAATGAATCCAATTTTAACTGGGCGTATTCGGAATTGTTTCAAAACTATGACCGGGCCCAGATAGAGGCTTACCTGCCCCTGGCGGATCGCATATCCGTCCAAGACGGATTAATGATTCACTTTGCCGAAACCCATGACAACAATCGGCTGGCCGCAACTTCAAATGATTATGCCGCCATGCGCACGGCCCTGTGCGCCCTTGTTTCCCAGTGCGGCGGATTCGGGTTCGCCAATGGGGTGGAATGGTTTGCCACTCAGAAAATCATGGTTCACGATGCGTGTTCCCTGAACTGGAATGCAACAATCAATCAGGTGGACTGGATCCGGCGGATCAACCGGCTCCTGACCCGCCACCCGGCATTTTTCGATCAAGCCCGCATCCGGATGATTCAGCAAGGCGAGGGAAATTATCTCGCGGTTTTGCGGCATCACCCGCCTTCCGGCAAACGTGTACTGGTGCTCATCAACCTGGACATGAACACATCCGTACAGGCGGCCTGGAACCTTCATGATAGCGGAATTTCATCATTAAATTGCATGGATCTGTTGACCGGCCAGCCGGTTCCCGTAACAGGGGATGGGGAACGATGCGTCTGCCATCTGCCGCCCGGCGCTGTCCGCTGCCTGTCCTTTGACCCCGAAGACGCCGGTATTTTCGGGATCGAGGGTGATATCCCTCCGGACATTTCCACCCCGCCTCTGCCGGAACGCATCACCCGTCAATGCCTTCGCGCCCTTGTCCTGGATGTGTACCGATGTTTCAGAAACACCATCAAACTGGAAGGACTGGACCTGGATCAGGCCGTCAAGGCAATAGCCCATGACCCGGAAGAATTCTGCCGCTCCATGAATCCGCATTCCGAAGAAAGCCGCGTCATCACCTGGCGCTATCCCTGTGACTGCCGGCGGCAGGTGATGGTGCCGCCGGATCATTTTTTACTGGTCCGGTCACTCTATCCGTTTCAGGCCAAAATGATCGACACCAAGCGCAGGACCGGAAAAACCATTACCCTATGTTCAAGTTTGCAGGACAAGGACGGCAATTATTTCGCATTGTTTATGCCGCAACCCGTCCCCACGCATCACGTCGGCAGCCGGCTCAAATTAACGGTTTATACGGAAACAAAAAACGATCATGTGGAAGCACCCCTCATCTATCTCTCCGGGCCTGAACATGCAACGGTCACGAACAGCTTTACCCGCCATGAACTATTAAACCGACCCTTGCGTTTTCTGGGAACCAACGGACGGGGTGCCATGATGCGGGCAAATGCCTGGTGGGGAAAAATCGAAAGCAAATATGACGCCCTGCTGGCCGCCAACCTGAACCCGGATTATCCGGACACCCGATGGATGATGCTGATTCGCTGTCGGGCATGGCTGGTTTTTCAGGGATATTCGCAAGAAATTTCCACAGACTGCCTGAAACGGTTCTGGTCTGATTACGGGTCCATCTGTGGCTGGGAATTTGCGGTTCCTTGCGGACAGGGGCAGTATGTGAACCTGATGGTCACCGCAACAATGGTTCCTGAATCCAATCGCATCCGCCTGTCATTTGCCCGGAAAAAGGCGCAGGACGAGCCCCGGGTCCTGCCCGACCCCAAGACCGTTCAACTCATTCTCCGCCCGGATATTGACGACCGAAGCTTTCATCATACCACCAAGGCATATACCGGACCGGAAACCCAGTGGCCTGCGGCAATCGCTCCCCGGCCCCAGGGTTTCAGGTTCACTCCCCACCCGGACCGGGCCCTTGAGATCGCCGCATCTAAAGGAAGGTTCACCCTGGAACCGGAATGGCAGTATATGATTGCCTTGCCGACGGATGCGGAACGCGGCATGGACCCCCATACGGACCTGTTCAGCCCCGGATATTTTTCGGCTTTTTTAAAAGGGGATGAGACTTTCGATCTTTCGGCAGCCGTGATGTTGTCTGAACAGATGGATCAGGGACCGGCGGATCAGGGAGCGCCTGAACCCGCAGCCCCAGTATTGAAGGATCCCGATCACCATCATTTGCATGAGATCATGCATCTGGCCATGAGCCACTATATCGTGAAACGGAATTCCCATAAGACCATCATTGCAGGTTACCCCTGGTTTCTGGACTGGGGCCGGGACACGCTGATTGTTGCGCGGGGGCTCATTGCCGAAGGGTTTACCTGCGAAACCAAAGAAATTTTAAAACAATTCGCCCGGTTTGAGAAAAACGGCACCCTGCCGAACGTGATCTTTGGAAATGACACGGGCAACCGGGATACCTCCGATGCGCCCCTGTGGTTTGTGGCTGCCTGCAAAGACCTGATTCAGACCACGGGTGACAACCGGTTTCTTCATGAAACATGCGGCGGACGAACCCTTCGGGAGGTTCTGATATCCATTGTCAACAGGTATTTGAACGGTACGGACAACGGTATCTATGCAGATGCGGATACCGGGCTGATTTTCAGCCCGTCCCATTTTACCTGGATGGATACCAATTTTCCGGCCGCCACCCCCAGGGAGGGATTCCCGGTGGAAATCCAGGCCCTCTGGTATAACGCCCTTACCTTCATGGCCGAAATCGATGCGCCTGATCGCTGCAACCATTGGAAAGACCGCGCCGCCCAGGTTCAGTCGTCTGTTCATGATTTATTTTATATGAAAGAATACGGATATTTATCCGATTGCCTGCACGCATCCAGAGGGGTATCCGCAAAAAAAGCGACGCCCGATGACGCGCTCCGGCCCAATCAACTCCTGGCCGTCACCTTAGGGGTGATATCTGATCCTTCCATCCAGCGTGCAGTGGTCCGGAACTGCGCCGCTCTGATCGTTCCCGGCGGCATTCGGACCCTGGCCGACCGGCCGGTGCGGCGCCCCCTTCCCGTCTACCGGGACGGTCAGCTTCTCAATGACCCGTCCCACCCCTATTACGGGACGTATTCCGGGGATGAGGATACCCGGCGCAAACCGGCATACCACAACGGCACCGCGTGGACCTGGCTTTTTCCGTCATTTTGCGAAGCATGGGCAAGCGCCTTCGGAGACCCCGCCAGAGACACGGCCCGGGCATTTTTGGGGAGCAGCACCATTCTTGCAAATGCCGGAAGCGCCGGACAACTGCCGGAAATCATGGATGGCGATTTTCCTCACCATCAAAAAGGCTGCGATGCCCAGGCCTGGGGGGTCAGTGAATGGCTCCGGGTATGGAAAAAACTGACATCATCATCACAAACAATCATGGCGCAATCATGCAAAAAATGATAAGAATATTTCCATAAGTCATACTGCCGAAAGCAGATCGCTGCCGGCGCTCGAAGCATTATCTAAAAAGGGGCGAAAAAAAATGAGTTATATTCAAACATTTCAGGTGTATCCAAAAGTTCCGGAACCGCTTGCGTTTGCTGAGAAACTGGTCAGAAATATGTGGTGGTCCTGGAACTTGGACGCCATTGAGCTGATCCGCCGGATTGACCCCAGACTCTGGACCCAGTCCGGCAGAAATCCGATTCATTTTTTCTCCTTGATTCCGCAAAAGCAGCTTGAATCCATTGCAGGCGATGACGGATTTATGGCCCATCTCCACCGCGTTCAGGCTGCATTTGAAAAAGAAGTGGAAATGCCGCCCAACCTCATTAAGGAAGAAAGCGGCATCAACGGCACCGTCGCTTATTTTTCCATGGAATACGGCATCCACGAAAGTCTGCCGCTGTTTGCAGGGGGCCTGGGCATGCTGGCCGGAGATCATCTCAAAGCCGCATCCGACAGAGGCACCCCGCTGGTTGCAGTCGGTCTGCTCTACCGAAAAGGCTATTTTCACCAGTTCATGGATCAAAACGGGTGGCAGCAGGAACACTATCCGGAAACCGATCTCTATCAACTGCCGGTGGAACGGGCTCTGGATGTGAACGGACGCAACCTGTTCATTACCGTCCAGGGCCCGGACGGGGATATCCACGCTCAGGTGTTTAAAATCATGGTGGGCCGGGTTCCGCTGTTTCTGATCGACTCCAATGTAAGGACAAATTCTCCGGAAAAGCGGGACATCACTTCCCGGCTGTATGTGGCGGACGCCAAAAACCGTCTGGCCCAGGAAATTCTGCTGGGCATCGGCGGCATGCGCGCCTTGGAAACCATGGGCATCCATCCGGCGGTTTGTCACTTGAACGAAGGCCATTGTTCCTTTGTCGGCATCGAGCGGGCGGCCCATATGATGCAGAAACACAACCTGGATCTGAAAACAACCCTGGAAGTGATCCCCCGGACCACGGTGTTCACCACCCATACGCCGGTGGCCGCCGGACACGATGAATTTCCCGTTGATCTGGTAAAACCCTACCTCCAGCCGTTCGTCGACAAATTTCAAATACCTTTGGATGAAATCATTTCACTGGGTCAGAACCATCCCAATGAACCCTTTTCCATGTTTGCTTTGGGACTCCGGATGTCCCAGTATTGCAACGGCGTCAGTGAACTCCATGGAAAAGTGGCCAGGGGCATGTGGTCGCATCTGTGGCCCGGAAGGTCGAAAGACGAAACCCCAATCGGCCATATCACCAATGGCGTTCACGTCCCGTCCTGGGTATCCATTGAAAATTCAATGCTTTTCGAACGATACATATCTCCCAACTGGTCCCTGAAAACATGGCGGCAACCCGAAATCATCGATCGTATTGACGATATCTACGACGAAGAACTCTGGCGGGCCCATGAAATGTGCCGGGTCCGGCTGGTGCGTACCTGCCGGAACCTGATGGTTCAGCAATACGGCCGGCGAAACGCCCCGAAATCCATTATGGAAGGCGCGGCCACGGTGCTGGATCATGAAGCGTTAACCATCGGCTTCGCCCGACGTTTCGCCACTTACAAACGCGCCTACCTTCTGCTTCGCGATCCGGCGCGGTTGGAGGCGATTTTAACATCCAAGGAATTTCCCGTTCAGATCATCATTGCCGGTAAAGCCCATCCCAGAGACAATGACGGCAAGGAGGTGATTCGTAAACTCATTGAATTCGCCCAAAAGAGTTCTATCCGGCAACGGTTCATTTTTCTGGAAGATTATGACCCGTACATCGCCAGGCATCTGGTGCAGGGCTGCGATGTATGGCTCAACACGCCTCGCCGCCCTTATGAGGCTTGCGGCACGTCAGGCATCAAAGCCGCAGCCAACGGGGTTCTCAACTTAAGTGTGTTGGATGGATGGTGGTGCGAGGGCTATACCGAGGAAACCGGCTGGCGCATCGGCAACGGCGAAGAATACACCGACTATGAATACCAGGATGACGTGGAAAGCCAGGCACTCTACAACGTGCTTGAAAATGACGTTATTCCCTGTTTCTACAATCGGAAGCTCAATGATACGCCTATTGCCTGGCTGAAAATGATGAAAGCATCCATCAAAATGGCGCTTCAGCAATTCTGCGCCCATCGCATGGTGGGGAAATATGTGGAATCTTCTTATATTCCGGCATCCCACCAGTTTCATGAATTGCTGGCTGAGGGGGGTAACAGTGCGCGTCAGTTGCTCGCGCTTCACGAGCGGCTGAAAACCCAATGGAAAATGATCAAAATCGATCATCCGGTCCGGGACGCTGAAGGGCCCTTTCGAACCAGTGATCAAATGAATGTCTCGGCGTCTGTTTTTCTTGGAAATATCCGTCCTGAAGAGGTGACTGTCGAACTGTGCTGCGGACGGGTAAAAGCCGTTGATGAGCTGGAAGTTCTGAACGTCAGGCGAATGGACCTGGTGGAGGAACAGGGCGGTGGCCGGTACAAATACGGCACCACGGTCTTATGCGAGACCGCAGGAAGGTTCGGCTTGACAACAAGGGTGGTGCCTTCAGGTGATAATCATTTGAAATACACGCCGGGACTCATCACCTGGGCGTAAAATAGGTTATAAGGTAGATAGGCTGTAGGTAAATAGGGCAGGCGGAATGGGCTGTTTTTAAAAAATGATTTATTCAGACCGCCTTTCAGTCTAATCCCCTTCAGCCTAAATAACCTGAGTAGTTACAAAAACCGCCCGCCGGCGGAAAAGAATGTGAATCGGTATCCGGACTATCATGAAGTCAAAACATAAAAATCCCCGCATCTTGATTGTTACACCTGAAACCACCTATCTGCCGGAAGGCATGGGGAACCTCTCCAACTATATGGCGGCAAAAGCCGGGGGTCTGGCGGATGTGTCCGCTGCCCTGATCAGTGCACTGTTTCACCAGGGAGCGGATGTTCATGTCGCCATACCGGATTACCGGGCCATGTTCCGCAGCAAGCTGCATCCCATACTCCGCAACCAGAGACGGATGATCCGGGACCAGATGCCGGATGACCGGATTCATCTGGCCGAAGACCGGGCGTTTTTTTATATAAATGACGTGTATTCCCGTCACCGGTGGGAAAACCTGCACATGTCCCTGGCGCTTCAGCGTGAAGTCATGAACCATATTGTTCCCATAGTAAAGCCGGATTTGATTCACTGCAATGACTGGATGACCGCGCTGATTCCCGCCATGTCGAGACGCATGGGAATTCCGTGTCTTTTTACCATTCACAACATCCACACCATCAAAACCACTCTGGCCCAGATTGAAGACCGCGGCATTGACGCGGCCTATTTCTGGAACCATTTGTTTTTTGAGAACATGGCGTATGATTATGAATCCACCCGCGAGAGCAATCCGGTGGATTTTCTGGCCAGCGGCATATTCGCCGCTCATTTTGTCAACACCGTCAGCCCGACATTTCTGAAGGAAATTGTGGATGGTGTCCATGATTCCTTTGTCGCGCCCCATATCCGGAGGGAATTATCCAATAAATATTATGCCGGGTGCGCTTCCGGCATCCTGAACGCGCCGGACCCGAGCTATGATCCCATCTCGGACAAAGCCCTTGTCACTAACTACGATGCCAATAAGTATGCTGCCGGGAAAACCCGTAACAAACAATTTCTCCAGAAAACATTAGGCCTCATGGAAGATGACCAGGCCCCCCTGTTTTTCTGGCCCTCGCGACTGGATATAAACCAGAAAGGCTGCCAGTTGATGGCCGATATTCTGTATCACACCATTCACACCTTCTGGGAGGATCATCTGCAAATTGTGTTTGTCGCCAACGGCGGATTCCGGCAGCATTTTATCGATATCGCCGATCACCACGGCATTCAGAACCGGGTTTCGGTATGTCTTTTTGATGAAAACCTCTCCCGCATCGCCTATGCGGCATCCGATTTCATCCTCATGCCTTCCCTGTTCGAGCCCTGCGGCCTGCCCCAGATGATCGGGCCCATTTACGGCTCCCTGCCGGTGGCAAGAAATACCGGGGGTATTCATGACACGGTCACCCACCTGGATGCGGAAAATAATGTCGGCAACGGATTTCTATTTGATACCTATGACGCCGGCGGACTTTTCTGGGCCATTGGGCAGGCCATGCATTTTTATAAACACCCGGCGGTGATCCGCAAAAAAAACATCCGCCGAATCATGACCCAGGCCAAACAAACATTTAATCATGATGTGAATGCCGGCCATTACATTGAACTGTATGAACACATGCTCGACCGTCCGCTGATTAAAGATGTCCTTCAACTTCAGACGGATGCACCCGCCGGAAACTGATATTTAACCCCATAAATCCATAGACGCTCAATGACACAGCCACTCTTCAACCCGTTGCCACCTGACCGACTCACCGATCTCCTGATACGGAAAGACCCTCTATTAAAACCCTATCAACAAATCATTACGCGGCGGCTGCAAAAAATCGCCGAAACCGAACACCACCTGACCGAAGGCAAAATGCCGCTCTCGGATTTTGCGGCAGGCCATGAATTTTTCGGGCTGCATCATGACGAAGACGGATGGGTTTTCAGGGAATGGGCGCCGAATGCAGATGCCATTTACATCATCGGCGACATGACCGGATGGCGGGAAAGTCAGAAATACAGGCTCCGGCAGGCGGGACTGGGGGGCGTTTGGGAAATCAGGCTCCCTGCCGAATCGTTTCATCATGAAAATTTATACCGGCTGCGCATTTACTGGCCCGGCGGGTCGGGAGACCGGATTCCCGCCTATGCCCGAAGGGTTGTACAAGACCATCTCACCCACATTTTTAACGCTCAGGTATGGCAGCCGGATTCCCCTTATGTCTGGAAAAACGAAAACCCCGCCCCGGATTCCGACGGCCTGTTCATCTACGAGGCCCATGCGGGCATGGCCCAGGAATATGAAGGCATCGGCACTTACCAGGAGTTTGAATACAATATCCTCCCCCGGATCATAAAGGCCGGATACAATACCCTCCAGCTCATGGCGATAGCCGAACACCCCTATTACGGATCATTCGGTTACCATGTATCCAGTTTTTTCGCCGCATCCTCCCGGTTCGGGACACCGGAAGAACTAAAAGCGCTCATCGATGCCGCTCACGGAGCCGGGCTGCGGGTGATCATGGATATCATCCATTCCCATGCGGTCAAGAATGAAACCGAGGGCTTAAGCCGGTTCGACGGCACCCTCTACCAGTATTTTCACGAAGGCGACCGGGGAAACCACCAAGCCTGGGATTCCCGGTGCTTTGATTACGGCAAAATTGAAGTGCTGCATTTCCTGCTGTCCAATTGCCGGTTCTGGCTGGACGAATACCACGTGGACGGTTTCCGGTTTGACGGCATTACCAGCATGCTCTATCTGGATCATGGCCTTGGAAAAGCCTTTGTCTCCTATGATGACTATTTTAACGATAATGTGGACGAAGACGCCCTGGCCTATCTGGCGCTGGCCTGCCAGGTGATTCATGGGGTGAATGCCGATGCTATTGTCATTGCGGAAGATATCAGCGGCATGCCGGGGCTGGCCTGCCCGCGGCAGGAAGGGGGCATCGGGTGCGATTACCGCTTCGCCATGGGGGTTCCGGATTTTTGGATCAAACTGGTCAAGGACATTCCGGACCAGAAATGGCCGCTGGGAATGTTATGGTTTGAACTTAACAACCGGCGGCGGGATGAAAACACCATCAGCTACGCGGAATCCCACGATCAGGCCCTGGTGGGGGACCAGACCCTGATTTTCCGGCTGATGGGCGCAGAAATTTACCATCACATGCACGTCCATGACACCAGCCTTAAGATAGACCGGGGCATGGCCCTCCATAAACTGATCCGCCTGATCACGCTATTCACCGCAGGCAGCGGATATTTGAATTTCATGGGCAATGAGTTCGGTCATCCGGAATGGATTGATTTTCCCAGGGAGGGAAACGGGTGGAGTTATAAATACGCCCGCCGTCAATGGCATCTGGCCGACAAAACGGATTTAAAATTTCATTATCTATCGCGATTTGATCAGGATATGATCCGTCTGGCCCGGACCCACCATTTGTTCGCGTCCAATAAAATCCGGGGGGAAGTCCCGGAAGCCCGTTTCCTCTTCGAGCATCAGGAAGATAAAGTCATCGCCTTTATCCGCAATGATCTGGTGTTTGTCTTTAATTTCCACCCGGAATCCTCCCATGCCGATTACCCGATTCCCGCACCGCCGGGAAAATACCGGATGATTTTCAATTCCGATGACGCCGTTTACGGCGGGCATAATCGGCTCAAAAAAAATCAGGCCCATTTCACCCTGTCCCCTGAAAAAACAGCATCGAGTGAGCACCGGCTGAGCCTTTACCTGCCGACCCGGACGGTCATTGTTCTCTCGCCGGAACAGGACAAAATATGAAAATACCTGAATAGTTACCTTTTTTCTTTCTTCTGGACTTTGGCCCACATGTCTTTTAACGTGGCAATCTGGTTAAACACAAGGTTGCCCGGAGATGAATCTTTGGCATCCGCACAGAAATATCCCAATCGTTCAAATTGACATCGGAATCCCGGTCGGGCATCCCCAAGGCTGGGTTCGACTTTACAATTCTTAAGGATTTGAACGGAATTGCCATTTAGAGTATTCTTAAAATCCTCTTCCGCAGCAGGGTTCTCAATGGAGAAAAGGCTTTCATACAAACGAACCTCAGCGTCGATGGCATGTTCGGCGGACACCCAGTGGATGGTGGATTTGACTTTTCGGCCATCGGGTGCATCCCCGCCTCTGGTTGCAGGATCATACGTGCAGCGCAATTCAACAATTTTACCGGTTTCATCTTTTACGGCTTCCGTGCAGGTCACGAAATAGGCATATCGAAGCCGGACCTCCCGTCCGGGTGAAAATCGGAAAAACTTCTTCGGGGGGTCTTCCATAAAATCATCCTGCTCAATATACAACACCTTTGAAAAAGGGATTTTTCGGAATCCCATGCTGCTGTCTTCAGGATTGTTGACAGCGTCAAGCTCCTCGGTATGTCCGTCCGGATAATTCTCGATAACTACCCGGAGAGGATGTAAAACAGCCATGACCCGATGGGCCTTTTTATTTAAATCCTCACGGAGGCAATGTTCCAGCAATGCAACGTCAACCGTGCTGTCACGTTTGGCCACGCCGATACGCTCACAAAAATGACGAATGGATTCAGGCGTATATCCCCTTCGCCGCAACCCTGAGAGGGTAGGCATGCGCGGATCATCCCACCCCGTCACATGGCCGTCTGCAACCAATTCAATCAGTTTGCGTTTGCTCAATACCGTACAGCTTAAATTCAGACGGGCAAATTCAATCTGCCGGGGATGATACACATTCAGGGCGTCCAGAATCCAGTCATAAAGTTCCCGGTTATTTTCAAATTCAAGGGTGCAGATGGAATGGGTGATCCCTTCAATGGAATCTGAGAGGCAATGGGCGAAATCATACATCGGATATATGCACCATTTGTCTCCGGTCCTGTGATGGTGTGCTTTTCGGATGCGGTATAACGCAGGATCCCGCATGACCATATTCGGGGCCGCCATGTTGATTTTAGCGCGCAATACACATGCGCCTTCATCCAATTCACCGGCTTTCATTTTCTGAAATAAGGCCAGATTTTCGTCAACAGACTGGTTACGAAAAGGGCTGTCTTTGCCGGGCTCGGTAAGGGTTCCCCGATAGCGCCGAATATCTTCCGCACTTAAGCTGTCCACATAGGCTTTGCCCATCTGAATCAACTGCACGGCATAATCATAAAGCCGGTCAAAATAATCGGAGGTGAAATACCGGTGATTTTTCCAGTCAAACCCGAGCCACCGGACATCCGCTGCAATGGATTGCACATATTCCACTTCTTCTTTTTCAGGATTGGTGTCATCAAACCGTAAATGGCAGGTGCCATGATAGTCGAGGGCAAGGCCGAAATTCAAGCAAATGGATTTGGCGTGTCCGATATGCAGGTATCCGTTGGGTTCCGGCGGAAACCGGGTGACGATTCGGCCATCATGCTTGCCGGTTTCCATGTCCTCGTCGATGATGTGTCGGATAAAATTCGGCGGAGCGGATGCTCCGGGAATTTCCTGGTTATTTTCAGTAGATGAACCTGACATCGTGCGTCAATCTCCTCTCTATTTATATTTATGGATTTGCCTGAACTGACGATTTATTTAACACATTTTTCAAATAAGAAACCATCATTCCTTTAGCCACGGGTCCCGCGCCGCTGGAGCCATGTTCTCCGTGTTCAATCAAAACACAAACCGCAATTCTGGGGTTTTCTGAAGGCGCATATCCCACAAACCAGGCATGAGATTTAAATGAATTACCGCCGCGCTTATTGACGCCCTCTTTTTCCAGGCGGCGGCTGACCACTTGGGCGGTTCCGGTTTTGCCGCTGATATGGATACTGCCATCAAAAACATAGCCACGGGCAGTTCCCTGGGGATGGTTCACCGCCTGCAGCAATCCTTTCCGGATCAGTTCCAGGTTGGAATGGCTGACCGGAAGTGTTCCCCGGACCTCAGGGGTGCCGGTGATGACGGCGTGCCCTTCAACCGTATTCACGGACTTGACAATCAAGGGTTTAAATTCCGTGCCGCCGTTGGCTATCGCGCTGAACAACACCAGAAGCTGCAATGGGGTTACCAGATTATACCCCTGACCGATGGCAATGGAAAGATTTTCCCCTCCCTGCCAGGGGGTACCGATACGTTTTTTTTTCCATGCGGCTGTGGGAATTAATCCGTCTGCTTCATTATCCAGCCCAATCCCGGTTTGCACACCGAGACCGCAATTTTCAGCGTACCTGGCAAGCCGGTCCACGCCGAGTTTTCTGCCGCAATAATAAAAGAAAACGTCGCAGGACTGTGCCAATGCGTTCACGACATCCATACTGCCATGCCCGTGCTTTTTCCAGCAACCGTAATCGCGATTGCCGTAATTGTAACTTCCGGGACAAAAAAAAGCCGTATGCTGGCTGATAATCCCCTCACCCAGTGCCGCCATCGCCGTCACCACTTTGTACGTTGATGCCGGCGGATACTCGCCCTGTATGGCCCGGTTCAACATGGGCCGATCCGGATCAGACATCAATTCCCGCCAGTTGTCCGTTGAAATGCCGCCGATAAAATCATTTTGATCGAATGTCGGACTGTTGGCTATGGCAAGAATTTCTCCGGTTCCCGGATCCATCGCAATGGCCACACCGACTTGG
The DNA here is from genome assembly GCA_049297455.1 of Desulfosalsimonadaceae bacterium. Lineage (GTDB taxonomy): Bacteria > Desulfobacterota > Desulfobacteria > Desulfobacterales > Desulfosalsimonadaceae > SURF-3. Next base: position 16,657 of record JBAQUK010000097.1, on the reverse strand, counting down.
CCCTGAAGCAATGTCTCGGCGGTATGCTGCAAATCATAGTCAATGGTTAAAAAAATATTATGCCCCGATTCCGGGTCAACAGTGTCTAAAACCTCAACGATCTGGCCGTTGGCATTGACTTGAACAATCCGGCCGCCGGGAACCCCGCTTAGATATTGGTCACAGGCTTTTTCCACACCGAATCGGCCGACCACATCCCCGCTCTTTTTATCCGGATACAAATTCTCGTTGATTTCATCAACATTGATTTCTCCCAGATAACCGATCAAATGCGCGGCAAGGCCGGGATGAATATAATCCCTTCGGGCATTGGCCTCAATAACGATCCCCGGAAGATCAAACTGATGGGCGGATATGGACGCCAGGGCGTCTCTGCCGATATCCCTTTTCAACAAAACCGGTTTATAGCCATATCCGATCTTTTTTTTATTGATGGTTTCCCGAATCTCATCCGCAAATTCAGGAATATATTGGAACAGTTTTTTGATTGTTTCATCCACAGGCTTTGCATCTGAAGGAATCACCGTTAAATCAAACGACGGCCTGTTTTCCACAAGCAGTTTTCCGGAACGATCAAACATCAGTCCCCGGACGGGATTGACACGCTGCATGCGGACACAATTGTTCTTAGACAGATTATAATAATGATCCCCACAAATTATCTGCAAATAAAACAACCGGGCCGCTAACATGCCGAATGCGATCAACACGGCGATCATCAGACCCAGCAGCCGCCGCCTGTACCATTGGCTATCGACGGCATGAAAGCATTTATAAATATCATTTTCTATAGTCATTGTTTGCTATTGGGTGCCGCCGGAAAAAACAGGTTACAGACAGGGATGGTTTTGCAAAAAAGAATCACACGGTTGGCCTGAATCCCGTGATGATCATCTGATCAAAACCTTTAAATCCATAATTTAAAATCAAATAAATAAATGGAAGGGTAACGGCAGCCCACACCACCTGAATCAGAAGGGTTTGAATTGCGTGGAATGGAACATCCACCGTCATCGCCTGAATCGACGTAAACACGCTGAAAACACAATATTCCATCAGGATTCCAATGATGGAGACGATTTGAAACAATCCCATATTTTTAACATGCAAATATTTTTTGGATTTCTGAAATACCAGCAAAATAGCGGAATAGGTAATCAAATAAAAACCCATCGGCGCTTCGGACAGCAAATCCATGATGACCCCGGCGACCATGATGGCGGGAAGCTCGGTTTTATAGGGACGAAACAGGGTTAAATAAACGACCGCCGGAATCAGGAGGTCATACAGGGGAAATGCACCGGAAAGGTTCGAAAAAACCGTTGTCTGAAGGCAGATCAGCAAGGCAAAAAAAACAACACTCCCCGTAAATCGCATTACTGCTCACTCTCAAAATCATGGGTTGGGGGTTTCAAAATAATCATGATTTCTTCCAGTTTTTTAAAATCAACATAGGGCGCCAGCTCAATATCCTGGAACAGTCCGGAATTTCTTCGAATTACTTTCGATACATACCCCACGCGCAAGCCTTTGGGGTAAATGCCGTCAAATCCGGAAGTCACCACCGTATCCCCGATAGCCACATCGATTTGCCGCAAGGCATAATCAAGCCGGCACGCCCCGTTGCCCATCCCCTGGGCGATGCCGCGAGCCCGGGTTTTCTGCACGAGCGCATCCACCGAGCTGTTCCGATCGACGATCAGCAGTACTTTCGCGTATCCGCCTGACGTTTCCAGCACATATCCGGCAATACCATCAGGCGTAATCGCGGGGCAGCCCCGCATAACGCCGTCATCCGCGCCTTTATTGATGATGATGCTTTTGAACCAGGGGGAGGGATCCCGGGCGATGACTTCCGCCGCCAGCAGCGTAAACGGGCTCTGGTCTTTCAGTGCGACATATTTTCTGAGGCGGTGGTTGGCGAGGGTGGTTTCCGCGCATTCATTATTTCGAGATTCCGCCAGGGCCAATTGTTTTTTGAGGGCATCATTTTCCCTGGCGGCATGAACCAAAAAAAAATAATGCGACCATAAATCGTCGACATAATCGACGGATGAGGAGATAGCGGCCTGAATGGGGCACATCACCGACAAGGCGGCATGCACCGCCAGACCGCCCACAGAAGAGGTGCGTATATAACGGAATGAAAAAACAATTACAATCAGCGCGATTAAAATGATCGCGCCGGCAAAGGTAATCGTCTTTTTTGAAAACATGGATTAATCGATTACGACCTGTCGGAGAATGTCAATGCTGTCAAGGGTCATCCCTGAACCTAAAGCCACGGTTGACAGGGGATCCGCCGCCACGGTAATCGGCAGGCCGGTTTCTTCCCGAAGCAGTCTATCCAGATTCTTGAGCAAAGCGCCTCCGCCGGTTAATGAAATGCCCCTATCGACGATATCGGCCGCCAGCTCCGGAGGGGTTTGTTCCAGAGCGATTTTTGTAATTTCGACTATCGCGTCAATCTGTTCTGATATCGCCACGCGAATTTCTTCTGAATCAATCTTCAGTATTTTGGGAATACCGGAAACAAGGTCACGACCCTTGACCTCTAAAGTTTCAAAATTTTCTGAATCCGGGTATGCGTTTCCAATGGTTATTTTAATAATTTCAGCGGTCCGGTCCCCGATCAGCAGGTTGTATTTTCGTTTGATATACTGCATGATCGCCACATCCATTTTATCCCCGGCCACGCGTATGGAGCGGCTGAAAACAATACCCGCAAGGGAAATCACCGCCACTTCCGTGGTGCCGCCCCCGATGTCCACCACCATGTTGCATATGGGCTCCGTGATGGGCAACCCGGCGCCAATGGCGGCGGCCATCGGTTCTTCAATCAAAAAAACCTCCCGTGCGCCCGCGGATTCGGCAGCTTCCCGGACTGCACGTTTTTCGACCGGCGTAATGCCGGTGGGCACCGCAATCACGATTCGCGGCCTGACAAAGGAACGGCGGTTGTGGACCTTACGGATAAAATGCCGCAGCATCGCCTCGGTCACGTCAAAATCGGCAATCACGCCATCCCGCATGGGGCGAATGGCCACGATATTGCCGGGGGTTCTGCCCAGCATGTTTTTTGCTTCCAGTCCGACCGCCAACACCTTGTTTTTCATCCGATTATCGGTTCTTACGGCAACCACCGAAGGTTCGCTGAGCACAATGCCTTTTCCTTTAACATAAACCAGGGTGTTGGCGGTGCCCAAATCAATTGCAAGATCAGATGAAAACATTCCGAGAAACGAGTCAAAAAACAACGGTTATCCTCCTTATATATAGAAAAGACGCCAGGCGATCTTTCTAAATTTATTTACTTCAGATTCCATAACGTACTGAATAAAAAATTTAACAGCTAACAGAAACAGCAGGTGATTACAAGAACAAAATAAGAAGGCGCGACCCATCGGATCCGGCTAAACACATTTCATTACCGCGTTATGCAATCTGGGTCGAAAGGCTTTTATTTGTTCATTCTTGCGGGATGGATGCACCCGATTGGTCAACAGAATCACAATAATCTCCCGGTTTAAATCCATCCAGAAGGAGGTTCCGGTAAACCCCAGATGCCCCACCGTGGAGGCCTTGTCAAACAGGTCCCCGCTGCTGGAATTCTCCCGGGACGGCACATCGAACCCGAGCGCGCGTTCCGAATGAGATCCAGGTTTTAAAAACAGCTTAACCAGATGGTTTTCGAAAACAGGGGAAGCCATGCCGCGATAAGTGTTTAACAATTCCATCAGCACTTGATGAACCGCCCGGGCGGTGCCGAACAAACCCGCATGACCGGCGATTCCGCCATTTGTAAAGGCATTGTCGTCATGCACCATGCCATTTAACACCATCCGCCGCCAGGGGCAGGCTTCCGTGGCCGCATAGAATTTATCGGGGATGGGTTGTTCCAGATCCACAAAAAACAAGTCCGTGATGGCCAACAGTTCATATATGTTTTTTTGAACATACCGGTCCAGGCTGCGCCCTGAAACAAGTTCAACCACCCATTCAAGCACCATGAACCCAATATCGCTGTACCGTGTTTTCTCTCCGATACCCGACACCAGCGGCTCACCGATCAAGTATTCCCGTAAGGCATATTTTCGGCATGGGTACGGCAGACGGCTCAGAGACAGATAATACGGGCGATAATCCGGCAGTCCGGATGTATGACTGAGCAAATGGCGGATCCGGATTTCCGTTTTCGGGGTGTTTTCAAACCCCGGAAGTATGGAACCGAGGGCCTGATCCAAATCCAGCTTCTTTTCCTGAATCAGCATCATAACCGCCAGTGTTGTAGCCAATGGTTTGGTCAAAGACGCAAGATCAAAAACCGTATTCAAGGATACTTTCCGGCAGGTATAGATATTGGCCTGTCCATAGGCTTCATGGAACAGGATACGCCCTGCCCTTGACACCATCAGCACGCCGCCGGAAAAAATATTTTCTGCGACCGCCTGCCGCATCAACAAGTGAACGGGTTTCATCATAGAGCAGACTTGCCTTTGGGTTGGTTGTCCGGGCGCATCTTTCAGCCGGCAACCCCGGGCCCGCTGTACCGCAAGCGCCCGCCATCCGCATCCAGTGTGGCCCTGATCCCAAAAGGGATTGTCAGATTAGGTTCACCATGCCCCACATCAAAGCCCGCCAGAATGGGAATGGCATCACCCAAAAAAATATCTTCAAAAATACGGTATATCTGATCCGGCTCCCCGCAATCCTTGAAAGACCCCAACGCCAGCCCCGCCAGTCCTTTAAAACAACCCGCCATTCTCATGTGGGTCAGCATGCGGTCAATCCGGTAAGGTTGCTCGCCGACATCCTCCAGCATAAGAATATGACCTGAAAAATCGGGCGCGTACGGCGTCCCCACCAGATGGCACAACGTGGTCAGGTTGCCGCCGGATACCACCCCGGAACACGTGCCGGAACGGATCGCCAGTTTATTCTCAACGGTCACGGTTAGCGGATCGCCGGCAAACAGGGCGTCAATCAACGCCTGCTTTGTCGGCTGCGTGGCCCGGCCCAGGGATTCCATCATCGGGCCATGAAAGGCAACCAGGCCGCACCGTGAATAGAAAACATTCAGCAGCACGGACACATCGCTGCACCCGATAAACACTTTCGGATGGGCGGCGACCAGACCAAAATCCAGGAGTTCCAAGAGCCGGAGCGCACCGTACCCCCCCCTTGCGCAAAAAATGCCATTAACGGCGGGATCGGCAAAACTTTCATGGATCAGCCGGGTGCGATGCGCGTCCGAACCGGCCAGATACCCCCGTGTTTCATAAATCCCCTCCATAAACAAAGGACGCAGCCCGATCTCCTCCAGCACGGAAATTCCCTTTTGAAATTTTTCCCGGTCAAAAGGGCTGGAAGGCGCGACCACCGCGACGGTGTCGCCGGATGCAAGGCGTGCAGGCAGCAATGGAGGGGGAATCAAGGCCATAAGTTCGTATTTATTGATTTTCTCTGGCTTGAACGTCCATTTTTTTCCCAAGAGCCGCTTTAATAAAATCCTTGAATAATGGATGGGGGCTCATGGGCCGGGATTTAAATTCCGGGTGAAACTGACACCCGAGGAACCAGGGATGGTCTTTGAGTTCGATGATTTCAACCAGGTCTTCCCTGGGCGAAAGGCCGGTAATGAAAAGGCCTTTTTCTTCCAGCCTGCTCCTGAAAGCATTATTAAATTCATACCGGTGCCGGTGTCTTTCGGAAATTTTCCCGGCCTGATAGGCTTTAAATGCGAGAGAATCTTTTTGGGTCAATTTACAGGGATAGGCACCAAGGCGCATGGTCCCGCCTTTTTCCGAGTCGCCGTCTCTTTTTTGGACGCTCTGGGATTTTTCATCAAACCATTCCCGCATCAAATAAATCACCGGGGACGGTGTTTCCGGATTAAACTCCGCGCTCTGGGCATCGGGTATCTGGCCTACATTTCTGGCAAACTCAACCACCGCAAGCTGCATCCCAAGGCAGATGCCGAAAAATGGGATCTTATTTTCCCTGGCATATTGAATGGAAAGAATTTTTCCCTCCACCCCCCGTGAACCGAATCCGCCGGGCACCAGAATCCCGTCAGCATCAGACAGCAAAGTCTCACAATTATCCTTTGTGATGGTACTCGAATCGATAAACACCAGCTCCACCCGGGTGTCATTGTCAACCCCGCCATGAAACAGGGCCTCGTTCAGGCTTTTATAGGATTCGGTCAAATCCGTATATTTACCCACGACGGCGATGGAAACACTATGGGACGGATTTTTGATTTTTTCAATCAACCGGCGCCAGGGGTCCAGCCGGGGAGACCCGGTCCATACATTCAATAATTCCAGTATCTTCTGGTCCAATCCTTCTTCGTGGAAGTTCAGCGGAACCTCATAGATACAGGCCACATCAATGGCCGTGATGACCGCATCCTTGCTGACATTACAAAACAGGGCGATTTTGGCCTTGATGTCATCGGCCAGCAGCCGGGCCGTCCGGCACAACAGGATATCCGGTTGAATGCCGATGCTCCGCAGTTCCTTGACGCTGTGCTGGGTGGGTTTGGTTTTGACTTCTCCGGCCGTCGAAATATAGGGCACATAGGTCAGGTGAATGTAGAGGACATTTTCCCTGCCCACGTCAAACTGGAACTGCCGGATGGCTTCCAGAAACGGAAGGCTTTCGATATCGCCGATGGTGCCCCCGATTTCCACTATCATGATATCCATGTCGCCGGCGCCCCGAAGGATACTGCTTTTTATTTCATCGGTGATGTGGGGGATCACCTGGACCGTGCCGCCCAGATAGTCCCCTCTGCGTTCCTTGGTGATGACGGTGTTGTATATTTTCCCGGTGGTATAATTGTGATCCGCAGTTAACCGGACATTCACAAACCGTTCATAATGCCCCAGATCCAGATCGGTTTCCGTGCCGTCATCCGTGACAAACACCTCGCCGTGCTGGAACGGATTCATGGTGCCGGGATCCACATTAATATAGGGATCGAGTTTCAGCAAGGTCACCTTCAGACCCCTGCTTTCCAAAAGCGCGCCGATGGAGGCCGCGGCCAGTCCCTTTCCAAGTGATGACAGAACACCGCCTGTAACAAATATAAACTTCGTCTTTCCCTTCATTCATCCGTCCTTAATGCTTGATGGATTTTCATTCAGACACGAACTAACCGGCAAAGACATTTTCCGATATGCGTCCGCTGGCCCCCAGCTCTTCTTCAATACGAATGAGCTGGTTGTATTTTGCGATCCGGTCGCTTCTGGACATGGAACCGGTTTTGATCTGTCCGCCGTTCACTCCCACCACCAGATCCGCGATAAATGCATCTTCCGTTTCCCCGGACCGGTGGGAAATCACGGTGGAATAACCGGCCTGCTTTGCCATTTCAATGGCCTCCAGCGTTTCCGTTACCGTGCCGATCTGGTTGAGTTTAATTAAGATCGAATTGGCGATCCCCTCCTGAATGCCGCGGCTGAATATTTCCGGATTGGTGACGAATATATCGTCCCCGACCAGTTGCACGAACCTCCCCAGTTTTTCAGTCATCAGGGTCCAGTTTTCCCAATCCTGTTCCGCCAGCCCGTCTTCAATGGAATACAAAGGGTATTTGTCGATTAACGACTGGTAATAGTCGATCATCTCTTTTGCGGTCAATTTTTTGTTTTCGGATTCCAGAAAATATTTCCCATCCACGTAGAACTCGCTGGCCGCCACGTCAAGGGCCAGACCGATGTCTTCCCCCGGCTTGTAACCGGCGGATGTGATGGCAGCCATGATCATCTGTATGGCCTCTTCATTGGATGAGAAATCCGGCGCGAACCCGCCTTCATCGCCCACCGCCGTACTCAACCCCTTTTCCTTTAAAATCCGTTTTAAACTGTGAAAGGTTTCCGCGCCCATGCGCACCGCCTCGGAAAACGTTTTCGCGCCACTGGGTATGATCATGAATTCCTGGATATCGAGGCGGTTGGCGGCATGGGCGCCGCCGTTGACGATATTCATCATGGGCACCGGCAGAAACCGGGCGTTCAAGCCGCCCAGATACCGGTAAAGGGGAAGCGAATAGGCATCGGCGGCCGCCCTTGCGGCAGCCATGGAAACGCCCAGCATGGCATTGGCGCCGAGTTTGGATTTATTCGGCGTGCCATCCAGGGCGATCATAGAATGATCCAGTGAATACTGGTCCGTGGCATCCATGCCCTGAATTTCAGGCCCGATCAGGTTATTGACGTTTTCAACGGCTTTCAGCACACCCTTGCCCAGATAGCGGCTTTTATCACCATCCCGGAGCTCCAGCGCTTCCCGGGTACCGGTTGAAGCACCGGAAGGAACAGCAGCCCGCCCTTTCGCCCCGCAGGCCAGCGTCACATCGACTTCCACCGTCGGATTGCCCCTTGAGTCCAAAATTTCCCTGGCATTTACATTATAAATATCGGTCATGAAATCCTCCACATAGTATTATTATTCGTTGGTGATTGAAAATTGAATGGCGTAAATGGTGATGGTCTTGACAAAAATTCTGCCGATGATACGCTTTATCCCAAAAGGTGTCAAGTGCCGGGAACGCTTGTTTTTTATATTTACGGTTATCCGCTGACGGCCGGGTTTTTCCAACTCGTTACCATACGCGGGCGCACGTCTTCAAGAAGGGAATGTGATGAAGGAAAAAAATAATTTTTATACCATCGCGCATCTGGTGGTGGCCGCCATTCGAATCCATAAACACCGGCACGCCGGACCGCCCACCATCGAACATATCTGTGATGCGCTTTCCATGTCCCTGGAAGAAGGGAACCGGGTTTGCCTCAAGCTAAAGGATCTGGAAATCATTGAAATGATGGAAAAGCCAGGGGAAGCGAGGCTTTTTGTCAAAGACCATTTAAAAATAGAGACAATTCCGGATCAGCCGGAATCCACACCGATTCAGTCGGTGCTGGAACAATTTAAAAAATCACGCACGGAGCAGCTCGACAAAATCAAATCCATTCAATCGACCTATGCGGACAAAAAAAAGAAACTCCATGAAGAACTTGCGCAACAGCTTAAAAACAGCCTGAAAAAACAGATGTGAACCTGCCGGGAATTGTGCGGATCACACCGGGAGTTCGGAAACAAACCGGCTGGTGGGATTATACTGGCCTTTACGGTAATTGGCCGACGTAATATACAAGTGATGCCCGGCCCGGGTCATGGCCACATACATCAACCGCCGCTCCTCCTGAATCTCAGCCTCGGAATCCTTGGCTTTCCAGTGCGGCAATAGATTTTCCTCACATCCCACCACAAAAACCGCATAAAACTCAAGCCCTTTGCTGGCATGCATCGTGGAAAGGCTCACCGCAGCAATCGGATCTTCCGACTCTTCCTTGTCTTCTCTGACCAGGGAGGCTTCTTCCAGATAATCCAGCAACGTATCATGTTGGGATGCCGAATAGGCCAATTGCTCGATATTTTCCAGACGTGCGGTAAAATCATCTCCTGTCTTGGCATAGCCTTTCAGATAATCCAGATAATTCGTCCGGTCCAGAATGGCGTTGACTGCCGCTTCCGGAGACAGGGTTTTGGCATCGTCAAGCAGGGTTATCAAACTTTTTATCGCCTGATACACTTTGTCCGACAGCACTTTTTCCTCAAGCGCCTTTCGGGCGGCGTCCTGCAAACTCATGCTTCCGGTTCGCAAATCATTGATTTTTTTGACCATGCCCGGACCAATGCCGCGTTTCGGAGTATTGAGTATGCGCTCAAACGCGACATCGTCTTTTTCAAAAACCACCGCCGTCAGATAGCAGGTGATGTCCAGTATCTCCATACGTTCGAAAAACCCCTTGGAGCCCAGCATCTTGTAGAGAATCCCCGCACGCCGGAACGCTTTTTCAAAAGACAGGGAACAGAACTTGGTGCGATACAGCACCGCAATATGGCCCCCATCGACTCCGGCCTTATTCAACCATTTGATTTTTTTTGAAACCCATTCGGCTTCCGCGTCATCATCATAAAAATCATGCACTTCGATGACGCCGCCGGATTTATCGGAATAGCATGCCTTGTCAACCCGGTTTTCATTAAACCGGATCAGTTCATTGGCTGCCTGGACAATCTCGTCCGAAGACCGGTAATTTTGCTCCAGCCGGAAGATGCGGGCCCCCTCATATTTTTTCTGGAACCCGATAAAATGATCGACATTGCTGCCCCTGAACCCGTAAATCGCCTGCCAGTCATCACCCACGCAAAAAATAGGACTGCTTCCAAGCAGCAAGCCCGTGATGTCTTCCTGGAGGTCATTGGTATCCTGGTATTCATCCACCAACACATAATCAAACCGGGCATGATACTGCCGAAGAATCTCAGGGTGCTGCCGCAACAGATTTCGGGTCTGCAGAAGGATATTGTCGAAATCCACCGCATTCTTGGCAAACAGCTCCTTTTCATACAGATCATAAATCCCGGAAAGACTGCCATAGGGCATCCGGCGGTGGTGGTCCAGATAATTGTCCGGATTTCCGGAATTCTTGGCGTGTGAAATGTGGGAACGGATGGCATACAAATATTTTTTATCAATATTCAGTTTGACCAGAATTTCCTTAAAAATTTTCTGCTGCTGGTAATCCGAATAAATCTGAAGCGGGGTGCCATATCCCAGAGTCTGGCAATGCAGTTTAAGAATTTTAAAGCAAGCGGAATGAAAAGTCCGGACCCAGGGAAAACGGTCTGGGGATAGTCCGGTCAAATCCTTCAGGCGGTTTTTCATTTCCCCGGCAGCTTTATTGGTGAAGGTAATAGCCAGAATATTTTCCGGTCGATACCCATTGTCAATCAGATAAGCGATTTTAGCGGTCAGGGTCCGGGTTTTGCCGGACCCTGCCCCTGCGACAACCAGGGCGGGGCCGATATATTCCACCGCTGCTTTCTGTTCGGGTGATAAGGCAATGCCGGTTTTTGCGGAACTTAATCCGGAAGCCGTTCCAGAAGTCATTGTGATGGCAACCTATGCGTTAAAAATTGAAAAACGGGAAGAGCGAATGACGGCCCTGATGACGAGTTGATGCCGCCGGGCGACGCAAGCAACCTAATACAGACGTTTTAACCGGGTCAATAAGAATCTTTTCCCGACTGCCTTGGACTGGCTGTAAACATTGTTTATATCACAAATCCATCATTAATATGTTGACAAATGTTTTTCAAGTCAGCTATTGTTTGATGACATTCAGCAATATACGGTTGAAAGATTTCCCCGCCTGTTTCATTTTATCCTGCCCCGTCTCAGGGATAAAATGAAACACAATCTCAAAAAAAGGGTGCCTATCCCTGGGTACCCTTTTTTTTATCTTTATTTTCATGTGGATTTTTGAAATACATTGATGCAACTGACTGGCGCATAGCGGCTTGGTCCATCCGCTTCATGATGGATAATTCTCCCGGAGGCTCGGTATGAGTATTAAAAACAGAAAACTTGTTGCGGTTATCGGCGTATCTGTCCTACTTCTGGTTCTCGGCTACTGGCTGTTTCCCAAGGGGGGGGATGAATCTTCCGAATATATTTTTAATAACAGCTATAAAATCAGCCTTGAAGATGTGAAACGTTCGCGCCGGTCCCTGCCGGTACGCCCATCAACAGCGTCCGATATGTCGGGGAATCAGGCGAAAGCCCCTTCCGCATCCGGCACGGAAGGCGCGCAAACCAATCCGCCGGATGCCGGATTGGATTTAAAGGCCATATTTAAAGACGGACTCATCAACTCATACACCACATTGAAGTATTTTAAACACATTGAGCATCTGTTCCGGAAAAGCGCCACGCCCGGCGAACACATGGACAGCGTCAAAGACTACCTTTTCTCTCAGTTCCCGGAATCGGAAGCCCAAATACTTTTTGATACCTACAAAAACTATTTACAATGCGAGATCGACCTGGCGGAAGAAATGAAAAATCTGACCAGCGCCAAATCCACGGATGAAGCTATCGACATCTTAAAAAAAATTCAGGAATTCAGAAGGGAAAGGCTGGGTGCGGAACTTGCCGACAAACTCTTTGGAACGGATGTGAAGGCCAAGGAATACGCGTTCCGGCGGGCGGATATCGTGGGTGACGACACCCTGTACGGCGATACAAAATCTGAAATGCTCCAGAAGCTGAATGCGGACATGTGGGGGGAAGACGCGGAAGCCGTCGAATCCCACCCCAACGAGTATAACCGGTACCGGGAAAAAATGCTGATATACCAGAAGGATCTCGATGAATTGGGATCTGAGGAATTGCGTCAGGAGAAAATCAAAGAATACCGGAAAGAATTTTTCACCCCGGAAGTGGTGAAACGGCTTGATGACGTGGATCAGCAGATTACCGCTGAAAAACAGAACAAAACCCTCTACAGGGAAAAAGAAAAACAGATTCTTGAAAGCACCGGCCTGACGGAAGAAACCAAAAAAGAAAAGCTTGAAAAATTGCAGAACGAAATGTTCGGCAATGAAGCAGATGCGTTCCGCAGAAGTGAAGCCATGCGTACCGGGCTTGAAAAATTACAAAAGGAACATCAAAAACCCTGACCCGAATCTGAACCGGCCGAATAATGCATTGACGACAACGTATTGACTCCCGCCAGCTAATTTTTCCTGGTGATCACCTGAATCAGGGCCGCCACCAGGATCAGGACCGCACCATACAAGACCAGATCCCCGCACCTGGTATAAATGCTCATGTGATCCATCCGGATAAATGCGCCATCCACCCGTTCCTTGGTAAACAGACGGCTTTGGGCCATTATTCGTCCGGTGGGTGAAATAATGGCTGAGATGCCACTATTGGATGCGCGCAAGATATAACGCCGGTTTTCAATAGCCCGCAGCCGCGCCGCATTGAGATGGATATACGGCATGGCCGAATCACCGAACCAGGAATCGTTTGACACATTCACCAGATAGGCTGCCCCGTTTTTGACGGACTGGCGGATAAAGTCCGGATAGAGGATCTCCATGCACACGGATGCCCCGGCCAAGCCTTCCGGCGTTTCCACGGACACGGATGTCTGTCCTTCCTTAAATTCACCGGGCGCTGAGTAATAAGTATCCAGAAGATCGACAAGCGGCGATGTTTCGGTATACGGAAGCAGGAAATGCTTATCGTAGCGGGACAGGCGGCCGTTGCCGGATATAAAATAAATACAATTATATATATCTTTCGAAGCGTTGTCTGTTTTCAGCCCTCCGGAAATCAACAGGGAATTTGGGCCAATGGCCCGCATGAGTTTTGAAAAAAAGGCGTCATTGACCTCTTTTAAGGAATTCAGGGTGGTTTCAGGCCATACGATCACCCGCTGCCCACCCTCTTTCGACAGCGACATTTCAAGATAATTCATGGTCCGCTGATAAAACCCCATCCCGCTCCATCGTTCTTTGGTGCTGAAATTCCCCTGGACAAGGGTCGCTGGGACGGATTTTCCGGCTTCAGCCTGCTGTCGGATCCAGCCATCAATGATTCCGGAGCGATACAGGCCATACAACGAAGGGATCACGATTAATAAAAAACAGAGGAGCAGAGGAAGGTATTCCTGCGCCCTGAATAGAAAAAAACGTACGCGTTGGGCGGGGCGCTGCGAGAGAAAAACGGCTTTCCCCTGTTGTTTTCCTTTGATAAACTGGAAGCACAGGGCATTCACCATCACAACCATAAACACAATGCCATAAGCACCGATCATATCCGCCACCTGGACGAACGCGGAAAAAGGCGCCAGCGCAACCGCGATCCCACCCCAGGGGATCAAAAAAGAGACGCATTCCTTGACATATTCCAGCAGCACCCAGAGGGCCGGAATCACTAAAGCATAGAAAAAAAACCGGTCCTGCTGCAGAAAACGATAAATCACAGTGAACAAACCGTATATCAGCCCGATGGGCAGCACCAGGCACAGGATGAAAAAAATCACCGACCGGACAAACGGCACCTCATAATGATGGAGAAGGGTCGGGAAAAGCCAGTAACCCATGCCGATGGACATCCCGGCGCCCCACAGCATGCCGTAACCCGCCTGCCGGATCGCGGAATGGTTCTTATCCAGAACCGCAAAAAAAGGGATCAGGGCGATAAACGACAGGCTCCAGAAATTCCATTTGGGAAATGCCGCTGCGTATAAAAAGGAAGACATAACAATAAACAACAGCTTCATTTATAAGCGACTTTCCTTTTACGCAACGTTGAGATGGTAAAATCGGGGCAGCAGGTGAGTGAACAAATCAAATCACAGGGGGCCGTCCCACGCAAAAATAGGTGAACCCCAAACTTGCCATCTGTTTGGTGGAATAAAGGTTTCTTCCGTCAAAAATCACCGGTGCGGTGAGCGAATTTCGAACCATGTTAAAATTTGGATTTCGGAACTGGTTCCAGTCGGTCATCACCGCCAGGGCATCAGCCCCTTTTAAGGCATTATACTGGTTATCCACTATTTCAACCAGGCTGTTATCCGACAAAACCTTTCCGGCATTGCATCCTGCCGCCGGATCATAGGCCCTGATGCGCATGCCCGCGGCTGTCAGCTCATCAATGAGTACCAACGCGGCCGAGTCCCGGATGTCGTCGGTATTGGCTTTAAATGAAAGCCCCCAAACCGCCAGGGTTTTACCCGAAATCCCGCCGAGAGAAGCAAAGTAATTTTTGATTTTACCTGTCAGAAGCTTCTTCTGTCGCGCGTTGACCCTGTCCACCGCCGTCAACAGCTCAGGTGTATAATGACCGGCAAAAGAAGTTTTTATCAACGCGTTCACATCTTTGGGAAAACAGGACCCGCCATACCCCACCCCCGGATATATGAAATGGTACCCGATTCGGTGGTCCGAGCCGATACCGGTGCGCACGTCCTTAATGTCCGCGCCCACGGATTCGCAGATATTGGCCATTTCGTTAATAAACGATATCTTGGTGGCCAGCATGCAATTGGCCGCGTATTTGGTCATCTCCGCGCTGCGTGTCCCCATGATGATGAGTTTATCCCGGCTCCGGGCAAACGGCGCATATAAATCCATTAACAGGGCCGCGGCTTTGGGATTATCCGTACCGATAATGATCCGGTCCGGTTTCATAAAATCATTGACCGCGTCCCCTTCCTTTAAAAATTCCGGGTTGGACACCACATCAAAATCAACCGTCTTGTTCCTGGCCGCAAGCTCCCGCAGGATAATGGCTTTCACCTCATCGGCCGTGCCCACAGGAACCGTGGACTTGTTAATGATGATTTTATATGCGTCCATGTGCCTGCCGATTTGCGCGGCCACGCCATGAACATAGGACAGATCGCATGATCCGTCGTCTTTGGGGGGGGTCCCCACGCAGTTGAATATAAACAGGGAATCGGCCATGCCGTCACTGATACTGGTGGTAAACGTCAGGCGATTCTCCGCCAGATTGCGCTGGACCAGATCCTCAAGCCCAGGTTCAAAAATATGAATCTTGCCGCTTTTTAACGTTTCGATCACGTCGGGATTGACATCCACACAGGTCACATGATTTCCCATTTCCGCGTAACATGCGGCGGCCACAAGCCCCACATATCCGGTACCCACGATACACACATTCACTGAACCGACTCCGATTTAAATGATTGCGAAGTTATTGCGCCGCTTTTTTAAAGCGACCCCTGTATTTTAAATGACAAATGCCATTGGTTTACACAATATATTTCATTTAAACAAGGATTGAGATGAATTTGGGGGCGAATAAACCGGCTGAATTGATTCGGCGGGGACTTAGCCGGAATTCCGCAATCCCATAAAAAAAAGGGCTTACAGTCATTTTCTGTAAACCCTTAATTTAAATGGTGCCTAGGGCCGGAATCGAACCGGCACGGCCACAAGAGCCGAGGGATTTTAAGTCCCTTGCGTCTACCAGTTCCGCCACCCAGGCGCATTAAGTAAAATCGCTATTTTTCTGAGACTTACGGGATTTTTGAGAGAATCGCATATTGTCAGATTTGCTCAAAAAGCGTCATTTTGTAATGGATTCCCTTACAAATTATTGCAACCTCAGTCAACAAAATACTGTATCCGGAGGCAAAAAAACAATGACCATTAATATACTGAGGGATCTGAGGGTATCTATAGGAGGCACTTATGTGCTCTCTCGCCCATAAATTGTAACAACCACCCCGGCACCGCCTGGATTTCTTTCCTGAATGTCTTCGTGCAGCGTTTTTGTGAAGCAATCCATAATTTCGCTCATAGGGATCATTTTTATCTTATCCCAATCAAACTCATAAGCGGTCCCTTCGTCGTTCAACGTCCCGTCGGTTTGTACTGATATCTGACATAATCCACCGACATCATCTCCAATTCTGACCATTGGCTGCTCCAGAATAACAGCATATTGATTATAGCCAGCTCCTTTCACACAATGATCTGAGATGATGGTATATGGTTGGCCTCCCGATAAAAGAAGCGCGTTCAGTGACGGATTAGTAAAAATCCTGGCCCTGAGGGCCAGGCCTTGGTGTTGATTTCCAAAAAAAAATGTAACTGATTTTTCTGATTATTTTGACTGTGACAGTTATTTTCCGGATTATTTAGTGCCTGACCGAAAACCCCGGTTTTTAATTTTCCGGTAAAAAATTTTACTGGATTTTCCCATCGGACAGGGAGATTTAAAGCAAAATATTATCGATATTGATAAAAGCTATATGCG
>JBAQUK010000096.1:0-45530 GCA_049297455.1 Desulfosalsimonadaceae bacterium | reverse complement strand
CCTATGCCTTAAAAAACCCAATAAAATGATTGAGCGCAGCGAATCCAGTTTAAATAATCCGGAAAATAACTGTCACAGTCAAAATAATCAGAAAAATCAGTTACATTTTTTTTGGAAATCAACACCAATGACGGTCGGTTCGGAGTCTTTGCATACCTGCTGAATCAGCGATTTCAGATTCTTTCTGGCATTGGTGTAAGTGATTGCCTTCACGATGGTCCTTTTTATATGGGACTATATGGTCGTGATCAAACTGACAAAACATGGTCGTGAAAAAGTTTGCCACCCGGATGGGTAATATACCAATTTTTAATCCGGCAGGACAAGGGAAATGAATCCTTTTTTTACAAACATGTCTCGATGATCTGAGACATCGCCTCACTATATCTTGACACACAAAGCATTTTCTGAGATACGATTATTTTTGTGAAAAAGAAATTCTTTTTTATTGTTGTTCCATTGCAACCCTATAATTTTTATGGATATTAAAAAATATGCCGATAAATTCCATTCCGACCCGGGGTCGGACCTTAGATTACGCCGCGGGTGTCTATGACTTTTTCGAATCGATTCTGCTCCTTGGTAAACAGACGGAATACGATCAAAAGATCGTCCAGCTTCTTGACCTCAAACCCTCGGATAAGGTGCTGGATTTGGGGTGCGGGACCGGTGTGCTGTGCCGGATGATTGGGGACCAACTGGACGCTCAATCCGGAGGCAGTGTCACCGGCATTGATGCCGCCGGGAACATGATCAAAGTGGCCAGAAAAAAAAGAGGCGCCGAAAACATCCGTTTCGAGGCCATGGCCGCGGAAAACCTTGGTTTTGAAAATGAACGTTTCGATGCGGTGGTGTCCAGTCTTTTTTTTCATCATGTGCCGCTGGATTTAAAGGAAAAAGCGCTTTCCGAGGCGTATCGGGTGTTGAAACCCGGCGGGAGGCTTGTTATTGCCGACATGCACCGGCCCACCACCATGATGGGCGCCATTGTGTCGCATATCTCCAGATGGTTTTTCATGCAGCCCCAGATCGGGGAAAACATCCGGGGGGTGATGCCGCAAGTGATCGCGTCCGCCGGGTTTGCCCAGCCCAACATCGAAACCATGTATTTCGGTTACATCGCTGTTTTCACCAGCAGCAAATAAGGGGCCATTTCAGATTGGATATTATTGATATTTTTAAGAATATGTGCGGCTCGAATTCCAAGGATCCTTATTGCTTGCTGGCATCGGATCTTCAGGAGGGGCTGGGCCTGTACTGGCAAACCGCCGGGACCATTCTTGAGGGCAGCGGCATCTCACTTTCCGGGATATCCGGTGAATTCCTGTCGCTACCCTTCAATTTTTTTTCAGCCCTGTTTCTTTACTCCTATTTTCGTGCAGGAATTCCCAAAGACCGCCGGGTGTTGTATGCGGCCGTCAATCAATGCTTAAGGGGCATGGTGACCGGCTGCGACAATATTCTGGACAATGAATACAAAAAAACACTGGCCACGGATCTTCCGGAAGAGAGCCATAAATTCCGCTCCATCATCGACATCATGGTGTCGGACAGGATTCTTTTCAACCTGCTGACCGATTACTGCGTTAAACACGACCGGTCCCTGGATGTGGCGAAAAAAGGAAGCGCTGCATCCTTGACCGCGTTAAGCCGCAGCGGGGTTCAGGAGGCTTCCGAAGAAGGGGGGATTTCCATGCGGCTGCCCCCTGACGACGTGATTTCAAAAATCCATCATTATAAAACCGGCATTCTGTTTGAGTGCATCTGGGCCGTCCCGGCTGTCATGGAATCGGAATTAAGCCCCACGGCGGCGGGGCTCAAGCAAGGCTTGCATGACATCGGGATCGGGTGCCAGATTTTAGACGATATGGTGGATTTGGTGAAGGATATCGAAGATCGCCGGCACAATTATATCGCATCCGTGGTGCATCATGGTGAAAACGCCCGGGCCCGGAACCGGTTGCTTGAAAAGTCTTCGTTTGATTCTCCGGGTGCTTTTTTTTCGGAATTTCCGCAGGTTTTAAGCGACGCCCACGCCAAAGCCATGGCTTTTCTGGACTCCGGCCTGGAGAGGTTGTTCCGGGAAGATCATTTATATATGAAAAAGCCTGCCGCGGCGTTTTTTGCCAAACGCATCGGGGTGGCGAATTTGTTCAATCAATTGGGAAGAGCGCTTCCGTGACATTGCCCCTCGTTTCCCTTCGATTCATATTTCACATGGGGTTGTTGTATGTATGGCGGTCCCGGCGGTCAACGCTGGTGCTGGCGGCAATGGTGTTCACCGCTGTCGCCGCCCTGGTGTTCCTTTCGGCCCTGGCTGTGGGAACCAATGACGCCATGATCCGCAATTCCGTGGGGCTTTTTTCCGGACATATCGCGGGCGACAACATTCCGGCGGAATACGCGCTGCATCTGGCGAATATGAAGGGCGTCAAACACGTTTTGTCCCGAAGGCAAAGGCCGGCATGGCTTTACAAGGGAGACAACAAAAATTTTATCGTTCTGATGGGAATCCGGCCGGATCTGGAAAAAAAGGCTGCCGCGTTATGGAAAAAAACCGTTGACGGCAGATTTCCCGAACCCGGCGAGGCATCGGTCTATCTGAGCGAGTTCGAGAGCAGGCGGTTAAACGTAAAAGTCGGGGAGACGGTTCACATCCGGTTTGATGACGGGACGCCGGAGATTGAACTGAAGGTCTGCGGGACTTACCGCACCGGGATTTCTTTTTTAGATCAAGGGATTGCATTCTGCCCGGTGGGCGTCTTCCCGTCGCCGGGCAGCTCAATGTCGGTTGCCGTGTTTCTGGAAGAAGGGATTGACGCTGAAAAACTCCTGCAAAAAAACGCCCATCGGGTCGGCGGCATGGATCTTAAAACGTGGTCCCAATTCATGCCGGACCTCAAACAGCTCATCGACCTGAACCATGTGTCCATGGGAATCGTTATGATACTGGTGTTCTGCATTGTCTCGATGGGCATATCCTGCGCGTTTATCATCTTTATCATCAAAAATCTGCGGGAACACGGGATCATGAAAGCCATGGGCATTGCGCCTTATGAATCGGCCATTTTGATCCTGACTCAGGTGATGCTGCTCACGGTTTTCGCATCATCGGCGGGCACGATGGCCGGCGCCCTGGCTGTGTTGGGATTCGGGCATATGGGGATCGACCTGACATCCTTTACCTCGTATAACCCGTATTTTGTCGTGTCCGGCATTATTTATCCCCGGCTGACGGTCTATTCCCTCGCCCTGCCGTCATTTTTGGCGATTCTGTTCGGGTGCCTCGGCGCACTGTGGCCGATGGTTTATGTCATCCGGTCAAGGGCGGCGGACGTGTTAAGGAGTATTTGAGTTTGATTCAACTATCCGGAATATTTAAAACATTTCGTTCCGGCCGGGGAATGGTCGCAGCGCTCAAGGATATTTCCTTTTCCGTGGAAAAAGGGAACAGCCTGATCCTTGCCGGAAAATCCGGCTCCGGCAAAACCACGCTGCTGAACTGCATCGGGGGTCTGGAAAAACCGGAAAAAGGCCGGGTGGTTTGTGCGGGGGAGGAAATTCATTCGCTATCGGGGAAAGCATTGTCCCGCTTTCAGCGCACCCGGATCGGTTTCGTGTTTCAGTCGGGAAACCTGGTGTCCTATCTGAACGTCCGGGAAAATATCGAATTTCCGATGGCATTGAACGAAATCGCAGGCGAACGGCGTAAACGCCGGGTGGCGGAATTGCTGGATGCCGTGGGGCTTGGGGGCGCGGGTTCGGCCATGCCGTTTGAGCTTTCGGCCGGGGAAACCCAGCGGGTGGCGTTTGCCCGGGCCATCATTCATTCTCCGTCCATCCTGCTTGCAGACGAGCCCACCGCAAACCTGGATTCGGAAAACGGCCGGCAGCTCATCAATTTGATGTTTTCCCTGAGCCGTGAAAGCGGGTGCACCATGGTGGTGGCGACCCATGATGCGGAAATCATTCACTCCGCCCCCCATAAAATCCTTTTAAAAGACGGACAAATAGAGGACGCGATATGAAAAAAAGATTTAGACTCTTCATGATTGGTTTCTGGCTGGTGTTTCTGGCCTCAGGCTGTGCGTATCGGCACTACATGGGCATGCACGGCCCTTCCATAAAGCTTTATCCGGAGGTCCACCAGCAGGTCGCCCAAGAGGACAGCGAATGCCTCAAATGCCATCATCCGGACCGGGACCCCGAAGGGCCGCCCACCACCCATCCCAACTTTACCGGGTGCCTGAAATGCCATAACGGGAATGTCTAAGACAAAAACACATGAAATATTGCCGTTTACGGATTTTCTTCTTAATTTTTATTGAACAAATATATAAAATTTTATATAAATGATGCATGAAATTAATTGAATTTCACGGAACCTCCAGAAAAGAAATAAAAAAATTTCCGGAACCCGCCAAAAGGGAAGCAGGGCATCAACTCATGCGCATCCAGAATGGGCTGGCGCCTTCAGACTGGAAACCAATGCCGGATATCGGTCAAGGTGTCCGGGAAATTCGACTGCATTATGAAGGACAATTCAGGATTATTTATGTCGCCCGGTTCGATGATGCGATTCATGTCCTGCATGCTTTTCAGAAGAAAACACAAAAAACACCGGCTCGGGAGATTGATATTGCCCGCAGGCGTTACAAGGAAATTAAGGGGGTTGAATCATGACGGAAAAATACGGAAATGCGTGGGATGCCCTTTATGATGACGATCCATCCTATGCGGAAAGCTTAAGGATAAAAAGCGAACTAATGATCATGGTCGAGCGCTTTATTAAAGAAAAAGGCCTTACCCAGAAAGAAGCCGCCGGTCTTCTGGACGTCAGTCAGCCTCGCATCAGTGACTTGATGCGGGGGAAAATCGACCGGTTTACCATTGATGTGCTTATCAATATGCTCTCGCGCCTCGGTGTCACGATGGATATCACGATCAAAAAAGCTGCCTGATTTAAGCTTGGTATTCTGCAACCTGCACCCCATCACAGACTCACCGTCAGCACATCCCGCCGGGCGTCCACATGACTGATGGTCACTCGCACCAGGTCCTGGGGTTTCAGGCTCCAGGCGCTTGAAGAATGGAGCTGGCATTCCGCAAGATAGGATGTCAGCAGAATCACATAATGGTCCCGCCGCTTGTCCAGCACAATGGCCTCTTCCGCATCGCCGATTTTCTTCTCTAAATATTTCAGGAGCCAGTAATAATGACGCCGCCGCTGCACCAGGGCCGCATTGGCCAGGGGTTCTTTGAGAATTAAGATCAGGTTGTCGATTTCCTCAACCGTATAAGGCTCCTCCATGCCGAAGCACCCGCGGATCTGACGCTGGGTCACGAGGTCCGTATATTTCCGGATAGGGGATGTGGCGGTCAGGTATTTGTCCAACCCCAGTCCCGAATGGGGCTCGGGTTTCTGGGAAATGATCACCCGGTTGAGCATTCTGCGCTGCATCCAGTTTTGGAACAAGGTGCCTTCTTTTTTCTGGCTGAAGAGCCGGGCCTTGGGGTCGGGCTGGGCCCGGAAAATGGCCGGCATGTTTTTCTCAGCTAAAAACCTCGCCATGAGCCAGTTGGCCAGGATCATCATTTCAGATACAAACATGCGGCCGGGGCTCTCCCGGTCCGATTTCCGGACGCTGATCTCCCCGTTGTCGAACACCCGGACGCTGACTTCTGGGATCGCGATGTGAATCGCGCCGTTTGACAGGCGTTTGCTCCTGAAATTGCAGGCGATTTCATGCAGCAGCCAGATGGATTCATCCGAATCCACCATCATGTCCACATCATTATAAGACAATTGGCGGCCCACCCGGATGACGGACGGCACCACCTCAAATTCAAAAATCTCCGCATACCGGCTGATTTTGCAGAAAATGCTGATGGCCGGACGGATTTCACCCACCTTCAGGCTGCAAATGCTTTCCGCCATCCGGGGGGGGAGCATGGAAACCTTTAAATCCGGCATATAAATGGAGGTTCCCCGGCCCACCGCTTCCCGGTCAATCAGGTCGCCCTTTGGTACATACGCCCCCACATCCGCGATATGGATCCCCACACGGTAATAGCCGTTCTCGGTCTCGATGCTGATGGCGTCGTCGAAATCAAGGGTTCCCTGGCCGTCAATGGTCACCATGGGCAGGTCGGTCAGATTCCTCCGGCAGGGTTCCAGAGACCCGAAATCAATCCCTTCGGACATGGCGTCCGCTTCTTTTAAAACCGCTTCGGAAAAATCCAGCGGAATGCCGTAACGCTGGAGATCCACATGGTAATTGGGATCCCACTCCCCGACCCTCACCAGAAGGTCGAAAATCTTTTCCGTATTTTCAATGCCGGCTCCCGCCAGCAGGGTCCGGGCGGCCGCGGCGTCGGGACTGTCCTTGCCGAACAGGTAATAGGATTTTAAGATCTCCACAACGGGTTTCCGGTCTTCCGTCAAATCGCGGACCGGGCCTTCCAGCACGGTTTTCAGCCACCGGCCCCCGCTTTCAATAATGAGCCGGCGCCGTTCCCGGTCCTTTTCGGCGGTTATGTTCTTTTGAACCTGGGCTTCGTCATGGGGGAAAAACGAGTCCTGATTGAATTTAAAGTAAATCCGGTTTTCAAAGCAGGCCCGGATCACCGCGGATTCATGGTCGCCGGTCGGGTGATCCGGAAAACACAACCCCGTCATGGTGGCCAGGTCCACCCATTCCCCCAGGGGGCTCAGCACTTCCCATAATTCTTTAATATCAATGCTCGTGCTCAAGGTTTTCCGCAAAACGGCGATTTCTTTTAAGGACGCCACCAGCTTGTCCCGGCCCCGGCCCATGTTTAACGTGGTCCGGGAAACATGGGACAACCGGGCGGTTTTCTGGGTCACTTCCCGGTTCTCTTCAGTTAAAAGACGCACCCGCTGATCAGCATTCTCCAGAATGACCGCGCAAAAAACCCGCTGCTGATCGATATATTCCACAATTGTTCCGATTTCCATTATCTGCGCTTCACAATAAAAGTTTTGATGCGGTTGCCGTCCATTTCATTAACGGTGATGAGGTACCGGTCGATGACGATCTGTTCTTTCTCGACGGGAATTTTGCCGGTCTGCTCCAGCACATAGCCGGAAAATGTTTCATAATCGTTTGAGGCGGGGATATCCATGTGGATGGCCTGGTTGATGGTCTCGATGTCCGCCGCGCCCAGCACCAGCCATTCCTTGTTCCGGATCTGGACCACCGGCTGCTGGATAATGTCGGTTTCATCCATGATGTCCCCCACAATGACCTCCAGCACGTCCTCCAGGGTGACGATGCCCGACACTTCCCCGTATTCGTTCACCACAATGGCCGCATGGTCCTTGCGGTTCCGGAACTGGTTCAGGACCTGATCGAGCTTTTTGTTTTCCGGCACAAAATACGGCTCCCGCATGATTTTTTCCAGATGGATCGTCCCGTCATCAGAGGTGATCTGCCGGAACAGATCCTTGATGTGCACCATACCCACAATATGGTCGATGTCGCCGTCAATCACCGGAATCCGCGTGAATCCCGATTCGATGATCTGGTCCAGATGCGGTTCCTCGGACTTGTCGATGACAAACATGTCCGCACTGGGGGTCATGATATAGGACACGTTGATATCGTCCAACTTAATGATATTATTAATAAGTTCCTTTTCTTCCGGGTTGATCTGGCCCTCATCGTGAACCACCTCCACAAAGGACATCAATTCTTCTTCGGTCACCCCCGGCGCGGACGCCACCCGGCCCGTAAGCTTGGGGATAAAATTCAAAAACAGGATGATCGGATAAAATACAAAGGTCAGCCAGTAAAGCGGGAATATCACGAATCGCGCGATCATGACATTGTTCCGGGCCGCGATGGATTTGGGGAAAATTTCCCCGAACACCAGAATGAGCAGGGTCATCACGCCGGTGGCAATGCCCACCGCATTGCTGATTTCACTTTCGCCTGCAAGGGATGAAAAATAATTGATGGAAATCGCCGTGGCCAGGGAGGATGCCCCGATATTGACCAGGTTATTGCCGATCAGTATCGTGGTGAGGAGTTTATGGGGATCTTCCTTCATTTTGAGCACCAGTTCCATGGCCCGGTCCGACTCTTTGGCCAGATATTTCGCCTTGGCCTTACCGATGGAGAAAAGGGAGGTCTCGGACGCGGAAAAAAATGCCGATAGTATCAAAAACACCAACAATAAAATTAACTCTCCAATCATCTATTGAATTGCTCCTGCGCAACAAAAGGCGCATCTATTTGAATTTATATCGCAAGTTATTTGTTTAAGCCAAAAATACCCATACCGCTAAATGCACTTTAAAGCATCAGCCCTTTGATAACAATGGGCAAATAAAAGAGATTGACATTTTTTTTTAAAAAAGATGTTTTTATATGAATGAAATCTTTTAATTTAATCAAACCCTATTTTTACCAGCGGCGTCATCTGATCCTCTGCGGCATTCTCTGCCTCATGGTGGTGGACACCCTTCAGCTCTTTATCCCGAGAATCGTCAAATGGGCGGTGGACGACCTGACCACCTTCGGGATTGACGTTCTCCAACTCGCCATCTATGCAGGCCAGATCCTTGCCATTGCCGGGATCATGACCGCGCTGCGGTTCGTATGGCGGCGGCTTCTCATCGGCACCTCCCGGGTGGTGGAAAAAGAACTGCGGGACCGGCTGTTTTTTCATATCCAGACCCTTTCGGCCAATTATTTCGACCACACCAAAACCGGGGACCTGATGGCCCATGCCACCAATGATATCAACAACATCCGCATGTCCGTGGGCATGGGCGTGGTGGCCCTCACCGACGCGGTGTTTCTGGGAAGCATGGCCATCGGCTTTATGGCCTATATCAATATCCGGCTGACCCTGTTCGCCCTGATACCCATGCCGCTCATTGTATGGATGACCCGGAGCTTCGGCAGGAAAATGCACCGGCGGTATACCAAAGTTCAGGGGATTTTTTCAGACATTACCGAATCGGTCCGGGAAAGTTTCGCCGGCATCCGGATCGTCAAAGCCTTTAACAGGGAGCAACGGGAAGCCGACCGGATCGGGGCTGTTTCAAAAACCTACGTCCGGGAAAATCTCAAGCTGGTGCGGATCACCGGCGCTTTTTTCCCCCTCATGGTGCTGTTCACGAACTTAAGCCAGGCCATTGTCCTGTTTGTCGGCGGGCGGCAGGCCATTCTTGCGGAAATCTCCCCCGGCGATCTGGTGGCATTTATCAGTTACCTCAATCTCCTCACCTGGCCCATGATGGCCATGGGCTGGCTGACCAACCTGATCCAGCGGGGGGCAGCGTCCCTGGACCGGCTGGAGATCATCTTGAGCACCCGTCCGGAAATCAAGGAAAACCCGAGCCCCGAATCCAGAAACGCCGTGCCGGGGAAAATTGAATTCAACCGGGTTTCTTTCGCTTTTTCCCCCGACCGGCCCCAGGCGGCTGATAAAAAGCCGCAGGTGCTGACGGGCATCTCTTTTGCCGTGCCCCCCGGTACGGTTCTGGGCATCGCCGGACCCCAGGGCAGCGGCAAAACCACCCTGCTGCAACTGATCCCGCGGATTTATGATGTGTCTTCAGGCTCCATCACCATTGACGGCACGGACATCCGGGACTTGCGGCTTGCTGACTTAAGAAAAAGCATCGGGTTTGTTTCCCAGGAGCCTTTTTTGTTTTCCGGCACCATACGGGATAACCTGACTTTCGGGGAACCGGTTCCTGAAGAAAAAATCCTCAAAGCGGCCAAAGCCGCAGCCCTTTATGACACCATCACCCAGTTTCCTCACGGGCTCGACACCCTTGTGGGGGAAAAGGGCGTGGTGCTTTCCGGGGGCCAGAAACAGCGCATGGTGCTGGCCCGGGCACTGATCCAGGACCCGCCGATGCTGCTGCTGGATGACCCGGTGGGCCAGGTGGATGCCCAGACAGGGGCGGCCATTATCGATACGATCCGTTCCCTTGCAAAGGACAGGACCACCATCATCGTTTCCCACCGGATTTCCGCCGTATCCTTTGCCGACCATATTATTGTTCTCGAAAACGGCCATATTGCGGAATCCGGGACGCATACCGAGCTCATGGCCGCAAACGCTTATTATGCCTCAGCTTTTGTCATGCAGCAGGCCCAGCAGCCGATGGAGGCGCCATGAACGCGACCCAGAACCTGTTTGAAGAACAAAAGCTCGGGGCAGCGGAAGACGTCAGCCAGATCAAAAAACTGGTTCCTTTCCTGCGGCCTTACCAAAAATTATTCGCCTGGACCCTGGTGCTCATCGTGCTGATTACGGGCACGGAAATGAGCATCCCGTACATCACCAAAATCGTCATCGACCGGTATATCGTCCCCGGCCAGTCCGAGACCCCGGATGTGGAGAGCGCGGACGGCCGCGCCACCCGGTTTTTGAAATTCGATCTTTCGGATGCCCGGACAGCCCAAATTGCGAAATCCCGTCCCCAATTATTCCGGATAGAGAACAACCAGGCCATTATCCCCTATGAAAAATTCTCCGAACTGCCGGAAAACGACATGCGGCTTCTTCGCAAAAACGACCTTTCCGGGGTCGCCTGGGCGGTGGCCTGGCTGCTGGGCATTGTCATCATCAGCTTTTTTCTTAATTTTATCAATATGTTTGTTATGGAATACGCGGGCCAGATGATGATGCATGACCTGCGGATGGAAATGTTTTCCCATATCCAGCGGCTCTCCGTCCGGTTTTTCACCCGCAATCCCGTGGGCCGCCTCGTGACCCGGGTGACCAGCGACACCCAGAACATGCATGAAATGTTCACCTCCGTTCTGGTGTTTGTCATTAAGGATCTGTTTATGCTCACGGCCATCACGATGGTGCTGTTTTCCATTGACTGGCGGCTGTCTTTGGCGGTCTACGCCGTGTTCCCGTTTGTCTTTTTTGCGGCATGGCGGTTCACCACCTCCGCCCGGCAGGCGTTCAGGACCCTGCGCGTCAAAATCGCCGAAATCAACACCAAGTTCTCCGAATCCATCGGCGGCATGCAGGTGGTCCAGCTTTTCCGGCAGGAGGACGCCAACTACCGTTCCTTTCAGAAAATCAACCGGGAACATTATGATGCCGGCATGCAGCAGATCACCGTGTTCGCCCTGTTCATGCCGCTCATGGAAATGATGAGCTCCGTGGCCCTGGCCATCGTCATTTTTTACGGGGGCGGCAGGCTTATCGACGGCCGCATTTCCCTGGGCACCCTGGTGGTTTTTATTTCCTATATCCGGATGTTCTTCCGGCCCATCCGGGATATCGCCGAAAAATACAATATCACCTTAAACGCCCTGTCCTCCATGGAGCGGATGTTTCAGATATTGGATGATAAGACCATGATTCCGGAGCCGCCGGCGGATGCCGCGGCCCGGATGCCGGATCATTCCCTGTCCTTTTCTTTTGACGACGTGTCTTTTTCCTATGTGCCCGGAGAAAAGGTTTTGGACGGCATATCCTTATATATACGCGCCGGGGAAACCATTTCCATCGTCGGTCAAACCGGGGCCGGGAAAACCTCCCTGGTCAACCTGATGATGCGGTTTTACGATCCGGATTCCGGCGTCATCCGCGTTAACGGGACCGACATCCGGCAATTTAAACTCGCGGATCTGCGTTCCGGAATCAGTATTGTCACCCAGGACCCCTATATTTTCTCAACCACCATCCGGAACAATATTTTCCCGGAAACAAACGGGTTCACGGACCGGGAAATGGATGAGATTCTGGATGCGGCCTATTGCCGGCATTTTATCGACCGGCTGCCCCAGGGCCTCGACACCCTGATGACGGAAGGGGGGGCTTCCCTGTCAAGCGGTGAGCGCCAGCTCCTCTCCATCGCCCGGGCCCTGGCCCACGGCCCTGACCTGATCATTTTTGACGAAGCCACGTCCTATGTGGATTCCGAAACGGAAATGAAAATCCAGAACGCCCTGGGGAACCTCATGAAGAACCGGACAGCCGTCATCATCGCCCACCGCCTCAGCACGGCCCGGACCGCGGATCGGATTGTCGTGATGCACGGCGGCAGAATCATCGAAACCGGGACGCACGAGGCGCTGATGGAACAAAAAGGATTTTATTACCGGCTGCATCAGTTTCAGGGATAAACATATTTTTTAAGGGCAATCCCGGCTGAAACCCACGGTGATTTTGTTCTGTTGTGAAAGCCAATAGAATACGGTGGGTTGGATTCAATACTGATCTGTCCTTGAAACATCGAACATCGAACATTGAACGTCGAATGTGGAACGCCTGCGGCGATCATTTTTACTGTTAAACCTGTAAACACCACGGCGGGACGGGTATGGCAAACTCCAAGAGTTAAAAACCATGGAGCGATAGCGACATCCTTTTTCGAAGTTCGATGTTGGACGTTCAATGTTCGATGTTCAGGGGCTTTTTTCTAAAATGACCATTGAGCATCCGGTATTCAATTGCGAGAACAAATTTACCGTGGCTGAAACCATATTGCCCTTGTCAAAGCCTTTTTTAAATGGTAAAAGGGTTAAAATTTACCATAGAAATATGTAACCATTGAATAATATTGGAACTTAATGTATTAACCCCCGAACAACAAGGAGAAAAGAACCATGTCTTATGATGCAACAAAAATGCCCGACTGGCAGATTTCCGAAGAAGCGGAAAAAAACATGCCCATGCCGGAACAATGGAGAGAAAAACTGGGACTCCAGCCGGATGAAATGCTGGCCATGGGCCGCCTGTCCAAGCTGGACTTCCTGAAGATCATTAAACGGCTGGAAAACAAACCCGACGGCAAATACATTGAAGTGACCGCCATCACCCCGACTCCCCTGGGCGAAGGCAAAAGCACCACCTCCCTCGGCCTCATCGAAGGCTTAGGCGCACGGGGCAAAAAATCCGGCGGCGCGCTTCGTCAGCCCTCCGGCGGCCCCACCATGAACGTTAAAGGCACGGCAGCCGGCGGCGGAAACTCCCTGCTGATCCCCATGACCGAGTTCTCCTTAGGCCTCACCGGCGACATCAACGACATCATGAACGCCCATAACCTGGGCATGGTGGCCATGACCGCCCGCATGCAGCATGAACGCAACTACAATGACGAGCAGCTCGCCCGTCTCACCAAAATGCGGCGGCTCGACATCGACCCCACCCGCGTTGAAATGGGCTGGGTCATCGATTTCTGCGCACAGGCCCTCAGAAACATCATCATCGGCCTGGGCGGCCGCACCGACGGTTTTGTCATGCAGTCCAAATTCGGTATCGCCGTGGGCTCCGAGCTGATGGCCATTCTGGCCGTCGCCACCGACATGGCGGACCTGAAGGCGCGCATCAACAACATTACCGTAGCGTTTGACAAGAGCGGCAAGCCGGTTACCTGCGGCGACCTCGAAGTGGGCAACGCCATGGCCGCCTTCATGAGAAACACCATCAACCCGACCCTCATGAGCACCGCCGAATATCAGCCCTGCCTGGTGCACGCCGGCCCGTTCGCCAACATCGCCGTGGGCCAGAGCTCCATCATCGCCGACCGCGTGGGCTTGAAACTCTGGGATTACCATGTCACCGAATCCGGCTTTGCCGCTGACATCGGTTTTGAAAAATTCTGGAACGTGAAATGCCGTTTCTCCGGCTTAAAACCCCATGTCTCTATTCTGACCGCCACCATCCGCGCCCTTAAAATGCACGGCGGCGGCCCCAAAGTGGTCGCCGGCAAGGCGTTGGATGAAGCCTACACCAAGGAAAACCTGGGACTGGTGGAAAAAGGCTGTGAAAACATGGTGCACCTGATCGGCGTGATCCGCAAATCCGGCATCAACCCGGTGGTCTGCATCAACCGTTTCTACACCGACACCAACGCGGAAGTGGCACTCGTAAAAAAGATTGCGGAAGCCGCCGGCGCCCGCTGCGCAGAATCCAACCACTGGCTCAAGGGCGGCGAAGGCGCTCTGGAATTCGCCGATGCGGTTATTGATGCCTGCGAAGCCGGCAATGATTTCAAATTCCTTTACCCGCTGGAAATGAAACTGCGCGACCGCGTAGAACGCATTGCCACGGAAATTTACGGTGCGGACGGCGTGGATTGGGCTCCGGAAGCAAATGCCAAAGCCGAAATGCTGGAAAAAGATCCGAAATATGCGGATTTCGCCACCATGATGGTGAAGACCCACCTTTCCCTGACCCATGACCCGGTCAAAAAAGGCGTTCCCAAGGGATGGCGTCTGCCCATCCGCGACGTGCTCATTTATTCCGGCGCGAAATTCCTCTGCCCGTGCGCAGGCACCATCAGCCTGATGCCCGGCACCGCATCTGACCCGGCTTTCCGCCGCATCGATGTTGACCCGGCCACCGGCAAGGTATCCGGTTTGTTCTAGATTTTAAAAAGAACACCCGAAGTTCAATAAATAAAAGCCCGGCGGGGAAACCTGCCGGGCTTTTTTATTTCGGCCATCCCGAAATAAAAAGGCACCACGAAGAGCACCGAAGGACACCAAGTCGAAGGGGGGATTGAGCTTCGCGTAATCCACCGGAAACGGATCATGTTATTTGCCGTATTACGCGCTGACGCGCTAATCCGGCCTACGATGCTGAAGGACTTGATAATCCGGCATTTTATAAAACCTTTATTCCCCAAGCCCTACAGCCTACAGCCTAAACCGCTAAACGCCTTACCGTCGCAACCACATTTTCCACCGTGAACCCGAAGTGTTTCAATACGGTGCTGCCGGGTGCGGATGCGCCGAAAGTGGAGATGCCGATGATGGCGCCGGCATCCCCGGTGTATTTTTCCCATCCCATGGGGAGCCCCGCTTCCACCGCCACCCGGATTTTAACGGCCGGGGGCAGTACGCTGTTTTTGTAGTCTTTGGAGGTTTTTTCAAACAGTTCCCAGCTCGGCACGCTCACCACCCGGACATTTATCCCCTGTTCCGCAAGTTTCTTGCCTGCTTCCAGACACAGGCTGACTTCGGACCCGGATGCCAGCAAAATCGCATCCGGTGTTCCCTTGGTGTCCGCCAGCACATAAGCCCCGTTTTCAAGCCCATCGGCAGAAGGATACACGGTGCGGTCGATGACCGGAAGATTCTGCCGGCTCAAAATCAGCGCAGTGGGCGAATCCGTGGATGCGACGGCATGACGCCAGGCGGCTGCAGTCTCGGTGGCGTCCGCCGGTCGGATGACCGTGAGGTTGGGGATCATGCGCAGGGACGCAAGGTGTTCCACGGGCTGGTGGGTGGGGCCGTCTTCGCCCACGGCCACGCTGTCGTGGGTGAACACATAGATCACGGGCTGCTTCATCAGGGCCGCCAGCCGGATGGCCGGGCGCATGTAGTCGGCAAACACCAGAAACGTGCCGCCGAAGGGCCGCAAGCCCTTGTGCAGGCACATGCCGTTTAATATGCCGCCCATGGCGTGTTCCCGAACCCCGAACCGGATGTTTCTGCCGTTATAGCTGGTTTTCTGGAATTCGGGCGCCCCCTTGAGGAAGGTGTTATTGGACGGGGCCAGATCCGCAGACCCGCCCATGAGGGACGGAATTTTTTCAGCCAGGAAATTTAACACTTTGCCCGAGGCGCTCCGGGTGGCCACTGCCCCGCCCGCATCCTTAAAATCCGGAAGACCGGCGGCCCAGTCGTCACCATAATCACCGGCCATCATGGCCGTCCATTGCCGGGCTTTTTCCGGAAACTGTTTTTTATAGGCGGCGAACAGATTCTGCCATTCCTTGTCCCGGTCCGCGGTTTTCCGGGTCAGTTCCCGGAAATGGTCCATCACGTCATCATTCACGCAAAACTGTTCATCCGGCGGACATCCCAGGCATTCTTTGGTGAGCCGGATTTCCGCTTCCCCCAAAGGCGCGCCGTGGGCGTCGGCGGAATCCTGTTTGTTGGGGCTGCCATAGGCGATATGGGTCCGCAGAACGACGAGGGACGGCTTGCCCGTTTCCCGAACCGCCATGTCGATGGACCGGGAGATTTCATCCAGGTCATTGCCGTTGTCAACCGAAATGACGTTCCACCCGTATGCCTGAAACCGCAGGGCCACGTCTTCGGTAAAGGTGATGTCCGTGCTGCCTTCAATGGAAATCCGGTTGCTGTCATACAGGCAGATCAGCCGGGACAACGCGAGGTGCCCGGCAAGGGACGCGGCCTCGGAGGTAATGCCTTCCATCAGGTCGCCGTCGCCGCACATAACAAAGGTGTGGTGGTTGACCAGCGTATAACCGGGCTGGTTGAACAGGCTGGCGAGATGGCGCTCCGCCATGGCCATGCCCACAGCATTGGTGAACCCCTGGCCCAGGGGGCCGGTGGTGGTTTCCACTCCCACCGTGTGGCCGAATTCCGGATGTCCCGGAGTTTTGCTGCCCCACTGCCGGAATTGCTTCAAATCATCAAGGGTCAATCCATAGCCGGTGAGATGCAGCAGGCTGTACAGGAGCATGGATGCATGGCCCCCGGAAAGGACAAACCGGTCCCGGTCCAGCCATTCGGGATTTTTGGGGTTGTGTTTTAAAAACCGGGTCCAAAGCACGTAGGCTGCGGGCGCAAGGCCCATGGGCGCGCCCGGATGGCCGGAATTGGCTTTCTGAACGGCGTCCATGGAAAGGGTGCGGATGGTGTTCACGCACTGGGTGTCAATAGTGGTTCCGGCCGGGCATTCGTTCATGGGGTGTCTCCTTTATGTAATATTTTGAATTTTATAATAATTTTGATATCGGACGATGAAGACTATAGGCTGTAGCCTTTTAGGCTATAGGACGGTCTGAACAAGCCATTTTTTTAATAGCCCATTCCGCCAGCCCGATCAGCCTATAGCCTACAGCCTATCCACCTACTACAGCGCCCGTAAAAATTCCGGCTTCAGGGCCACCCGTCCGCCGAGAGCCGCATCGATGAGGGCCAGGGTTTTGGGCTTGTCTTCCGGGAACTTCGCCCGGATGGGCAGGTAATTGGACGCATGATTGGCGTGGAACAGGCCGTTTGAAAGCGTGGTATATTCCACCATGGTCCGAATTTCACGAAGCATTTCAATGGGTTCAATCAGGGGAAAGGTTCCGGATGCATGGTCCGTACAGAGGGGGGTTCCCGGAATCAACATCAGGCTCAAGGCTCCCACATATTCAGGGTCAATGGCCGAGAGTACCTCTCCGGTGGCCTGGGCGTGGATCTGGGATCGGTCCCGTCCGGCAATGCCCAACAGCACGGTGATGGACAGCTTGACGCCGGCTTCCCGTATTTTCCGGCCCATTTCAATCATGGTGGCGGCGTCCGCGCCTTTGTGGATGGCTTTCAAGGTATCGTCATCCCCGGTTTCAAGCCCCATATAGGCAATGCCTAGGCCTGCTTCATGGAGTTCCTTCAGCTCCTCCGGGGTTTTCATGCGGATGCCCTTGGTATTGGCATAGACCCCGACCCGCTTGATCCAGGGAAGCCGGGCCTTAATTTCGGTTAAAATGTTCAGGAGCCGTTTCTGGGGGATGATGAGGGCGTCCCCGTCGCAGATGAACAGCCGGTCCTGATTCCAGCAGTGTTTGGCGGCAAACGCGATGTCCTCCATGATGATGTCATCGGATTTGATTTTAAACCGTTCGCCTTTATACGCTCCGCAAAAGGTGCATTTATTATGGGAACATCCCACCGTGGCCTGAAGCAGGATGCTGTTTGCCTCGCTCGGCGGACGGATGATGTAGCCTTCGTAGTGCATGTTTGTTTCTCTCCTGTATGTATGAATTTCAATGCCTTTTTATCCTGAAACAGCCCGGATATGCAACCTTATTTATCAGAATCCCGGAACCGGAAAGGTTTGGCGGTGGAGTGTTGTCTTTCCCCTGCGGAGATCAAAAAACGAGAGGACAAGGAAAAAATCAAGAAATAAAAAAACCGGAAGGGATGCCGTTGCGGCATCCCTTCCGGTTTTTAGCGGGGATATTTATGTTCTAGGGGATTTTAATTAATAGCCTTTGTTTTTCAGATCAGAGGCGATGTCGACATAAAATTCACCGGCATCAAAACCGGGGGTGATGCCGAACAACTGACCGACAATATTTAAATGGTCGCAACCAGGGCTGTACCAGGCCGCTTCTTCAATACCCCGGAAGGTGCCCCATTTGGCGCTGGTTACGCTGACCAGGCCGTCGTTGTCGCCTTCATAGGCCAGAAGCACCAGCCACGTGGGTTCCAGAATCACGCTCGGGCAGGAAATTTTGGCTTTGGCGGCCCAGCTTTGATAGTAAATGCCGGCTTTGTTGGGGGTATTGGGATTAAACGTATTGTTCATGTAGGGCCGGGTCAGGTCATAGCCGTTTTGAAGGCTGTTGGGGTCTGTGTCGCCGAAAATAAAGGCGTAGACGAAATCAAGGGTGCCGCCGACAAGCCATTCCATTGAATCGGGAACCACGCCGACAACGATATCGGCAATCGCGCTGCCTCTATGGGGTCCGGCAATGCTGGTATGGCTGGCGACATAACCGCTGATGCCCAGATTGGAAACCGCATCACGGGTATACAGGCACCCATGGGAGTGGCCGATGATATTTAATTTGGCGGCGCCGGTAATGGCCTTGATCTGCAGGAACTGGTTTTTAAAATCAATGGCTTTGTTGCGGGTGGAGTCCATGCCGTTTACGGATGTGATGTAAACTCTTGCGCCTTCATCTTCCAGTGCATCGGGAATGCCCCACCAATAATCCACAATGCCGAGTATTTCAGCGGATGCGCCCATGCCGTGGGCAAGGACGATGGGATATTTGGTGTCGCAGGTGTAGCTGCTGCCGCCGGCGAATACGCTGACGGGAATTAAAAGGATAGCGGCCAATAAGATGATTGCATGTAATTTTTTCATGTTTCCCCCCGAATTCAAGTTGTGTAAAAAATGCATTGGTTATTTTTTGGATGTTTGCTTGTATTTGTAAACAGTGTTTAGGGTGAATATGACGTAAAGGTGAAGATAAGTCAATAAGGAAAAACCTGAAAGATGGGTTCGAAAAACCTGAATTTAAACTTGTCGGGTGAATAAACGGTGAATGAACAGGCGGTCGCCTGACCAGCCCAAGCCGTTATATTTTCTTTTTCGCCGCCGGTTTTTTGGCCGGAGCCTTCTTTTTGATTGCCGCCGGTGCCGGGGCAGCGTCTTCCGTGAGGGCGGTTTCAGTTTCCGCCTGTACACCTGTCTGTGACGCCATCAGAGAGGTCATCAGTTCCGCAGTCTGGGGAGCCATGTAAAAATTTTCCAGTCGGGCCCGGATGCGTTCTTCCAGAAACCTGATGGCATAAGCCTTTTCAATGCCGTGAGACAGGGATTGGGTCAGTTCGTTGACCACCATTTTTTCCGTCACCCCCACATCCTCGGCAATGAGTTCAAGTTCCCTGTCCCCGTATTTTTCATAAAAGAAATACACCAGATCCGTGTAAATCTCCTTGAAATAGGGCGTTTTCCGGAAATGCATCCAGAAATCATATCCAATGATAATAAAGTCTTCCATGTCACCCGCGCCCAGCATTTTGAAGTATTCCGATAATTTGGTCCTGGAAATGGACGTCCAGATTTCATCCCCCATTTCAATGATGTGGGGTTCGTCAAAATAATTGTTCAGGGATTTTTCGCTTCGCCGGATGGTGTTGCCGAGGTTCTTTTCAATGTAGGTTTTCACGGTTTTTTCCACCGCGACTTCCAGGGGGTGCATGGTTTTATTGACAGCGAATTTGCCGAGCTTGATCAGGGAAGCGATTCCCGGAACCTTCTGAGCGAAGATATTTTCCGCCAGCAGGTATTCCTTGATGCCGACAAACAGCACTTCCGAGATCTGCTGGGAGTAGACGGAACTGTTGACCAGCCGGCCGATGACGGCTTTTCTGGCGCTTTCCATGCCGCCGATTTTGTCCACGATGTCGTCGTAGGGCTTGCGGGGAAAAATGTCTTCAAGGGCGGTTTTTTTGTTTTTGGGGGAGGCCAGAACCCGCTGGCTCATTTCACCGGCCAGTTCCGTGATCCCCCCGGCCACAGGCATTTCAACCACATTGCGTTCGATAATGCCGATAACCTGTTCGGGAGTGACGATTTCCTTCAGGGTGATTTTTTTAATCCATTGAAACACCGCCGCCGTTTCTTCCCGGATCGTCTGCCGGTATTTTTTAGATTTAAAACGTCCCAATTCATGCTGCACATGGGCTTCCAGTAATGCTTTAATTGCCTGGTCCATAGCTACTCCTGTTTTGTCTGTTCCAGAATCAAGACTCCCAGCAGCAGGAGATTGAGTTTTTGGATGGTTGGTTCGGTCGGATACTCGGGTTGAGCGTCCGGTGGTGACGGGTATTCCATGACACCCCGGCTGACAAGGGTGATCATGGTTTCCGAAATCATGTCAAGGTCTCCGGCCCGGGACGGGAAGGATCTGCCTTGTTTATTCAAGGTTTCCGACAGATCCCGGATTAACCCGTCGACAGCCTCCGTTATGGCGGCCCGGAGCGCAGCGGAACTGCCGGTGCGCTCCTGAAAAAACAAATGGATCAGCCAGGGGTTGTTTTGAAAACATTCGGTAAATGTTTTCACAAACGGACGGGTGAGGTGTTCGATGGCGGCCAGCAGCTTGTCCGGGGCGTCTCCCGGTTTTACCGCCGGAAACGTCATTTTTTTCCGCGCCCCGGCCAGCCATTCTTCCAGGGCCTCTTTTGCCTGCCCCACCATGGCCACACCCATTTCATCAATCTCGCGGAAATGCCGGTAAAAGGAGGTGGGTGCGATCCCGGCCTTCCGGGCCACCGACCTTAAGCTTAAGCTGGCGTAGCCTTCTTCGGCGCAGAGTTCCAGGGCCGATTCGATCAGGGTCTGGCTGGTTTTTTCTTTTTGTTGTTTTGCTTCATTGCGAGAAGCCATGGGTCTGTTTTCTCCCTGAAGGGTCCGGTGTTTCAGCTTTTGTAAATGTCCTGTCGTTCAAGAGGACGATGTTTCTTTATTATCAAAATTTTAAATAATTTCAAGCCTATTTACGGCAAAAAATTATCCGAACACCCATCCCCGCCGTTTTTTCGCCAGACGGTTGACCCCTTCCTGAATGCGGTCTTCGATTTCCTTGTATTTCCGGTCCACATAAACGGTGTCGCCTGCCCGGTCCGGATCATTGTCGATATCCACGGGATCGAGAATTTCGGACCGGATTTTGGCCGGAAGCGGAATGTGCATGGGAAAAGCCTCCAGGGTCAGGCCGAACGGAAACCCCAAAACCAGCGGGGCCATATCGCTTCGCAGCAGCTTTTTCAAACGAAGCATTTTCGCCAGTTTCCGGCCTTCGGACAGCACAAACACCGTGTCAGATCCACCGCAGGTGGCCACCGGCACAATCGGCACGCCGGAGCGGATGGCCTGGCGGATAAAGCCTTTGCGGCCGCCCAGGACTACCTTATTTCGCTTACTCCAGGACCGCATGGCGTCCACTTCCCCCCCCGGCCAGATGACCACATCGTGTCCGGCGGAGAATGCGGCCCCGATGGATTCGCGTTTGGCCGGAATCACACTGAGATTGCGAAAATACGTCCCAATGCCCGGCATGGCCATCAGCGCATCGTGGGCCGTTCCGTGAAGAACCCGGCTGCCTCTGAAATGTCGATACCACTCAAAACAAAAAGTCCATGCATCCATGGTCAGCCAGGTTCCGGAATGAATGCCGATGAGCATGGATGCCGAATCCGGCAGGCGTTGCCATCCGGTCGTTTCCGCACGAAAATAATAGTCCAGGAGAAAATCCCAAACGATCATCTGGCGATCCATCATCTCCTTGTTCTGGGGCGCGATGGACCATTCTTCGGTCCGGTGGCTGATAAGTCCGTTGACTCCTTCGATCAGCTTGTTTATTTCCGTATTTGTTTCCAGCTTTGTTTCCGGGCTGTCACTGTAGACCAGTTTTCGCAAGGGAGTGGTGATGCCCATAAGGGCGCCGTTGAACAGATTTTGTCCGATATCGATCGGCTTGGTCATCGTTGCGTACATGGCGGTTCTCCTTTATTATTTTAAGGTAAATAGGCTGTAGGCTATAGGCTGATAGGGCAGGCGGAATGGCCTGTTTTAAGAATGATTGATTCAGACCGCCCTACAGCCTAACTGCCTACAGTCTAAACAACCTGTCCAGTTACGAAGCCATCAGATAGGCATCGTCATCCGGAAACAGCGCGTTCTGAATCATCACCTTTTTCTGAATCCACCGGGCCCGGGCGGATTGCGTCCGTTCAGCGGATTTTTGGCCGGTTTTTTCATTCATCATGATTGCAAGTTCGCCGGTCATTTCGTTTAACTCCTTCCGGATGGCCTCGATTTCAATGGCCAGATGCTGGCGGATTTCGGATTTTGACAGCCCGGCCAGCTCCTTTGAGGAAATCATCGGCTGATACCGCCTGCACATCACCAGATAATGATCCACTTTCTTATAGGGCGGCAGGGTGATATTGATTCCCCGCAGACCATTTGTCCGGGGGATGCTCAGACCGAACGGCAGGTTGACACGGACAGTCCAGGTTTCCGCGCCTTGATGGGCCATGAGACAGATGCTGGCGTCCGCCTTAATGGCGGCGGCGATCATGCCTTTGGACCGGAACGGGGCCACGTATTCATTGAAAGACAGCAGGCAGTTGGCCCCCTCGGGCGCTGTGCCGGTCAGTCCGATTTCCTTGTTTTTCAACAAATTAACGATATCATCCACGGTGTCGGCATCCGTGGGGGTTCCCAGCACCTGCCGGTAGAAATCCTTAAGGCCCGGTATCAGGAACAGGGCCTTGTGCGGGTACAGGCCGCCGATGATGTCGCCGTAGCCGTTGTCGATGAAGAATTTCCCCACCAGGGCCACCAGGGGAATCCAGGCCGCGCCGGGGCCGTGGGAAACCACCGCGACCACCGGTTTGCCGTCAGTGGGAAGCAGGGCCTCCGGATTGATGATCGCGCTGTGCCGGACCAGGTTTTTCAACACAAAGTCGGTGAAGGGCTTGAATTTTTTCATTTGTACCCCTTTGCCGGCGCCGCTGTCAAAGTCGTGGCCTTTGCTTTTGAATGCTTCAACATTTGTATTGGCTTTCGGTGTCATGATTTGCCTCCTTATAATAATTGTTTTTTTGCAACCTTCGTTTCTGAGAACGAATGGTTGGCTAATTGTTTTTTTAAATGTAAAAACAATTGTTCGTACACTTGTACACATATATGTTCTTTTGTTTCATCCATGTCAAGATATTTTTTTGAAAAAATAAAATCGGAAAAAAGAAGCCTTGACTTATAAAATCAACAGCGTTACCGTAACGCAGTATCCTTTACAAAGGAAGCAGCCATGCCCCGAGTCAAGCGCAGTCCCGAAGCCATCGATGCAACCAAACAAGATATCCTGAAAGAAGCCCTCGCCCTGATGACCCGCCACGGTTTTGACGGATTTTCCATGCGAAAGCTGGGGGATAGGCTCGGGGTTTCGGCAAAGACCATTTATAATTATTATAAAAACAAGGATGAGCTGTATCTGGCGATTTTGACGGAAGGATTTCAGCAGCTTTATGACCGGTTCATCCGTGTTTATTCTTCAATTGATGATCCGTTTAAACGCATGGAGGCCCTGGGCCGGGAATACCTGACCTTCGGACTGGAACATGCCAATATTTATAACCTGATGTTCACCTGGCATGTGCCCAAGTTTAAAGATTATGTCGGAACCCCCATGGAACCGGCGGCGAAAATCGAACTGGAAACAGCCCTCGGGGTTTCGGAACTCTTTATGCAAGCCATCCGGGCGGCAGCCAACGGATCGGCCATGCCGGATAAAGACGCCCGGTTCCACATGATCCAGGTGTGGAGCCAGATGCACGGGTTTGTAGCAGGTTTCAACAACACCCTGCTGGATTACATGCACGAAAACCCGAAAATATTAAAAGAACAATTGCTGGAACGAGTCATGACGCATTTTAAACGTGACGTTCAACATCAAGGCGGATCGAAATATTTAAATGAAACACACTCCCCTGATTCTTGACATCAAAGGCAATTCCCTGGATGACGGACCGGGTATCCGGTCGGTGGTATTTTTTAAAGGATGCCCCCTGTCCTGCGCCTGGTGCCACAACCCGGAAAGCAAAAAACCTGGCCCCGAGATTTCCTTTGACCGGAATGAGTGCGTGGGATGCGACACCTGCCTCGGGGTGTGTCCGGAACACGCCCTGGACCGGAAATGGCCGTTTTTTATCGACCGGAACCGTTGCACGCTCTGCGGCGCGTGCGTGGAGAGTTGCCCCTCCGGCGCGCTTGCCATGGTGGGAAAATCCATGACGGTTGAAGACATTGCGGAGACGGTTTTGAAAGACAAACCGTTTTACAAAAATTCCGGGGGCGGGGTCACCCTATCCGGCGGCGAGCCCACCCTTCATATGGATTTTTTATCAGCCCTTCTCCAGCGCTTAAAGATTGAGGGCATCCACACCCTTCTGGAAACCTGCGGGCTGTTTGATTTCAAGGCGTTTTCGGAAAAAATCCTGCCGTACACGGACGCCATCTATTATGATATCAAAATTTATGATCCGGACACCCACCAGCGGTTTTGCGGGGTGAGGAACGACCTGATCCTGGAAAATTTTGTCAAGCTGAACGCCATCACATCCCGGACCGGTTTGGAACTCCTGCCGCGCACGCCCCTGATTCCGGGTATGACCGCGACAAAAGAGAACTTGACGGCCATCGCCGGATTTTTAAACGCCCAGGGTGTCCGGCAGGCCCGGCTGCTGGGCTATAATCCCCTGTGGCATGATAAAAACGCCAAGATCGGGTTGCCCGACACATTAAAACAGAATCCGGCGATGACGTCCTGGATGTCCAAAGATGAACTGGCGGCATGCGTAGCGATTTTTTCCGCGTACGGGATAAAAACTTAAAGGAGCGACAAATGAAAAAACACGCCCTGGTCACCGGCGCCACCGGATTTATCGGCGCGCGCCTCTGCAAACACTTGAGTGATGATGGCTGGCACGTCCGGGCCCTGGTCCTGGAAGGCGAAAGCACGGACCCTATACGGCTCTTTGCGGCTGAAACCGTCACGGGCAACATCACCGCGCCGGATACGCTCAAAGGAGTGGGCGACGGCATGGATGCGGTGTTCCACCTGGCGGCCCGGGTTCTGGATTACGGCTCCAAAGAGCAGTTTTATGCGCCGATTTTCAACGGCACCCGAAACATGCTGGAAGCATGCGCGGGAAAGTCCGGCAGGTTCGTCTATCTCAGCTCCATTGCCGCCTGCGGTCTGGGGGCACATTTAAAAGGATTCACGGAAACCGATACACCGAAAAAATCCGGCGTTCCTTACAATGACGCCAAACTGGATGCGGAAATCCTGGTCCGGACGTTTCAGGACAGGTTCCCAGGCGGCTGCACCATCATCCGGCCGGCCAATGTCATCGGCCCGAGAAGCGTATGGGTGGATGAGGTGCTCCGGCAGTTTGCCAAAGGCCCGGTTCCGCTCATTGACGGCGGGCGCCACAGCGCAAGCCTCATCTATGTGGACAATCTGGTGGACGGTATCATCAAAGCCGCAACAAGTGAGATCGCCTGCGGCCGGACCTATCAATTGCGGGATGACTGGGACGTGACCTGGAAACAGTATCTCACGGATTTATCTGGGCTCACGGGTAAAAAACCCTTCGGCAGCGTCCCGTTTTTCGTGGCGTGGGGGGTGGGGACTATTGCGGAAATGCTTTGTACGCCCCTTGGCATCCGGCCGCCCGTCACGCGCCTGGCAGCCGCAGTGATGGGGCGGGACAATGATGTGGATACCGCCAAAGCGAAAAAAGAACTGGGCTGGCGGACCAAAATTTCATATCCGGAAGCCATGAAGTCCATTGCGGAATGGGTAAACACAAAATAAGGAGACCGCCATGTTTTTCTTTCAACCGGCATCAACGGCAAAACCCGGATTTTCCCCCACCAATATCTTATTAAATACCCTGTTGCGGGTATTTGCGGCGAATTTTAACCTTCGTCCGGGGCTTAAAAAATACTTGAAAAGCGATCTGGGATGGATTGATTTCACCATCGGTTTTAAAACCGGTTCCGGGTCCGTTCATGCTGCGGTGACGTTTAAAAACGGCAAGGTCTTTGTTGCAGGAACGCTTCCGGAAAACCCGGACACCCTTCTGACTTTTAACTCGGAACGTGCGGTGGTAAAACTGCTGGGCGCAACCCCCACGGAGCAGATTTTCATGGTGCTGAAGGGTCAGGTTACGCCCACCGGCAACGCTTCTTTCCTTAACCTGTTTTTCT
Source organism: Desulfosalsimonadaceae bacterium (assembly GCA_049297455.1). Lineage (GTDB taxonomy): Bacteria > Desulfobacterota > Desulfobacteria > Desulfobacterales > Desulfosalsimonadaceae > SURF-3. Next base: position 19,259 of record JBAQUK010000096.1, on the reverse strand, counting down.
TTTTCCTGTCCCTGCTCCTGCACGGCAAACAGAAAAAGCTCATGGAAAAAGAACGCACTATTTCTAAAAAAGCACTCCTGAAAACATCGCCCAAAGCCCAAAAAAACTTAAGCGATGACTTAACCAAACGGTTCGCCTACCGTATGGCATGCGATACCCGCGACCCGAACGTCCTGTTTCTGAAAGACCCGTATCTTTCAGGCTACAGTTTGGATGATTTCCCAAGAGTGAAACAATTTTTAGACGATCATTTCACCATACGCCCGGAAATCTGCCCGGAACTGCCCAAGCTGGTCACGGACTGGCACAAAAAAAACGGTTTTGATACCGATAATAGCGGCAAGCCCTGGCACCCGACTTTACGGAAAGCCCATGCATATAAACACTTGATGGAAAACCGGAAACCCCTGATCCGGAAAAATGACCTGATCGCCGGCACCACCACCACCAAAGATATCGGCGCGGTGGTTTATCCCGAAGGCCACGGCACCATGATCTGGGGGGAACTGCTCACCGTGCCGCACCGGACCCTGAACCCCTGTGACGTGTCACCGGAAACCCTTGACATTCTTCACCATGAGGTGTTCCCGTACTGGGCAAACCGGAATTTCAAGGAATGGGTACGGGAAAAATACCACAACCCCCTGTGCCAGCAGATTGACGAGCGGTTCGCCATTTATTTCACGTGGAAAACCGTGACCATCTCCCACACCATTCCGGATTTTCCGAAACTCCTGCGGCTGGGCACGAGCGGCATTATCAGCGAAATAAAAGAAAAAATGACATCGGTTCCCGGCAATACCGATGAACACGCCACCCTTACAGCTATGATCCTTTGCCTGGAAGGACTGACCGCGTATGGGAAAAACCTGGCCCGGCATGCGGCGCAGTCCGCGGCATCCGAAACAGATCCTGTCCGACGGGCTGAGCTGGAAAAACTTTCCGCCATCTGCGGCCAGGTGCCGGAACACCCGGCCCGGACTCTGGACGAGGCGGTCAACAGTGTCTGGATCGCCTGGGTGGGGCTCCACATGGAAAGCACCAACGCGGGGCTGTCCTTAGGGAGACTAGACCAGTGGCTCCAGCCCTATTTTGCGGCGGACATGGAAAAGCTCACCACGGACGCCGAAAAACAGGATTACATCAAACACGCCGTGGAACTCATCGGTTGCTTTTACATGCGCTGCACCGACCACCTGCCCCTGACCCCGGACATTGCCAACTGGGTGTTCGGCGGCAGTTCCTCGGACCAGGCCATTACCCTGGGCGGCGTGACCCCGGAAGGTGAGGACGGGGTCTGCGATATGACCTATATTTTCCTCAAAGTTACGGAAATGCTCAGCATCCGGGACCCGAACGTCAACGCCCGGTTTCATCCGGGAAAAAACAGCGACACCTATTTAAAGCGCTTGTGCGAAGTCAACCTCATCACCGCCGCCACCCCTTCCCTGCACAATGACCATGCGGTGATGGCGTCTCTGGAGGAATTCAACTATCCGGTGGAAGACTTGCGCAACTGGTCGGCCACCGGGTGCGTGGAACCCACCCTTTCCGGCAAGCACATCGGGCACACCAATTTTCAGATGATGAACATGGTGGCGGCCCTGGAAATGGCCATGAACAATGGGGTCCACCCCCTGCTGGGATGGAAATTCGGGCCGGATACAGGCAAAATTGATACCGGACATATTGACACCGGCAGCGTAACAAACGACCCGTTTCCCACGTTCGACGATTTTTTTAACGCCTTCACCACCCAGTTCGCCTTCATCATCGACCAGTCTATTGAATACAACGATATGCTGGCAAAAGCCCACCAGACCTTGCGGCCCACGGCCCTGCTCTCCTCGCTCATCGGCGGGTGCATTGCATCCGGCCGGGATGTCACCAAAGGCGGGGCGTTATACAACAGCTCCGGGTCCGCCCTGATCGGCCTGGCCGATGTCACGGATTCGCTGATGGTGATCAAAAAGCTGGTTTATGAAGAGAAAAAAACCACGCTCCCGGCCCTTAAAAAAGCGGTGGATGAAAATTTTGAACATGACCCGGCCCTTCACGCACAAGCCACGAAAAAAGTGCCGCTCTTCGGTTCAGGATCAAAGGAAGCCGTTGAAATGGCCGATAAAATTGCGAAGTTCGCCCATGATTATTACGGCGGCAAGCCCCACTATCGCGGCGGCAAATACACGGTGGGGTTCTGGTCCATGTCGAACCACGTGGCCTACGGCACGTTCACCGGCGCACTGCCGTCGGGCCGGCTGCGGGGCAAGGCGTTTACGCCGGGCCTGACCCCGGAACCCAATGCCTCGAAAAACCTGCTGGACAATATCCGGGACGTGGCGAGCCTCGACCCGAAAAACATCAACAACAATATGGCATTTAACGTGAAAGTGGTGCCGGGTGGGGGGGACACACGGGAAAAAACCGTGGCCGACATGTTCGCTTACGTGAAAACCTATTTTGACCTGGGCGGCATGCAGATGCAGCTCAATGTGGTGACTTCGGAAACGTTAAAGGACGCCATGGCCCACCCGGAAAACTACCGGAACCTGCTGGTGCGGATATCCGGATATAACGCCTATTTCGTGACCCTGAACCGGGACATGCAGATGGAACTGATTGAACGGGCGGAGTATGGGATGTGATGCAATGAAAATCCCGGAATTCAGTTCAAGAGAATAAAAATAAATCCTTATCCGGCAAGAGACAAGAACTGAAGACTGGGCGGATGCGGCTTGTTTTTATAAAATAACCCGTTCCACCCAATCCTCAGTTTGAAATCAGGCATAAATCAAATTACAGGAAATCGGCGGTGAATCCCACGCACCCGTTCTGGGCAGGATCTGCTGGTAATTCACCGTCAGCCAGTATGGCTCCGGAACGATCTCCCGCAATTTTCCGCTTTCCGGGGGCGAGGCGTGGGAAGTGCGCGCATAGGTGGCATTAAAAATAAACACCCCGCTTTTGCCTTCACCCGCGATCATGTAATTCTTTTTCAATCTCGACACCGGCATATTGCGGGATTCCGCGATATGGGCCATTTCCGTTTCGGTAAGTTTGATGAGAACGGATTTGGACACCCCGTGTTCCGTTGACCGGATGAGGGCCCTGGACTCGCTGCTGGCCACGTAAACGCTCGAAATACATGGAATTCTTTTTAAATATTGCGCGGCCACCACCGCAGCGGTCCGGCGCCCCCCCACCATTTCCGGCAGGCTGTAATACTCAAAGAATTTTCTCTGGACATCTTCCGCATACTTCTCCCCCTTTTCATACAGGTCTTTGGAAATATAGCGCAAATCCCGGGCCATATCTTCGGCTGCCTCCGTGATGGGCCAGTCGATCCGGACATGAAAATGGGAGATACTGTAACGGTCATGCCCCGGCTGCAGGGAAGGGTCCCGCTGAATCAGCAATGCATAATCCACAGGCAGCAGCTCTTCGAACACATCCATAAAATGGACGGAATCCAGATATTTCTGGGTCCTGTCAAAACTGGAATCCAGGGGAAGGGTTTTGGATTTTAACAGGTTGGTCTTGGTGGTCCGGTTGGAATCAAAAAAACGGATATATTTTTTATGTTCCGGCGGAATGATGTCTTCCAGAAAAATCACCAGAAATGAATTCTGACATTCATATTCCTGCTTGGGAATACGGGCCCGGGGTTTAAGTTCACGGCGTTCCACAAACGGGTATGGGATCTTCCGGGCGGCAAAATTATGGTATGACTGGGTCAACGCTTTTTCCAGGAGGAATTCACTGATTTCATCCCGCAGCAGCAAGTAATACGAACGCCTTAACCGTTCGGAAAGACTTAATTGGTCTCTGATTTTCCAGTACAATGGCAGCCCCCGTCAATTGATGAAAAATTCATGAACCCGGCAACACCGGCAAATGATAGGACTATAGCTTCATGACGAAGGGTAGTCAAATGATATCATTGACTATCTTTTATTATTTACCTCCGCCCACCGGTATAACACCTGCCGATATCTGAGGGCCATCAGTACAACCATCAGGCTGATCAATAACACACCGGCCAGAAGGCCGTATCTTCTTTCCAGCAGAAATTCTCCCTGCACGCTGAGCATCAGGGTTCCGGGCATCCGGCCGAACCCGGCCATCAAAATAAACATTTTAAACGGCAAGGCCGTGGCTCCCAGAAAAATGCAGAGATAATCTTTGGGAAAACCGGGGAACAGAAACATGCTAAGCAGCACAATCACCCCCTGGTGGGTGATAAACCGGTCAAATTTTTCCAGGTTCTTTTGGGGGATGATTTTTCTGATGTAACGGAACCCCAGGGCATGGCCGATCCCGAAATTAACGGCGGAACCCGCTGCAAGACCGATGCTGGAGTAAATAAACCCTTTTGTGGCGCCGAAAACATATCCGCCTACAAACCCGCTGAGCTCACCGGGAACCGGGGCGAAAATCACCTGACCGATCTGGATGGCGATAAACACCAGGGGCGCGGCAGCTCCCCAGGACTGGATATAGGCTTTAATGCCTTCCCTGTCCGTCAGCCGGTCATACCAGTCAACGAGCGGGTCTTTAAACACCACCCACGCGACCACCACCCCAGCCGCCAGCAGTATCAGAAATCTATATTTAGCGACAAAATGTTTAATCGGAACCTGCTATTTTACATTGTCCAATGCCGCCGCACCCGGCAGGATTTTCCCTTCCATGAGATGCAAAAACGCCCCGCCGCCGGTTGAAATATAGGAAAACCGGTCACTCTGGCCCGTGGAATGCACGGCGACATCCGTATCCCCGCCGCCGACAATGGTGAGGGCATGGGCGTTTCCGATGCTGTGCACCATGGAAACCGTTCCCTGGCTGAAGGCGTCCATTTCAAACATGCCCATCGGCCCGTTCCAGACAATGGTTTTCGCATCATCCAGGGCTTCCGCAAACAGGCGCGACGATGCCGGACCGATATCCAGGGCGATCCAGTTTTCAGGAATTTCCTGAACGGGGACGATTTTAGACTCGGCTTTGGCGTCGATTCGGGCAGCCACCACCACATCCACCGGCAGATAAACCTTCACGCCCTTTTGAGCGGCCTGGCGCAGAATCTCAACAGCTTCCGGGATCAGTTCCTCTTCCACCAGGGATTTCCCCACCGCAACACCCTGACTTTTCAGGAAAGTATTGGCCATGGCCCCGCCGATAATCAGCTTATCGACCCGGTTCAGCATGTTTTTTAAGGCCCCCAGCTTGCTGGATACCTTGGCCCCGCCCACGACCGCCGCCAGGGGACGCCGGGGATTTTCCATGGCCGCGTGAAAATAGTCCAGCTCGGTGATGAGCAGAAACCCGGCCACCGACTGCGGGGCGTATTTCGTGATGGCCGCGACGGACGCATGGGCCCGGTGGGAAACGGCGAATGCATTATTCACATAAATATCACACAGAGACGCCAGTTCCCGGGCGAAGGCATCATCATTTTTCTCTTCCTCAGGATAAAACCGGAGGTTTTCCAGGAGCAGAATGCCGCCGGGCCGGAGGGCGTCCACCATCTTCCTGACTTCCGGACCGATACAGTCCGGCGCCATTTTCACTTGGTCCTTAAAAATAGCTTCCAGATAGGCCGCTACCGGCGCAAGGGTGAACTCCGGATTCTTTTTCCCCTTGGGCCGTCCCAGGTGTGACATGAGAATGAGAATCCCACCCTTGTCCAGCACATGCCGCAACGTGGGCAGCACTTCCCGGATGCGGATGTCGTCCGTGATATTGCCGTTTTCATCGAACGGTACATTGAAATCGACCCGTACCAGTACTTTTTTTCCTGAAACATCAAGATCTTTGATTGATCGCATGAATAGTTCTCCCCTATGATGAACCGCTCTTTTCTTTTTTGATTTTATCCAGATATTTTTTCTTGGACCACCGCTCCATAAAGCTGATGGTTCTGGATTCGTAGGCCCGGTCCACCAGCTCCTCCTGGATCTCCAGGCCGGCGGGCCGGCGGATGGCCGTTCCCAGGCATTCGGTTTTACAGGCGCACGCCATGCACGATGGGGGGGAATGGCGCAGGCCGTCTCCGGTCATGGGAAACACATTATCCATCACCCCAAAGCACTCAGGTTTATTTTCGTCTGGTTCCATGCTGATCTCATCTCCCCTCTCAGAGCCTGTTTGATAAGTCTGGATCAGGCCCGATAACAAGGCGGAAAGCGGCGAAAATGCGGAGCATAGTTGTTTATGTGAGCAGTTTTCGCCGCTTTCCAACGCCGTTAGCGGGACTCAGACGGACTTATCAAACAGGCTCTCAGGTTTTTTTCTGAAATTCGCTATTCATCTGGGCAATATGGCCCTGATCAGCAAAGCTGTAATACCGGTTGTTGCCGATAATGACATGCTCATGGACCGTGATGCCCATGGTCCGGCAGGCAAAGACCAGTTGGCGGGTGATGGAGAAATCCGCCGGGGACGGCTCCGGATCACCGGAGGGGTGGTTATGGGCAAAAATCACCGCCGCCGCCCCCCGGTCAAGGGCCGCACGAACCACTTCCCGGGGATACACCGAACTGGCGGTCAGTGTCCCCGTAAACAGGGTTTCCGTTGCCGTGACCCTGTTTTTCGCGTCCAGAAAAAGGGCCTTAAAACTTTCCCGGTCCTTCCCCCCTATGGTGAGGTACAAATAATCAAACAGGGCCTTGGAATTGCTCAAGGGGTCCGTCATGATCACCTTCTTTTCCAGATACCGGTCGGCAACCGCCTGAATCAGGCGTATGCCGAACGCATTGCCGGGCCCTATTCCCTGTACCGCGCACAAATCAGCCACCGACGCCTCCACCACCCCCTGGAAGGTTCCGAATTTTTCAAGGGCCGCCTTGGCGGCGTCCTTGCAGTCTTTTCGGGGGGTTGCAAGGGTCAGAAGCAGTTCCACCACTTCATAATCATGGAATCCGGCAAGACCGGCGTCCATAAATTTGTCCCGCAGCCGCTGCCGGTGGCCCTCGCCCTTATGTTTTTCCGTGGTGTCCGCCATATGAATGTGGCCATCTCATAAATATGCAATCATCTATCGGATATCGTCCAGTTCGTCTTTCAGATCCCGGGTCATCAACTGATGCACCGCCTGTCCGGGTGACAGATCCTCGTAAAGCACGCCGTATACGGCATGGACAATGGGCATGTCCACATGGACCCGCAGGGAAAGATTGCGCACCGATTTGGCGGTTTTGACCCCTTCGGCCACCATTTTCATTTGCCCGAGGATATCGTCTAATTTTTTGCCCTCACCGATGAGTTTGCCCACCGTATGGTTCCGGCTGAGACTTCCCGTGCACGTCAGCACCAGATCCCCCATGCCGGAAAGCCCGGAAAACGTATGAGGATTGGCCCCGAGTCGAATCCCCAGACGGCGCATTTCCGTTAGTCCCCTGGTAATCAACGCCGCACGGGTGTTCAGCCCGAGCCCCATGCCGTCAATAATCCCCGATGCGATGGCAATGACGTTTTTAACCGCGCCCCCCAGTTCCACCCCCATGACATCGTCATTGGTGTAGACCCGGAAAAACGGGGTGGAAAACACATTCTGGACAAAGGTTGCGATTCCCGGATTATGAGAGGCAACAGTAACCGCAGTCGGCACTTTTTGCGCAACTTCCCGGCCGAAACTGGGACCGGATAACGCAGCCAGACGTTGTTTCACGGCTTCCGGAAGGGTTTGTTCCAAAACACCGGTCATGGTCAAATGGGTTTTATTTTCAATGCCTTTGGATGCGGAAACAATGACCGGCCGGCCTGATAAAAACCCGGCGAAACGGGCGGCGGTCTCCCGCATCACATGGGACGGCACCACCACCACCACCAGATCCTTGTCCGCCGTCACTTTTTCCAGATCCGTGGATGGGGAAATATTTTCCGAGAGCTGAACCCCCGGCAGAAACAGTTTGTTTTCATGGGTTTGGGCAATGCTGTCCCGGACTTCCGGCTCATACGCCCACAAATCCACCAAATACCCCTTCATGCCCAGCATGCTGGCCAGGGCCGTTCCCCAGCTTCCGGCGCCCACCACCCCTATTTTTGCGGAAACAACATCCATCTTATTCCGTCCTTCTTACTCAAACGTTTCACTCCGCGTCCGCGTCTTCGTCTTTCTCCGCCAGACGGGCTGCGCCCACCAGCCGTTCCTCCGGCTCCATGACCATCAATCTCACGCCCTGAGTGTTCCGGCTGATCACCGAGATACCGGCGATCTGCAACCGGATAATTTTCCCGATATCGGTGATGAGCATCACTTCATCTTCCTCACTCACCACCAGGATGGTCAGGACCCGGCCGTTTCGCTCGCTGGTTTTAATGGTGATCACGCCCTTGCCGCCACGATTTTGCACCGGATATTCATCAATTAAGGTGCGTTTTCCGTACCCGTTTTCCGTTGCGGTAAACAGGGTCTGGCCGTGAGACAGCACCTCCATGCCCACCAGATGATCGTCTTCGCCGATCCGCATTCCCCGTACGCCGCTGGCGCTGCGCCCGGTGGGGCGGACATCGGATTCGTGGAACCGGATGGATTTACCCATGGATGAGCATAAAAACACATTCTGGGTGCCGTCCGTGATGCGCGCCGCAATCAGTTCATCATTTTCCTTGAGGTTCACGGCAATGATGCCGCCGGCACGGGGGCGGCTGTAGGACATGATATCCGTTTTTTTCACCATTCCCTCCCGGGTGGCGGTGATGACGTACCCGCCGGGGGCGAACTCCGGCACTGCCATCACCGTCGCCAGCCGCTCATCCGGCCCGAAATTGAGCAGGTTCACGATGGCCTTGCCGCGGCTGGTCCGGCTGCTCTGGGGGATTTCATACACTTTCAGCCAGTACACCCTCCCCAGGTTGGTGAAAAACAAAAAGGTGTGATGGGTGGAAGCGACGAACAAATGCTCCACGAAATCCTCTTCCTTGGTGCCCATGCCGGTTTTGCCCTTGCCGCCGCGGTGCTGCTGCTGGTACATGGTGATGGGGTTGCGCTTGATGTAGCCGCTGTTTGAGATCGTGACCACCATGTCTTCCTCGGCGATCATGTCCTCAATGCTGATCTCTTTTGACTCCGCAATAATCCGGGACCGCCGGGCGTCGCCGAAGGTATCCTTCATTTCCGTGAGTTCATCTTTGATGATACCCAGCACGATGCGCTCGCTGGACAGAATCTCCTGGAACCGGGCGATGTCTTTGAGAATCTCCACATGTTCGGTTTTGATTTTATCCCGTTCCAGACCGGTCAGGCGCTGCAACCGCATATCCAGAATGGCCTGGGCCTGAATTTCACTTAAGGCGAACCGCTGCATCAAGCCTTCTTTGGCTTCCACCGGGGACTTGGAAGCACGGATCAGGCTCACCACTTCATCCAGGTTGTCCAGGGCCACAATCAGCCCTTCCAGAATATGGGCGCGAGCTTCGGCTTTCCGCAGATCAAAGCGGGTCCGCCGGATAATGATTTCTTTCCGGTGGATGACGAAATGCTCCAGAATCTCCTTTAAACTCATGATCTGGGGCTGTTTTTTGACCACCGCCAGAAAGATGATGCCAAACGTGCTTTCAAGGGCCGTGTGCTTATAGAGCTGATTTAAGATCACATCGGGTATCTGGTCTTTTTTCAGGGCGATGGCGATGCGGATGCCTTCCTTATCCGATTCATCCCGGACATACCGGACCCCTTCGAGCTGTTTTTCCTTGACCAGCTCCGCAATCTTCTGGACCAGGGTGGCTTTGTTGACCTGATAGGGAATTTCCCGGACGATGATGTTCTCTGATTTGTTCTTCACATCCTGCTCGACATCAACAGTAGAGCGAATCCTGACCTTTCCCCGGCCGGTCTTGTAGGCGTCGATGATGCCCTGGTTGCCGTAAATAATGCCGCCCGTCGGGAAATCAGGGCCCGGAAGATGTTCCATCAACTCCTCAACCGTGATTTCCGGGTTATCGATCAGGGCCTTAATGGCGTCAATCAATTCCGACAGGTTGTGGGGCGGAATATTGGTGGCCATGCCCACCGCGATGCCGGAGGAGCCGTTGAGCAGGAGCGAAGGCAGCTTGGACGGCATCACCTCCGGTTCTTTGAGGGTCTCGTCGTAGTTGACGGTGAATTCCACCGTTTCCTTATCGATGTCCGCCAGCATTTCATGGGCCAGACGCATCATCCGGACTTCCGTGTACCGCATGGCGGCCGGGGGATCGCCGTCCACCGATCCGAAGTTCCCCTGGCCATTGACCATGGGATACCGCAGCGAAAATGTCTGGGCCATCCGGACCAGGGCGTCATAGACCGCCGAGTCGCCGTGGGGATGGTATTTACCGATGACATCGCCGACGATTCTGGCGGATTTCTTGTACGGCTTGTTCCAGTCGTTATTCAGCTCAGACATGGCAAACAGAATCCGGCGATGAACGGGTTTCAGGCCGTCCCGCACATCCGGCAGCGCACGTCCGATGATGACGCTCATGGCGTAATCCAGATACGACTGTTTCATCTCTTTTTCGATACTGATGGATTCTTTTACTTCTTCAATCTCACTCATACCTTCTCCTGCTCCAACTACCCTTCAAAACGAACACTTCTTCCGCCATCAAACGATTATCCGGTAACGCGGCGAACCCGTTCATCCGGTTTTGTAAAACCACCCGGCGTTTATTTGCTGATAAAACCCAGAGCCGTAAATCCCAGCAAAATTTCATAAACGATGAGCGCCGTGTAATTTCCAAACGCATAATAGACAAGGCCCCCGCCGATGATGGCCGGTACGCCCATGAGCACCATGGTGCCCAGTTTTCTGCTGATGACAGACATGTCCATAACCAGTTCCTTCCATATTATTTTGCAGTTAATCAGGTTGTTTAGGCTGTAGGCTGTTAGCTTTTACCTTTATTGCCGCCTGTTTTGTAATTCATTACGGCAGGCATGCCGACGATTCAAACACGTTGTATTTTATGATCAAACACGCCTATAGCCCAACAGCCTTCAGGCTATCCACCTGATCTATGCTTCGATGATCATGGCAAGCCCCATGCCGCCGCCGATACACATGGAAATCAGGCCGGTTTTGAGTCCTCTGGTTTTCATCAGGTTCAGACAGGTCACCATCTGACGCGCGCCGGTGCATCCGATGGGATGGCCAAGGGAGATGCCGGAGCCCAACTGGTTGGGTTTGTCCACCGGAATCCCCAGTTCCTTCATGCAGGCAATGGCCTGGGCCGCAAAGGCTTCGTTAAGTTCGATCACATCGATATCATTGATATTCATGCCGGTTTTCTTCAAGACCTTGCGAATGGCCGGGATCGGACCGAGGCCCATATAGGCCGGGTCCATGCCGCCGCCGGCAAACGCTTTGATGGTGGCCAGCGGGGTGAGCCCTAAAGCCTTGGCTTTGGCGGCGCTCATAACCACCACTGCAGCGGCCCCGTCATTGATGCCGGATGCATTTCCGGCCGTTACGCTGCCGTCCTTTTTGAACACCGGTTTTAATTTGGCCATTTTTTCCATGCTGGTTTCCATGGGCCGCTCATCCGTATCCACCACCACATCGCCTTTGGGGCCGCGAATCACCACCGGGACGATCTCCCGGGCAAACGTGCCGTCCTTGATGGCGGCCAATGCCCTGGCATGGCTCAGTACGGACAGTTCATCCTGTTCCTGCCGGGTGATGCCGTATTTTTCAACGATGTTTTCAGCGGTGAGTCCCATGTGATACCCGTAAAAAATTTCATACAGGCCGTCAAACACCATTAAGTCAAGGATTTCGCCTTTGCCGGTGACTTCCATGCGGTGACCCCACCGGGCTTTGGGAAGGGCCATGGGCGCAAGACTCATGTTTTCCTGCCCGCCGGCGATCACCACCTCCGCTTCGCCGCACATGATGGACGACGCGGCCAGAGCAATGGCTTTGAGGCCGGAAGCGCAGACTTTATTAATGGTAAACGCCGGGGTTTCCTTGGGAATTCCGGCCCGGATCATGGCCTGCCGGGCCGGATTCTGGCCCTGGCCCGCTGTCAGCACATTGCCCATAATCACTTCATCCACCACCACCGGAGAAGCTTTGGCGTCCCACTCCTTGAGCTTGCTTTCAAGATCAATGGGGCCCTGATCCTTGAGCCTGTCCGGGCATACCGCCTTCATTTCATCGCTAAGGACCGGCCGCAACCCGGCACGCTTTAATGCTTCATGAATGGCCAATGAACCCAGCTCAACCGCCGACACACTTTTTAACACCCCGCCGAATGACCCGACCGGCGTTCTGGCGCCGCTGACAATGACTGCCTCTTGCATATGAGAACCCTCCCTGATAAATAAACTGATAGGTATATGAAAATGAATTTGTCCACTTAAGATGATCAACCGGTTCCTGTTGATTTTAAACAGACGAATTTTGTAACAAACCCCGGCACAAAAAACAAGAACAAACCATATTCACAGGTGAATCCATAAAATATGATAAGATATTATTTTTATAATATGAATTGGATACGCCAAATCCCGGTTCGGGCAATTGGCCGGACCGCATCAACATAGAAGTTGACGGAAAATTTTATGTGCCTGATTGTTATCGCCATCCGCACCCACCCGATTTATCCCCTGGTCATTGCTGCCAACCGGGATGAGTTTTACCATCGGCCCACCGCGCCCCTGTCCTTTTGGGAGGATCATGGGGATGGGATGGCGGATGTGCTGGCGGGCCGGGATCTCCAAGGGCACGGCACCTGGCTGGGGGTGACGGCGGGCGGGCGGTTTGCCGCCATCACCAATTACCGGGAGCCGAATGCCATGGACCCGGGGGCGGTTTCCCGGGGGCTTCTGGTAAGCGATTTTCTGTTATCCGATACATCGCCGGAAGACTATCTGAAATCGATTGCCGATTCCGGCAAAACGTATAACGGCTTCAACCTGGTTGTCGGGAATATCCTTGATTCGGAAATGCGATTGTTGCCGGAGTTGTGGTGGTATTCCAATAAAAAAAACGAGATATTAAACATCCCAACCGGCGTTCACGCCATCAGCAACCATCTCATGGATACCCCGTGGCCGAAAACCAGGAAAACCACGGAAGGCATCCGGAAAATCCTGGCCGACCCAAAACCCATCAACCCGGAACCGATTTTCAACCTGCTGGCCGACACCAGTCGGCCGCCGGATGCGGAACTCCCGGATACGGGCGTGGGCCTGGAATGGGAGCGGGTGTTGTCTTCCGTTTTTGTGGTCAGTCCCGTCTACGGCACCCGGTCATCCGCCGTGATTCTGGTGAACCGGTCGGGACGGCTGACTTTTTTCGAGCGGACATTTGCATCCGGGGCAGAGCCGCCTGTTGCGGAAGAAACAAGGGAATTTGAGATACGGTTGAAAATAAGTGATGAATGATGAGTGCTGAATGATGAAAGTAATAATTTCAGGATCATGCCATGCCGGACAACGCGATTAAAAAATTCTTTTTCCCGGAGCTGAACCGGAAATTGATGGCCAGAATTGTGGTCGTGGGCGTCATTGCCTTTATCGTCTTCAAATACATCCTGATTCCGTTTCGGATCAGCGGGCTCAGCATGGCCCCCACCTACCAAAACGGGGATGTTAATTTTTGTTTCGCCCTGCGGTATCTGCTCAGCCAACCGAAGCCATTTGACGTGGTGACGATGCGGCTGTCCGGCCGCCACGTCATGCTGCTGAAACGGATCATCGCCACCGAAGGGCAAACGGTTGAATTTCGAAAAGGGCAGGTTCTGATTGACGGCGACATCATCCACGAACCCTATGTCACCAGCCGTTTCTCCTGGGACCTGCCCGCGCGGACCGTTAAAAAAGGCCATGTGTACGTGGTGGGCGACAACCGCAACGTTCCCATGGAAACCCACGATTTCGGACAAACCCCTAACAACCGCATCATTGGAGCGCCATTATGGTAACATCAAAGCAAATTTTCGCAGCCGGGGGACTGGCCGCCGTCGCGATCATCGCTTTTTTTCTGTTTTTTCAGAGCGATACGGCTAAAATCAAAAAATGTTTCAGCACATTGTCCAAACAAATGGATAAATCAGGAGACGAACACGAACTCATGGCCGCAGCCGCGGCCCAGAAAATAGAATCCCTGTTTGCCAAATCCGTCCGGATTGAAATCCCCGCCTACGATATCGATCAGACCTTCGCCCGTAGTGAAATCTCCCCCCATGTGCTTTATGCGAGATCCCAGTACCGGGATATATCCTTGAAATTTTATGATTTTCAGATCGAGTTTCCGGCTGAAGGCGCGGCCCATGTCACCCTGACGGGAATTTTAAAAGCAACCACCAGCACCGGCGATCGGGTTGAGGAAACCCATGAACTGGAATGCGAACTGAAAAAAATGGAAGATGACTGGCTCCTGACCGGGGTCAAGGGGGTGGATGTGCTGGAAAAGTGAGCGGCTCCGCGCCGGCACAACTGAAGAGCTGGTTGCGCTTCCGGGAGGTCAGATTTTTTGATGGATTACGCTCCGCTAAATCGCCCCACGAACTTACGGATGAACGTACCCCCTGAAAAGTCCGGATCAGGTTCTCAATTTTTGAACCGCTTTGACAATCACCGCGATGGCCCGGTCAATTTCATCTTCCGTCGTCATCCGCCCCACACTGAACCGCAGGGTGCCTTTGGCCCAGTCTTCGGGAACCCGCATGGCTTTCAATACATGGGAAATCGTCACAGTGTCGGAATGGCATGCCGCGCCGGCGGAAGCCGCCACTTCAAGGCCGATTTCCTCCAGCAGGCGGTTGGCCTCCATGCCGTAGAACGACACATATAGTGTGTTGGGCAGGCGCAGGTCCGGGTGCCCGTTTAAGCGAACCGCATCAATATTCCTGATGATGCCGTCGTGAAGACGGTCCCGGAGGCGCTGCATGTGAGCCCGGTTTTGTTCCAAATTTTGCCCGGCGGCTTCACAGGCCGCCCCCAGCCCGACGATTCCCATGACATTTTCCGTGCCCGCCCGCAGTCCCGATTCCTGGCCCGCCCCATGACAAAACGGTTCCAGTTTCAGCGGCTGCCGGATATACAAGGCGCCGATCCCCTTGGGCGCATAGACCTTGTGCCCGGCGACGGACAACAGGGACACCTTCAGACCCTGGACATCCGTGGGTATCTTCCCCACCGACTGGGCCGCGTCCGTGTGCATCAGAACATCATGCTTCAGCGCCAGGTCCGCGATTTCCGCGATGGGCTGAATCACGCCGGTTTCATTGTTGGCATGCATGATGGTAATCAGAATGGTGTCCGGCCGAATGGCGGTTTCCACATCCGATACCCGGACCATTCCGGCGTCGTCCACCGGAAGGTAAGTGGTATGGAACCCCTCGCTTTCTAAAAACCGGCAGACGTTAAGCACCGCCGGGTGTTCGATTTCGGACGTGATGATGTGCCTGCCCCGGCTTTTCATCAGCCGGGCGACGCTTTTTATGGCATGGTTGTTGGATTCGGTGCCGCCGCTGGTAAACAGGATTTCATCCGGCTTGCAGTTTAGCAGACCCGCCACCTGGGCCCGCGCCTTTTCCACCGCCTGACGGGGCGCGATGCCATACCAGTGGGAACTGGAAGGATTGCCGAATTCGGTTTCAAGAAACGGCCGCATGGCGGCAATCACTTCCGGGGCATGGGGCGTGGTGCCGTTGTAATCAAGATAAATAGGTTTTGCCATTCTTGACTTCCTTTATATGTCAATCGGTTCAATTGGGGATTCAATATATTATTCGATATTAAAGACCCGCTTTGCATTTTCATAAAGAAAATTGGATTCCACTTCCTTGTCCAACTCCAGTGTGCCCAGACTTTTCAGGCAAGTTTCCGCAGTGATCATGGGATAGTTGGTTCCGAACATCACCTTTTTCCGGCCGTTGGTTTTCATATACCGCACCAGTTCATCGGGATATCGTTTGGCCACATAGGCCGAGGTCAATATACACGTTCGGATGCTTGGTGGCAACGGCGATCATCTCCGTTGTCCAGGGATATCCGATATGGCCACAGACGATTTTCAGTTCGGGAAAATCAAGGGCGATCTGGTCGATATAGGGAATGGGCCGGCCGGGTTCCGAGGGGCAAAGCGGGCCGGTATGCCCCACCTGAAGGCAGACGGGCACGCCGAGGTGGACGCATTCGACGAAAACAGGGTAATACCGCCGGTCCGTCGGCGGCAGGTTCCAGAACCACTGAACGATTCTTGCACCTTTAAATCCCAGTTCATTGACGCAGCGCCTCAGTTCCCTGACGGCTTCCATCGGTTTATACAGATTGACCGAGGCGATACCCGCAAACCGGTCCGGGTATTTGTTAACTATCAATGCCACCTCATCGTTTGAAATCAGCGGACCCTGCGGTCCCCACCAGGCGCAGGTCAGTCCTTTGGAAACATTGCCCTGGTCCATGGCCGCCAGGGTAAATTCCACCGGTATCTCCTCCGTCACCTTGTCAATACCCATCCACCGCCGTAAGAATTCAAACATGGGGTGGTTGATAAACTCCAGGTTCGGATGCTGCATCCAGACATCGATGACTTTTTTTTCATTTTCCATTCGCATTCTCCTTCCTATTGGTTTTGTACAAAACCAATAGAATAAAAAAATATCCGGTTACAAGTTCCTGTAAACTTTCCCGAGCAGCTCAAACAGCATGCCTTTTTCTGCCTCGCTGAGCCCCTCAAACATCTTCGTATTCATCTTTTCCGATATCGCAAACAGGACGGGACGGAGCGCAACCGCCTTGGGCGTCAGGGTCAGGTTCGTGAACCGGGCGTCGCCCGCATCCTTTTCCTTCACGATATAACCGCCGGTTTCAAGCTTGTTGATGACCGATGAAATGACGGGTTCGGATCTCCGGGTACAACGCCTATTTCGTAATCCTGAACCGGGATATGCAGATGGAGCTGGTCGAGCGGGCGGAGTATGGGATGTGAATATGATCTTCAGGATATGTTTTTGTAAACGTCTCTCCGGTGACCGATTTTGAGGATTAAAATCACCAAAATATCGTCCTGGATTTCATAAATAATGCGGTAATCGCCGACGCGAACTTTATGAAAGGGATTGTCCCCTTTCATTTTGGTTGTGTTCGGACTTGGAACATTTTCAGCCAGACCGTCAATTTTTTCAATAATGCGATTTTGATCGGGCTTCGGTATTTTTGCAAGCGCCTTGGCCGCAGTCCGCTTCACCTCAACCCGATATTTCACCCTTGCAGTTCCTTTTTCAACTCTTCCCAGGGGATGGGGGCACCTGTTTCATTTTTTGTCTTCCAAGCGTCTTCAATATCGACCTTGTCTTCAATTTCCTGAAGCAACGCCAGTTCTTTCATCGGCACAATAGCCGCCACCGCCTGCCCTCGCCGGGTCAGAACAAAGGATTCACTTCCGTAAGCGACCTGATTGACGATCTCCGCAAACTTTTTTCTGGCATCAGCAGTTGTAATTTTTTTAAGCATCAGCGAAACTCCAAATGTATAAAATGTTCAATTTGTACAAATAATACATGTTCTTTTTTTCATTGTCAAAAAAATAAGGTAACCGATGCAGCCAGATATGAAAGAAAAGCCACACGCTTCCGGCAGGGGTTTTTGCCCATTGCGATGCGGCCCTGACCCGATGGGTTCCGTGGATCACGGGGGCAAACTGTTTGAGCGGATAGAAGTCAAAAAATCCGTCGTTGACGATAAACAGGATCGGTAAAACCAATCCCGGCATTCCATCTTATCAAGCGAGTTTTTGCCCACGCCGCGGAAACCATTGGGTCAGGGAGTTTTCCGCAGCGCGGGGCTGGGTTCTTTTGTTACTTTTCTTGCCCACCAAGAAAAGTAAAAAATGACAGGGAGTTGCCGGGGATATAGGTTGAATTCAAAAGTTAATTCGTTTCTTCTTGGACGCACAGATGCTTCCAGTTAAGGCCGAACCCTTCTTTCCCCGCCCCACTGTTAATTGGTATGGTGTTCATAGAATACTGAATCAATTGTTGGGTTCCAACACACGTTCATCCATGGTGATGACATCGTACAAAAAATCGAAATACAAATCCAACATTTTCATGGTTTCAGAGTTATTATTCTTAATCCTGTTACTCCAGTTAAATCTCGCCGATTTGTATTTAAGCCTGAAATCTTCCTCAAATCCTTCATTAAACTTGGACACCAGCGACAATGAAGAAACCCAGTCCAACTCCTCGTCGGTATATCGGCTGGAATGAACATGCTCCCCCCTAACTTTAACTAAGAGACCGTTCAAAAATTAATTATACTTTTTAATGGAGTAATTCCACTCACCATGAAAAGATTCCGGGTGACAACTCAGAGACTTCATTTCGACGTCAGTCACCTTGATCCCCTTGAGATACAGATTCGTATCCAGAGATGCCTGTACCTTGAGTCCGGTCCGCGTTGTTGTGGACTCTATCAAGTTGATAATCACCTCATGGTTGACGAGCGGTCTTCCTCGCCAGTTCAGGCTGATGGCGCTGAATAGACGATGTTCTATCTTGTTCCATTTGCTGGTTCCCGGCGGGAAATGACTGACATGAATTTCCAATCCGGTTTCGTTCGCGAACTTCTGCAACTCCACCTTCCAAAGCCTGACTCGCGAGCCATTGCTCCCACCACTGTCTGCTGTGATCATCAGACGCGTTGCGTCCGGATACCTTTTCTTTCCCATCATACACCACCACCGACGAATACTTTCCACAGCAAAAACAGATGTGTCGTGATCGGTGCCGACATTCACCCAGGCCTCGTTGTGCTTCAGGTCATAGACACCATACGGGGCGACTTTGCCAAGCGCTTTATTCATAAAGTCATGACCATTAACCTTCACAGGGTCACCCTTGGGCCGATAGGACTTCCCTCCGTTTTTATAAGGCCCAACAAGCTCTTTTTTCTTTGTGTCCACCGAGATTACGGGTTGTCCATCCTCTATGCAGGACTTGGCTCGTTCGGAAATGAATTGAAATTGGGCATCTCGATCCGGATGAGATATTCCTTCAAGCGTCTTTTTATTTCCTTGCAGGCTATAGCCTTGTTCAGCAAGCAGAGCCCCAACCGTAACATGCCCGACCTTATGTCCGCTGCCCTGGAGCGTAGCGGCGAGTGTGCGAAGGCTTTGGGTAGTCCACAAAAGCGGAGATTCCGTGTTAATCTTTACATTCTATGAACCAAAACAGGCGGTGGATTTTTAGATTCCGTTGACAGATTAAAGCGATTACCAGAATAAATGAGCCTCTGAGAAAGAGGCTTTTTTTTTTTAAAAGGGCGGCGA
>JBAQUK010000095.1:0-14301 GCA_049297455.1 Desulfosalsimonadaceae bacterium | reverse complement strand
CGGAAGCGGCATTGGACGATAATTTTAGTAGTCTTTTCCCAGTACCACAAAAATCCGTCGTTAATTCTCTAATAGCCGTACTACTACGCATGGCGGCATGACGCTTTTTGGGGAAACTTCAGTTATTTTTTTCTTCAATGGTATATTTTTCTGATTGCAAAAATATCGATCAATTTCCGTTGTACATATTATCAACATTTTTTATATATTCATATTTTGGGAGTATATTAAGATTAATAGTATTTCGATATAAAAATAAAAATGATAAAAAGACATAACAACCGCATGCACCCAGACGCGAAAAACTATCGGTTTTAGCAGGTTACGCAAACTAAGGCTCTCGCATCATTAAAGTGGCTGACGGCTTTTCGGGCTGGTGATGCGGGGCGTTAGACGAATTCGGATAGACTAAACCCTGAAAAAGGGTAATTTAAAATGATTTCTCAGGAACAAATCAATCAGGTGGTAAAAACCATTGTCGCTGGATATTCCCCTCAAGAAATTATCCTGTTTGGCTCATACGCTTCCGCCTCCCCCTCCAATGACAGTGATATTGACCCGCTGGTGATCAAAGATGACCATTTGCCGAAAATCGAGCGCAACCGGGCCGTCAGATTATGCCGGATCCCATAGAATCCCAACGGGATTCCGTCTCATAGCCCAGGGTTGCGGCAACGCCGCTACCCTGGGAACACCCACACCGCACCCGACCCCCAACCCCAACGGGGTTGCGCCATCCCATCACAACCAGTTAATTCTATTCCATATTTAACGCAACCCCGTTGGGGTTAACGTTCGTGTATGGCGATTTTCCCCAGGGTAAGGGCGAAAAATTTTTCGCCCCTACAGCCGCCGCAACCCTGGGCTTTATGACGCAGCCCCATTGGGACAAAAATTGTTTTCCTTAACCTGACAGCAATGGGGAATCCATCCTGATAATCCCTTGATGCCGGCATCCGGAATTCCGACTTACCGCCCGCAATATAAAAAGATGAAGAGACGTTATGGGCCAACAAAATCCTTGTTAAGTTCGGATATATTGTTTAAACAGTTAGATACAAATACCGCCGTATTCCTTGCGGATAGCGGGTTTTCCGTCGACCGGTATATGCCATCAAAGGAAATAAAAACCATATGACTCCTTACCCTTTTGTATCACCCAAAAAATTATTAATTTACACAACGCTTTTTTTCTTTGTCACCGAAATCCTGATCATGCTGATCCTTCATACCCTGGGGCCGTATTTCCCCGCCTATGCAGGAATCTTCATCGACGCCATCCTTTTGACTTTATTTGGATTTCCGGCTCTGTATTATTTTTTGTTCAAGCCGATGATGGCCCATATCAGTAAACGCAAAGACGCCGAAGAAGAATTGCATTTTGCCTACGCGCAACTGGAAAAAAAGGTGGCCCAGCGAACCGCACAATTAACGGAAACCAGTGAAAAACTGCAAGCGGAAATGAAAGAGCGTCAACAGGCCATCGCCGTCATGACCGAAAACGAGGAACGATACCGCGGACTGATTGAATCATTGAACGACGCCGTGGTGGTCATCAACACGAACCGGGAAATCATCCTGTGGAACCCGGCGGCGGCAAAGACGTTCGGCTATACGAAGACCGAGGCGCTCGGCCAACCCATTGAAATCATTATACCGGAATCATTCAGAGAAAAATACAACGCACATATCGGACAGTTTCTGAATCAAGGGCATCACCAGACAGCCGGCGGGGTCATGGTGGTGGAAGGATTAAGAAAAGACTGCACCGTATTGCCGGTCGAACTCTCCCTGTCAGCCGTCAGGCGCGGAAGTTCCTACGAAATTACCGGAATCATGAGAGATATTTCCCGGCGGGAACGGGTGGAAGCGGAACTCCGGCGAAGCCATGACACCCAGTCCGCCATCAACAAACTGCTGAGTCTTTCCCTTCAAAACGTACCGCTTGAGGCGCTTCTCGGACAAACCCTGGATCTGATCCTTTCCATTCCATGGCTTACCATTGAATCAAAGGGGGGCATATTTATCATCAATAATGATCCCAACATGCTGATATTACGTGCACAACGCGGATTTGAAAAACCGCTTCAGGAAAAGTGCGCCAAGGTTCCCATTGGCACCTGCCTTTGCGGCCGGGCGGCCCTTTTGAAAGAAACGGTATTCGCCTCCCGGATAGACGAGCGCCATGATGTCCGTTTTGAAGGGATGACCGATCACGGCCATTACTGTCTACCCATCCTGTCGGCCGGGCGCACCCTCGGGGTATTAAACGTTTATGTGAAGGAAGGGCACCCCCATGATACGCGGGAAGAGGAATTTTTAACGGCAATCTCCAATACCCTGGCC
This sequence comes from Desulfosalsimonadaceae bacterium, assembly GCA_049297455.1. Taxonomy (GTDB): domain Bacteria; phylum Desulfobacterota; class Desulfobacteria; order Desulfobacterales; family Desulfosalsimonadaceae; genus SURF-3. The sequence goes on along the minus strand of JBAQUK010000095.1, from coordinate 11,955 downwards.
GGCATCCTCATCCGCCGGCAGACTGAAGAAGAGAAAACCAAAATAGGAAACCAGCTCCGGCAATCCCAGAAGATGGAAGCGGTCGGCACCCTGGCGGGGGGTATTGCCCATGATTTTAACAATATCCTGACGGCGGTCATCGGATACACGGAGCTGGCGCTGGATGACGCCGGAAAAGGCTCTTTGGTGGAGGACAATTTACATGAAGTCTTCAAAGCGGCGAAACGGGCCAGGGATCTGGTCAAACAGATTCTGGCGTATGCCCGGCAAACGGACAACGAGCTGAAACCCACCCAGGTGAGCATTATCGTGAAAGAAGCATTGAAACTGCTCAGATCGTCCCTGCCCTCCACCATCGACATCCGGCAGGATATCCGGAGCGAATCCCTGGCAATGGCGGACCCTTCCCAGATCCACCAGATTATCATGAACCTCTGCACCAATGCGGCCCATGCCATGGCGGATTCGGATTCCGGGACCATGGCCATCGCATTGTCCGATATCCTCCTGGAAGACAAGTTTTTAGAGCAATATCCGGAGCTTCAGCAAGGGCATTACCTGAAGCTGGCCGTCTCGGACACCGGAATCGGGATGGGGCCGGATATTTTGCCGTCCATCTTTGAGCCCTATTTTACCACAAAAGAACCCGGAGAAGGCACCGGCTTGGGGCTTGCGGTCATTCAGGGGATTGTTAAAAGCCATGGCGGGGAAATTACGGTGGAGAGCGCTCCCGGAAAAGGATCGGTCTTTACCGTGTATCTGCCCATTTTAAAACAGCGGACCGGGGTTGCGCCCGCCGTGTCCGAACCCCTGCCCACCGGCCATGAGCGGATTCTCCTGATTGACGATGAATCGGCCATTGTGAACATGCAATCCAAACAGCTTACGAAGCTTGGGTATAGTGTCACCACCCGGACGTCCGGGATTGAGGCATTGGAACTCTTCAGGAATAAGCCGGATGCCTTTGACCTGGTGATAACGGACATGACCATGCCCCATATGACCGGAGATAAACTGGCGATCGAGCTCATCAAAATAAGGCCGGATATTCCCGTGATTCTATGCTCCGGATACAGCCGGAAAATATCGGATGAGGCGGCGGAGAAAATCGGTGTGACTGCTTTTTTGCTGAAACCGCTAATCCTTCAGAAGCTTGCCGAGACGGTGCGCAGGGTGCTGGATGGCAACCATATAGCTGAAATTTAAAAGAAATTAAGCGGTTATGGATTTACAAAAACCTCAAAAAGGCCGGATGCTACCAGTCGATGGGGAAATAATCCTTTAAAAATTTGCCGCACCAGTGTTTCCCCGTCAGAATGCCGTGAAAAAACGGATCACAGACCCTTGCCGCCCCGTCCACAATATCCAAGGGCGGCTGGAAATCATGGCATTCCTGTTTATGCCGGGCCAGAATGGCCGGGTCCTCATCCGTGACCCAGCCGGTGTCAACGGAATTCATGAAAATCCCGTGTTTGGCCAGATCCCCGGCTGCGGTATGGGTGAGCATGTTCAGGGAGGCCTTGGCCATATTGGTATGGGGATGGCGGCTGCCTTTCTTAAACCGCAGGAATTTGCCCTCCATGGCGGACACATTCACAATATGTTTCTGCCCGGTGTAATCCTGTTTCATCAGATTGGCCAGCCGGTTGCACAGAACAAAAGGGGCCACGGCATTGACGAGCTGGATCTCCAGCATTTCCGAGGTCTGGATCTCCCCCAGCCGCAGCCGCCAGGAATTGGTTTTCCGAAGGTCCACCTGCTGGAGGTCGGCATCGAGCTTTGCTGCGGGGAAATCGCCGGGCACATCCAGGCAGTGGTCATAAGAATAGGGAATCTGAGACAAATGGGCGGACATGCGCAAACCGACACCGGGGGCCGTGCCGTTCCAGGTGACGGGCAAGGCCTTTTCCCTGCCCACATTCTCGATACGCGCATCGTCTGCCGGCCCGTATTCCAGCCGGGAGATGCAAGCCTGGTATTGCCCCAGAAGGGATTGGGCATCCGTGGGCAAGTCCGCCGCCGCCTTTGTTTCATTCTCCATGAGATGAGCATAAAATCCGGGCGGCCGCCGGACCGTCTGGGCGGCATTGTTGATGAGGATGTCCAGACGCCCGTAGGTATCCTTGAAATAATCGGTAAACAGCTCCACGCTGGGAATGTGGCGCAGATCCAGCCCGAAAATCTGGAGCCGGCGGCCCCAGTCGGAAAAATCCGGCTCCTTTGAAAACCGCAGGGCCGAATCCTTGGGGAACCGGGTGGTGGCCACCACCGTTGCCCCGGCCCGGAGCATCATCAGGGTGGCCTGGTAGCCTATTTTCAAGCGGGAGCCGGTGATCAAAGCCACCTGACCTTTTAAGGAAGCGGTCTGGAAGCGTTTCTGATAATTGAATTCCGCGCATTCCGGGCACATGGCGTCGTAAAACCGATGGAGCTGCGTAAACTCGGCCTTGCACACATAGCAGTTGCGCGGCGATTCCAGCCTGTCTGCGGTATGTTCGCCTTCAGCCGTTTTTTCAGATTCAGGCACGGCCCAGGAAATCAGCCGGGGAGCGATAAAAACCGCGGCTTCCCTGGCCCTTCGGATCCCTGTTGCCGCCCGTAGCCCCCGCTCTTTTTCCACAATCACCAACCGGGTTTGCCGCTTTTTATCCTTATTGCGCTTTTTAATCTCCTTCCGGTCGGGCCGGGATATTTTTCCGGCCGCAGTGAGCAGGGCGATCCGCTCGGCTTCCGGCAGAAGCGCCAGAAGCTCAGACCGGTCCGCAATCTTTTCCAGAATGGGAAGACACCCCCGTATGGCTGCCAGGGTTTCCTGCTTGTCGTCCATTTTCAGATCTGTTTTTGGGTCCGTTTTTGGGTATGGGTTGATGCGATTCACCGTTTTTATATCCTTGCTTCGTCCGGAATGCCTGTTTGGCCATGTTTTAAAAGAACGAATTCATTATAGATATCCGGTGAATTTGTCAATCAAACTTATAAAGGGGATTGACATGGCTGCATAGGTAGCGGTTGGGATCGTTTGGGTTGGGGCGACGGAGGTGTTTTATGAGTCATTCTTATATGGGCCGAGAAATCGTTCTCCATTAAAGTGAATCAAATGGGAGGGGGAATCGGCCACCCAGACCTCTGTTTCCCAAGCGATTTCCCCGAGATACCGGCCCATAAGTGAACGGTTCGGAAAGGCGGTTACATAAACGAGGCCTGCCTTCGAGTTTGCAAAAAGCTGTGATAATTCAGCGTGTCTTTTGCCGTCAACGGGGCCGTGACTTGTGACAGATTCAACCAGCAGCAACCAGTTTCTTTTCGGACAAAACAGAAGGACATCCGGCATTTTTCCGTGAAAATCGACACTGACGCCAAGTTCGGAGAGCAACGGCGCGTCAAAATAGCCCCATTTATCCCCTGTGTCTCCAGCATAAATCAGTATGCCACCGGGAACAAAACGAGGACAAAATTCTTCGATGATGTTGCGTATCAACTCGCTATGTTCGCCGGGACTGAGCGTGATTTTTTTCCCCTTGGCTATTTTGACAGGGACTCTGTTCTGGTCACGTTCCATGGCATAACGCGCTGCAAGCGTCTCACGTTTCGCAAGGTAGGAGGTCAGGTTGTCATGCCATGTGGCTGCGCCGAATGAGCGAAGCAGTTTCAGAACCGTATCTTCAATTTGATAGACAGCTTTCGGACTGTTCACGGGGCGGTCAGGTTTATCCGGATTGTAAAGCGCTATTCCAGCATCAACAAATTGGTGCATGGATTGTCGCCTCACGGTTTCCCGTGTATTCGGCGCATAATCCTTCTCATAATGCCGCCGTGCCCAATCCATTATGGGTGTTATTCCCCTCAATGGTTTTTCAGCCTGCTTCCACGCTTTGTCCGGCGTGAGATTCAGCAGCGCAAGAAGGCATATTGCGGAACGTTCGTTTTGCTGGGCCCGAGGCATTCCAAGAGCAGCCAGGATATTTATCGCATCGCTGATGTGCTTATGATTATTTGTCTGGTTCATCCTGAGATTCTCACCAATTTTTCGTCGATCATATCCTGAGTAGCATCTCTGTGTATCATTGCCCATTTACCAAGTTCGATCAGTGCCTTGCAGCTTGGATATTTCATGAGCTTCAAATCGGTTGCATTAACCTGTGTATGGCCGCTAAAACGCCTGAAATTATTGTCTACAGCGGTCGAGTTGAGGAAAATCGCAAGTCCTCTTGCAAGCGCTTCCGTTAGCGGCTTTCTATTGTTGTGAAAAACATTAAGGTGATTTTCCAAACCAAGATATTCAGCTTCACTGAAAACAACGGGATCAACAATACTCGCAACAATTCTTCGGTTTTCTTCCTTTGAAGAAAACCGGCGAACCACCGTATAAAACCCATTTGGGTAGAGCCATTTCTTCGTATCGCAGTTAGAAACAATCGCATTGGGTTTTTTACCGCCTTCTATCGGCCATTGAATGGATTGGCCTTTAAAATGACAAGGATAGAGCAGCGGAACCGTTCCGCTTTCAGGCATATTTCGCAGATGTTCTTTCATGCGGAAGTCCACAACCGGCCCGGTTGAAACCTGCACTCCGATATCGGAAAGGGAGTTACAGATAGTTTCTGAGTCATCTAAAAAATCAGCATCCTTCGATGTCGGGATATGAATAAAAAGCTCTTTGTCCTCTTCTCCGATAATCTGTTTAAAGTGGTACTGGGAAATCGAGATATCAGAAAAGCTGTCATCCATTGAAGTCGATACCGTAACTGCATCCTGCTGACCACTCTTCTCAAGGACTACAATAATATTTTCCTGCAACACTTTGTCTTCCTTGAAAGCCTTGTTTCTGGAGCCAAACAGATGAATCCGGCGCACAGCGCAATGTTTTAATATGAATTCCCTGAATGGACGGTAATAAGGACCATTGCAAAAACTTCTGGGAATGATTGCGACCAGATAGCCGCCATCATCCAGAAGGAGTAAGGATAAAGATACAAAAGCCGAATAGAGATTGACGGTTTCGATTTCAGCGGTGCGCAGCCAGACACGGTGGCGAGACAAACTTGATATCTTTTTGTATGGCGGGTTCATTATGCAGTGGGTGAATTTCTTAATATCCTCAGGCCACAGGCTATTAACCGATGAGACCTTTCTTGAGGCTTCCGCTATGAAATCTTCACCGATTATCCGCCATGATAGGGAACTGCCGTTTTTGGCAGCGGTTACCTTACATAAATCAAGATTTTTTTCCAGGTATGAGCGCATGATGGGATCAATTTCATAGGCATCCACATCAATTTGACAGTCGGATCGGGTTTTACACAAATGCCCTATGAAGGCGGATGTCAGACTGCCAACGCCTGCTCCTGGGTCCAACAATCTGATATTTTTATCTAATATAGCAGGAAACAATGACGCCATAAACGAAGCGACTGACGCAGGTGTCATGTATTGACCGAATGCGCTTTTGGTTTCCACCTTCAGCTTGCCATTTGCAATTTTCCTCGAAGCATCGGCCCGTGACAGAAGATTCAGCGGTTCTTTCAATAAGACTTCAGGCATTTTAAACTCCCACTTTTTGCTTACTTGGCGTACTCTTCTTACGGGCATATCATTAAAAATGCCGCTCCTCCGCTCAGAAAGAGTTTCACCCCAACTTTTCCTTCAACAGCCGGTTCACGATCTCGGGATTGGCCTTGCCTTTGGTCTCCTTCATCACCTGCCCCACGAAAAACCCCATAAGTTTGGTGTTGCCGGCCTTGAATTTTTCCACCTCATTGGGGCTGGCGGCAATCACCCGGTCCACCACTGCGGAGATTTCGGACGTATCCGTGACCTGGACCAGACCCTTTTCCTCCACAATCACCTTGGGGGATTTGCCGGACGCCACCATTTCGTCAAACACGGTTTTGGCGATTTTGCCGCTGATCACACCGGTTTCCATGAGGGTCAGGAGTTCGGCCAAGGCTGCGGCGGACACCGGGGATTGTTCGATGGTTTTGCCCTCAGCGTTTAAAAGCCCCAGCAAAGAGCCCATCACCCAGTTGCTCACCAGCTTGGGATTGTTGACCTGCCGGACACAATCCTCAAAATAATCCGCCAGTTCCCTTGCCGATGTCAGCACCCCGGCGTCATAAGGCGGCAAGGCGTATTCGCTGATGAACCGGTCTTTTCTGGCGTCGGGAAGTTCGGGAAGGCTCCCGCGGATGGTTTCAATCCAGGGGCCATCGATGATCAGGGGCGTCAAATCCGGGTCCGGAAAATACCGGTAATCATGGGCCTCTTCTTTTCCCCGCATGGAAAAGGACCGGTTTTTGGCGCTGTCCCACAGCCGGGTTTCCTGAATTACCGATTGCCCCTCTTCCAGCAGACTCTCCTGCCGCCGGATCTCGTAGGCCAGGGCGCTTTCCACGTATTTAAAGGAATTTAAGTTTTTCAGCTCCGCCCGGGTGCCGAGGGTCTCCGTGCCCCAGGGCCGGAGGGACACATTGGCGTCGCACCGGAAACTGCCTTCCTCCATATTGCCGTCGCTGATGCCCAAGTATCGCAGGATGGAGCGGATCTGCCGTAAGTAAGCCCCGGCTTCCTCGGGCGATCGCATGTCCGGCTCGGACACGATTTCAATGAGCGGCGTGCCGGTGCGGTTGTAATCCACTCGGCTGACCGGCCGGCCCGAATCGTGAATCAGCTTGCCCGCGTCTTCTTCCATGTGGATGCGGGTGATGCCGATGCGCTTTATTGTGCCGTCGTCCAAAGTGATCATCACCTGCCCGTGTTCGGCAATGGGCAGTTCATACTGGGATATCTGGTAATTTTTGGGCAGATCCGGATAAAAATAATTTTTCCGGGCGAACCGGCTTTCCCTGTTGATGGTGCATTCCGTGGCAAGGGCCATGCGCATGGCGTATTCCACCACGGTTTTATTCAGCACCGGCAGCACCCCCGGCATGCCCAGGCAGACCGGGCACACATGGGTATTCGGCTCGCCGCCGAATGCGTTGGCGCAACTGCAGAAAATCTTGGTGCGGGTGTTGAGCTGGGCGTGGACCTCAAGGCCGATAACCGGTTCGTAATTCATCTGTCTGTCCTTATTATATATGGGTCGTTTTTTTAGCGAATGCGCCGTCTTATATGAAACCTGCCTGAAAACCCCGTCTGAAGTCCGGCTGCAAGCTTTTTTATGGATTAATTCACTTTATATCGTCAACCATTATTTGGATTTTATTTTGACAATGCAAAGCCCCCAAAGATATAGTGTCCTGTTTTTAAAAAGGCCTGCATTTGTTTGGAGATTGAACCGTCATGAAATTTTTCCTGTGCGTTATCGGCATGGTGATGATCATTGAAGGGATTCCCTATTTCGGGTTTCCGGAAAACATGAAGCAAATGATGAATAAAATGCTGACCCTTCCGGATGATATCCTTCGGAAATTCGGGCTGGCGCTCATGGTTGTGGGGCTGGTGCTTGTCTATCTTGGAAAAATGGAATAGCTGCGCAGGTGGATAGGCTGAAGCCTGTTAGACTGTAGACGGAAAGCATGAGCGACGGTCTACTGCCGCCCCGCTTGCATGACAAAATTTAAAAAAGCTGAAACACCAAAAAAAGCTAACAGCCTACAGGCTATAGCCTAAATAACTTGAATCATTATTAAATACAAAACTATGTTCGCCTTAACCGATTATGATTATGCCCTGCCGGAAGAACTGATCGCTCAGATGCCTTCAAACCGGCGCGACCATTCCCGTCTCCTGCATTTAAACCGGACTTCCGGGGAACTGGCCCACCACCGGTTTTCCTCGCTGCCGGATCTGCTGAAATCCGGGGATGTGCTGGTGGTCAACGACACGGCGGTGATCCCGGCCCGGATGTTCGGGGTCAAGGAGACCGGCGGCAGGTTTGAAATTCTCATCGTCAACTACGCCTCGGCGGCCCGGCCCTCCGAAGGCACTGAAACAGTTGAATACGAATGCCTGGTTAAAACCTCAAAAGCGCCCCGAATCGGCACACAAATCGATTTCGGGCCGGAGCTAAAGGGCCAGGTGACGGCGGTTCATGAACGCACGTGCACCATCCGGTTTACCGGAGAGAGGCCTTTTGACGAAATCATGGACCGGATCGGGGTCCTGCCCCTGCCGCCCTACATCAAACGGGACCATGACAAAGATGCGGGTGAGCGTGACCGGACCGCTTATCAGACGGTATACGCGACCCACAAGGGGGCTGTGGCGGCACCCACCGCCGGGCTGCATTTTTCAAACGAGGTTCTCGACCAGCTCACGGCAAAAGGCGTATCGGTTGCGACGATTACCCTTCACGTGGGATACGGAACCTTCATGCCCATTCGGAGCGCGGATATCCGGGATCACCAAATGCATGCGGAACAATTTGTGATTTCACAGGCTACCGCCGACACGGTCAACCGGGCCAAAGCGGAAGGCCGGCGGGTGGTGGCCGTGGGCACCACCTCGGTGCGGACCTTGGAATACGCGACGGACCGCACCGGGAGCCTGCGTCCCGGACCCGGAAATTGCGATTTGTTCATCTATCCGGGCTTTGAGTTTAGATGCGTGGATGCCGTGATCACCAATTTTCATCTTCCCCAGTCCACCCTGATCCTCCTGGTTTCCGCATTTGCGGGCCGGGAAAAAATCCTGAACGCTTATAATCGCGCCGTGGACGAAAATTACCGGTTTTTCAGCTACGGGGATGCGATGTTTATTGAATAAAACAGGTGGATAGGCTGTAGACTATCAGGTGGTAGGCGGGAAATCCACAGAATGAAGTACCGGGGTTTTTGCCCATTGCGATGCGGCCCTGGCGCGGTGATTTCCGTGGAAGACGGGGGCAAACTGTCTGAACGGATAAAATGGCAATGAATCTGCCGGTTGCGATAAACCTTATCGATATAACAAGCCATCAACTTGCCTTCTCATTAAGCGAGTTTTTGCCCACGCCACGGAAACCATCGGGTCAGGGATTACCGCTTCGCAGGGCCGGGTTTCTTTTGCTACTTTTCTTTGCCCGCCAAAGAAAAGTAGAAACAATCAATCATTGGCGATAATAACTGTTTATGACAATCGGTTGAATCGAAAACGCGGCTGTTGCAAACATTTGCGGCCTCAAAGCGTCATTAGCAAAATTAATTTATAAATTCAATATATTATACAATAATTATGATCAACTTTGAAATACATCAAACATCCGGCCGGGCCAGGGCAGGCACGCTGACCACCGACCGCGGGACCATCGAAACCCCTATCTTCATGCCCGTGGGCACCGCCGGAACGGTCAAGGCCGTCACCCCCGAAAATCTTAAAGATTGCGGGGCCCAGATTATATTGGGCAATACCTACCATTTATACCTGCGGCCCGGCATGGATGTCATCGAGCGATTTTCCGGCCTTCACCGGTTCATGAACTGGGACCGGCCGATCCTCACCGATAGCGGCGGATTCCAGATTTTTTCCCTTGCCAAAATATCCAAAACCACGGAACAGGGATTTGATTTTCAATCCCATATCGACGGCTCCCGGCACATCATCACCCCGGAAGACGCAGTGGACATCCAGACCACCCTGGGCGCGGACATCATCATGTGCCTGGACAGTTGCATCCCTTATCCAGCCGACGAGGAAACCGCCAGAAAGGCACTGGAACTGACCACCCGCTGGGCCGCCCGGTGCCGTGACCGCTGGGAACAAACGGCAAACCGGAAAAACGCCTTGTTCGGCATTGTCCAGGGCGGCATGTTTCCGCACCTCCGGCGGCAGTCGGCCGGGGAACTCCTGGCTTTTGATTTTCCCGGCTACGCCCTGGGGGGACTTTCCGTGGGCGAGCCCAAAGACCTGATGATGGAAATCGCAGACAGCTCCCTGCCCCTGCTGCCGAACGAAAAACCCAAATACATCATGGGGGTGGGCACCCCCGAAGATCTGGTGGAGCTGGTATCCAAAGGCGCGGATATGTTCGACTGCGTCATGCCCACCCGAAACGCCCGAAACGGCCAGTTGTTTACCTCCAGAGGAAAGATCAACATCAACAACGCAGAATTCAAATACCATACCGCCCCCCCGGACCCGGAATGCGATTGTTATACCTGCCGAAACTATTCAGCCGCCTATCTCCATCACCTTTACCGGTCCAGGGAACTCCTCGCCTACACGCTCAACACCATCCACAACCTGCATTATTATCTGAACCTGATGCGGACCCTGCGGGCGGCCATCCTTAAAGATCGGTTTGAGGCGTTTAAAACCGATTTTTACCGGAAACGCGAGGATCAGACGGAAAATTCCTGAGAGCTTTTCGCTTTCTGTTTTAATTTGCAATATCCGGCAGTTCATCCTATGATCACGAAAAAATAGACCGATACGAATTACTAAAAATACACAAGGAGGCATCATGAAAGAACGCGTACAGAAAGTAATTGATAAAATCAGACCGTCGTTACAGGCGGATGGCGGCGACGTGGAGTTGATCGACGTGGTGGACGGCGTGGTCACGGTGAAGCTTCAGGGCGCCTGCGCCGGATGCCCCATGTCCCAGATGACCTTAAAAAAAGGCATTGAGCGCTTGGTAAAACAGGAAATCCCTGAAATCAAATCGGTTGAAAAAGTCTAATCAAACACAACTCCGGAGACGATTATGTCCATCGCAAAACAAATTGAAGGTTACATGTCCGGCGCGTCATGGATCCGGAAAATGTTTGAGGAAGGGGCCAAGCTCAAAGCCATCCACGGCCCTGAAAATGTGTTTGATTTCAGCCTCGGCAACCCCAATGTGCCGCCGCCTGCAATCTTCCGGCAGAAACTCGCAGAAATTGTCGCAAGTGATGAAACCGGCTCCCACGCCTATATGCAAAATACCGGCTATCCCCATGTGCGCCAGGCGATTGCCGCACATTTGGCCAAAGAGCATGACACGGACATCACGGAAAACGATATCCTGATGACCTGCGGGGCTGCGGGGGGACTCAACGTCACGCTGAAAACCCTGCTGGACCCCGGTGATGAAGTCCTGACCCCGGCCCCGTTTTTTGTGGAATACAAATTTTACGTGGAAAATCATGGCGGAAAACTGGTTCCCGTGAAAACGCGGCCGGATTTTACGCTGGATCTCAAGGCCATTGAAAGCGCCTTCACCAAAAACACCAAAGCCGTGATCATCAATTCACCCAACAATCCCACGGGGCAGATCTATTCCGAGGACAGCTTGAATCAACTGGGATCACTCCTGCACGACAAAAGCCAGGAATGCGGACGGACCATTTACCTGATTTCCGATGAGCCTTACCGAAAAATCGTTTATGACGGAAACGTGGTGCCGAGTATTTTCGCCTGCTACCCGGAAACCATCATAGTCACTTCCTATTCCAAAGACCTTTCCATTCCCGGAGAACGCATCGGCTATATTGCGGTGAACCCCTATGCCAGTTTCCGGTCGGACCTCATCAGCGGCATGAGCCTCGCCAACCGCATCCTGGGATTTGTGAACGCACCGGCCCTGATGCAGCGGGTGGTGGGCGAAATTCAGGGCGCAAGCGTGGATATCGCGCCCTATGCCCGGAACCGGGAACTGCTGTGCAACGGGCTTGCGGACTTTGGGTATGAATTCGCCATACCGCCGGGCGCATTTTATCTGTTTGCCCGGACCCCGATAAGTGATGATGTGGAGTTTGTCCGGGCCCTTCAGGAAGAACGGATTCTGACCGTTCCCGGCTCCGGTTTCGGAGGCCCCGGCCATTTCCGCATCGCCTATTGCGTGGATGAGCGCACCATCGAGGGTGCATTGCCGGGATTTGAGAGAACGATAAAAAAATATAAATGATGAATGATGAGTGATGAGTGATGAAAAAAACATTCACGTTAAACTTTGATGGTTTTGTAAAAAGTCGATTTTCTCCCTTTTTCGTCATTCCGGCGAAGGCCGGAATCCAGTATACTCAGTATGTTCTGGATGCCGGATCAAGTCCGGCA
>JBAQUK010000094.1:0-2276 GCA_049297455.1 Desulfosalsimonadaceae bacterium | reverse complement strand
GAAGATCGTGGTGGAGGTGGCGACGGTTGAGAACAACCTGCGGTTTCCGGGCCAATATTATGATGCGGAGACCGGGCTGCATTATAATTGGTTCAGGTATTATGATCCTGAGACCGGGCGGTATTTGAGGGTTGATCCGATTGGGTTTTTTGGCGGTATAAATCCCTATATTTATTGCCTAAATGGTCCGATTAATTTGTTGGATCCTTGGGGATTGCTAACCACAGGGCAGACTGTTTTTATAGGTCTTGTTGCAACGACGGTCTCAACTGGTGTCTCTTTTTCACCTTGGATAATAGCAGCGCCGATTGCTGGTGGCTTTACTGCTGGTATATTAACTTTAGGTATGGGTGGCGACATTAATGAAGCAATCTGGAATGGCATAACAGCAGCATACGGGGGGCCTTTAGTCGGAATCGGGCTGAAAACCGGTATTCCCAAAATAATTGCCGGGGGGTTAATTGGTGACTATTTATTAGATTTCTTGTGGGCAAAAATACCGCCCCCATGGTCTAATCAAGAAGCGAGCTCTTGTCCTTAAATAAAAAAGGTGTGTAATGCGAATATCAGTAGGCTGGTTTTTATTATCATTATTAACGCTCGTTGGATGGTCGATAGCACGTTCCCTGCATCCCGGAAACACATATTTCCCACATCATTTTTTTTTAATCAAATATGCATTGGATATTTTTTTTATTAATGGCGCAGTATCATTTTTGGTAATGCCCTTTTTTATTAATAAAGGTATCATTGGGGCTGATCCCCGTGAAGAGGATGAGTTTGGTAAGGCCAAATCTTTTTTAATTTTTTATACTATTTTGCTGCCAGGATTATTATTAGTATTTTTAGCTACATGGCTTACAAGAGTAGGTCATATTCCATTTAGCTTGATAATGCCTCTCTTCTGTTATGGATATCTCAAAAATAGCTATATTTTTTTAAAAAAAAGGAAAAAATAAAGAAACGATAACGCGTGGGAAACTTAGGGACGCCCTAAACTTATTAACTTGACATGGCCGCTGATTTCCAACCATTTTCACCTGCTTTTGCGAACCGGTGCGGTATGACAGCACGCCGGGGGAATTTGGGGACGCCCCTAACTTATTAACTTAATTAAACTCACCCTTTCTTTTTTTACCGTGTTTAACAGAAATTAAAAATCAAGTTAATAAGTTAAGGGGAGGATATTGGGGACGCCCTTAACTTATTAACTTGACACTTGCGTAGCTCTTGGGACACACCGAATTAGTTGATTTTTCTGGTTTACTTTTCTTGCCCACCAAGAAAAGTAGAAGGGAAAATGGCCGGTGGCAATCATTTCAAAATCCCCAAACGGGCAAGCATACCTTTCCCTCTAATGAACGTGTGGAGCCGGATTTGCAGGAGGCAGGCCTCCGGTTTATGAATTAAACAGCGACAGGCTGCATTCTGTAAAGGCGTGCGGTCTTTGACACGGTTTTCAGATCCCCTCTGCGCAGCGCTGCTCTGACATCATCAAGCTTCAGGGCTTCCTCAACCGACAAATAAGGCGACCAGCCTTCCTCTGCATCGATCAGCTCAACATCAACTTCAGCAACATACTGGCCTTCATGGATATATTTTGTTTTATGCGTTTTTCTCATTTATTGCGCCTCCTGAAAGCGTTTGACCATTTCTTGGGATCGGGCCTGTATGCGGTTACAATGACGGCAGGATATGATGCGCCTTTGGGAATACCCCAAACGACATGAATCGGCTCTCCATCAGTGTCTTTTTGGAGTACAAGCACGCAAGGCCCCTTTGAATAATCGGGATAGTCCTCCACAACAATGCCCTCATGGATTCCGGCCAGAACGTCTTTGATAAAAATATTATCCGCAGCCAATTCATCATAGCCGTGTTCAGAAACCAGAATTCGGCCTTGATGGATCAGTTGGCGGATCATCTCAAATGTTTTACTCATGGAGCGATATTATTCAAATATCCTTGATTTAGCAATGGTTTTGTCTCAAGCTCGACGTTCATGCTGACTCGGTGAGAGTGCCGCATCGCAATGGGCAACATCTGGACTTATGCCTATGATGCCGCCGGCCATGTGACGTCCGCGACCGATCCGCTGGATCACACCACCACGTTTGAATATGACGGGTGGGGCAACCGGACCCGGTCCGTGGATCCGAACGGGCTGGAAACAGTGTATGAATATGACGGCCACGACAACCTGATTCAGCAGACAGTGATTGCTGATCCGGCTGATTTGACCAAAAACCGGGTCACCCGGTTCAGCTATAATACGG
>JBAQUK010000093.1:0-2368 GCA_049297455.1 Desulfosalsimonadaceae bacterium | reverse complement strand
ATGCGCACAGGGAGGTATTCTTTTGTCAATTCCTTTGAAATCAGGCTTTCACAAGCATATCTCCATTTAAACACATAATTGATGGGAGTTCACAAAGGTTTAAGGGAAATTTCATTTAACATTTAAGAATTATGACGTCTACCCCCCCTTGGGGTGCTTTCATTATCGGATTGGTGACTGTTTTAGATCCTTGCCTTGTGACGGTTACGGGTTATCTGCTTCCAGAAGTCTACGTGTCCTTTTTTATAATATTATTTTTAGCCTTATGTATTCATTTAAATAGAAATAAAAATAAAAATATGTTTTGGGTGTTCATGGGCGGGATAACCGCAACCCTTTTATATTTTTCAAGAGAAGAATATCTTTTTGCGCCAATAATCATCAGTGTATTTTATTATCGTGAGTGGCCTAAAGGATATATTGCGCTGCTTCTTGTATTTTTAATCTTGCCCACTATCTGGATGGTTCGAAAATCGAATTTGCCGGAATCACCAAGCAGGCTTCGAATCGCAGCCTTTGAGGGCAGTCTTCCATTTCCTGAAATAGATGGATCATTAAAGTATTTAGTCTCAAGAATACCCGAATATAAAAAATTCGATCCAATGAAAAACAGTTGGACCGAATTCAGCACTATTATGATCCAACGGATCAAGGATAACCCGATGTTGTTATTGTGGTATTTTCCACAAAAATCCATATATTTACTAAAGTTTCATTTTCTTCAGGGAACTGATATTTATATCTATCCGGTTTTAAAATCCATATGGCAACTGCCAATTTTCAATTTTTTAAAAACAATGAGCAAATATATTTTTTATCTCTCAATTCCACTATGTATATTAGGTATATGTCAAAATTTTAGGAACAAAAACAATCCACTCAAAGGAATTGCTTTTTTAATGATTTTTTATTTTGGTTTTTTCCATATATTTGTTCCCGAGCCAAAATATCTGCTACCTTTCAGACCCATTATATATTTATTTGCTTTCTCATTTATCACTAAAATTTGGAGTAACTTCAAAAAACAAAATGTTAAAGATGCTGGCGCGATGAGATGATTCCCCATTCCTATATAAAACGCTGTATCGCCTTTTGCCGCATCAGATGATCCACAATCACCAGATTCACCATAGCTTCGCACACCACATTGATCCGGGGGATGGCGGAAATGTCGTGCCGGCCCTGAATGACAATGCGGGTGGGGTTGTTTCGGATGTCGATGGTTCCCTGTTCCATGCTGATGGACGGGATGGGTTTGACCGCCACCCTGACGATGATTTCATCCCCATTGGATATGCCCGCGAGAATGCCGCCCGCGCTATTGGTTGAAAACCCGGCGGGTGTTATCGGGTCGTTATTTTGAGAACCCCTGAGTGCGGCTGCCGCAAATCCAGCCCCGATTTCAACCCCTTTGACCGCGCCGATACTCATCAGTGCTTTGGCCAGGTCCGCGTCGAACTTGTCGAATACCGGCTCCCCGAGTCCGGCAGGAACGTTTTTCGCCCGGATTTCCACAATGCCGCCCAGAGAATCGCCTTGTTTTTTAACCTCAGTTACTTCCGCTTCCATCTGCCGGGCCGCTTCCGCGTCCGCGCACAAAAACAGGTTTTGGGAAATAACATTCGGGTCAAAGGTTTGAGCGGTCACGGACCCAAGCGCGACGGTGTGGGCCATCACGGAAATATTTTCTTTTGCCAGGACCACGCCAGCCACAGCACCCCCAGCTACCCTGCCCACGGTCTCCCTGGCTGACGCCCTGCCCCCGCCCCGCCAGTCCCGAATGCCGTATTTTGCCTGATAGGTGAAATCACCATGGCCGGGCCGAAAAACATCGGCAATGTCGCTATAAGCCCCGGATTTTGCGTCCCGATTTTCCACCATGATCATGATGGGCGTGCCGGTAGTCCGGCCTTCGAAAAGGCCGGAAAGGATTTTGGCTTGGTCGGTTTCTTTCCGGGAGGTGCTGGTAGCTGCCTGCCCCGGCCGTCGGCGATCCAGCATGTTCTGAATGATAGATTCATCCATCGGAATATTGGGCGGACAGCCATCCACCACAACACCGACGGCTGGACCGTGGGATTCGCCCCAGGTGGTGATGCGAAAAATAGTACCAAAAGTATTGCCGGACATGGGACTTGCCTCAAAGGGAAGTGAAAAATTTTATTCTTGGATTATTTTATATTTCAATAAGCCCAAAACTGAGTTGTATCGCCGAATTAATTTTTATCATCGTATCTGGATTTAACTGAAGTTTCCCGGTTTTCAGCGATGGCCCGCAAATTGCGGACATGGTCAAATTTTTAATAAAAACAGTCAGTTAAATAAAATTTTCGAAACTTATAACTATCTGATTTAATTTGAAATATTC
>JBAQUK010000092.1:0-8476 GCA_049297455.1 Desulfosalsimonadaceae bacterium | reverse complement strand
AACTGGGACAGCATCGCAGAGAACCCCGTTTCCCTGCTGGTGGTGGATATCGATTATTTTAAGCGGATCAATGAGCAATACGGCAGCGGGGTCGGCGACCAGGCCCTGGTGCATGTGGCCGGAATCTTGAAACAGGTTTCCGGGAAAACCGGTATCCTATTTGGGCAATGTATTGAACCAACAGGCAGCGGCATTTTATCACCGCCACGGGGTGACGGAAATCGAACCTTCCTTGGAATCAGGCCCGAAATCAACCATGGCCATGACCGGAAAAACCGTCATGATTTCAAAATATTGCATATTATATCAGCTCGGGTGCTGCCTGCGTGATCCGGCAACATCAAAGACGGCGGAGCCCCTTGTTTTGCCGGCGAAGCCTCTTATTCTGATTGACGAAAATAATTGGGAGTTTGAAATCCGGACCCGTTGCAATGTCTGCGAAATGGAAATCGTTCTTTCCCGTGCGGGCCGAAAATCAGGAAAAGGTTTATGATGCCATGTCAATCAACCGCATTAATTTAAGGAGATGAAAATGGATCTGGCAACCTATTTTGAAAATACAAAAGGCACCGGCGTGCTGGCCACAGCCGATAAAGGCGGGAAAGTGGATGCCGCGATATATTCCCGTCCCCATTTTCTGGAAGACGGGACCGTGGCCTTTATTATGCGGGACCGGCTGACCCGAAGCAACCTGCAAACCAATCCCCATGCAGCCTATCTGTTCATCGAAAAAGGTCCCGGCTACGCGGGCCGGCGGCTTTACTTAACCCGGATCCGGGAAGAAGAAAAAAGCGAACTGCTGGTTAAATTAAAACGCCGTCAAGTGACTCCGGAAGAAACGGCTGAAAAAGGCCCCATGTTTCTGGCGGTGTTTAAGATTGAAAAAGAATTGCCCCTTATCGGACCGGGAGATGAGGCATAACGCTGGGTTCAAGGACGCACAGCATAAACCACATATTACCATGATGACGATTTTATTATGATATCACGCACGGAAATTCTTAAAAAACTGTCCCGCCAGCAATGTTTGATGCTGATTTCCCTGCTCCTTGCCGTTGCGACGGTTGCTGCCTACTTGCAGGTGCGGGGGTTTGATTTCATCAGTTTTGATGATGACTTGTATGTTTTTGAAAATCAGCGGGTACAACAGGGTTTGAACGCGGACAACCTGATCTGGGCGTTTAACCCGGCGAAAACCGATGATCAGGCCTATTGGCATCCCCTGGCCTGGCTGTCCCACATGCTGGATTGCCAGTTATTCGGCCTGAATCCGGGCGCTCATCATCTGGTCAATCTGGTATTTCACACGTTAAACGTGCTGTTGCTGCTTCTGGCCCTTTTCCTGATGACCGGCTCCCCCTGGAGAAGCGGATTTGTGGCGGCCCTGTTCGCCCTGCATCCCATTAACGTGGATTCCGTGGTATGGATCGCGGAGCGGAAAAATCTGCTATCCACCAGTTTCTGGATGCTAACTCTCCTTTCCTATCTTTATTATACAAAAAGACCAAATACCTTACGATATTTGCTATTGGTCGTGTCCCTAACTCTGGGCCTGCTGGCCAAACCCATGCTCGTTACTTTGCCCTGCGTGTTGCTGCTTATAGATTTCTGGCCCTTGGGTCGAATGGATCTGGGACATCAAATCCCCAGCAAGGGGCTTTCGCCAGTTTGGAACTTTCAGTCGGCAGGAGTTGCCCGACTGATCATAGAAAAAATTCCGCTCATAGTCCTTTCCCTGATAACAATCGGATTGTCCGTGTTCACTCTTCAGGCTAAGGACATGATGATTGATCACAACACCACGCCCATGATGCTTCGCATTGAAAATGCCATTGTGTCTTATGTAGGGTATTTATGGAAAATGATCTGGCCCGTAAATTTCGGCGTCGTGTATCCGTTTCCAAAAACCATTCCCCTCTGGCAGCCGATGGCAGCGCTCCTGTTTCTTATTTCTGCCTCACTCCTGATTCTCATGCGAGTCAGAAAATCCCCGTATCTTGTGACCGGATGGCTGTGGTATCTCGGGACGTTGCTACCGGTGATCGGACTGGTTCAGGGTGGTTTCTGGCCAGCTATAGCGGACCGGTGGGCTTATGTGCCTCTCATCGGCATATTTATCATCATCGCTTGGGGAATCCCGGAGCTTGTAGAAAACTTCCCCTTGAAAAAAACAGGCCTGCCGGTTTTATCTGCCGGGATACTGTGTGTTTTATGGGTTCTTGCCTGGAACCAGATCCGATTCTGGCGAGACAGTCGGACGCTTTTTGAACACACCCTAAGCGTGACAAGGGATAATTTTATGATCCACAACAATCTGGGGGTCGCCCTGAGCAAACAGGGACGTATGGATCTGGCGATTGACCAATATCTGAAGTCCCTCCGAATCCGACCCGGTTATGCGGACGCCCATTACAATCTGGCCAATATATATAAAGATCAGGCACGACTGGATCAAGCGGTTTATGAGTATTTGCAGACGCTAAGGATTAAGCCGGATCACGAAAAAGCACACAATAACTTGGGATCCGCCCTGTTGAGCATGGGCCGCCCAGATGAGGCTATCAAGCATTATCAGCAGGCTCTCCAGATCAATCCGGATTATGTGGACGCCCGTTATAATCTGGGAATAGCGTATGTTGACACCGGAGATATAGACCAAGCGATCCAGCAAATCCAGGCGGCGTTGCGATTGCGGCCATCGGATGATAATATCTTGAACACTTTGAATATAGTATTAATGATGCAGAATTCTTCCAAGCCAGGAGGAGATAAATGAAATTCCAGAAATTACTTTATTTTCTTCAGAATGTCGGGCGGGACCCCTCGTCATTGATGCAGGAAGATTATTTGACCGGGCTTAAAAACCGCCGGTTTTTACTGCATTATCTCAAATACGCCGTGAACTGGGACAGCATCGCAGAGAACCCCGTTTCCCTGCTGGTGGTGGATATCGATTATTTTAAGCGGATCAATGAGCAATACGGCAGCGGGGTCGGCGATCAGGCCCTGGTGCATGTGGCCGGAATCTTGAAACAGGTTTCCGGGAAAACCGGTATTCCGATTCTGAGCGCCGGAGATGAGTTTATGGTTCTCCTGCCGGGCATGAAAAAACAGGGTGCCCTGATTCTGGCGTCGGAACTGATTGCGCATGCGGCGGCAAATCAGTTTTTTTCATCCGACGCGGGCACCCAGATTCCGATCACTTTAAGCGTCGGGGCGGCCACGGCTCCGGATGACGCGGGCACCGCAAGCGGACTGATCGGCCAGACAAAAAACGCCTTGCAGCATGCGAAAGCGTCCGGAAGAAATCAGTATGTGGATGCCGGCATTGCGACCCGCCAGGCCGTGCAGTATCTGGAAGGCGCCAGCATTGTGGGCCGGAAATCCCAGTTTGAAGGAGTGGCGCATGCCTTAAAAAGTGTTGAAAACGGCATCAGCCGGTTTGTTATTGTGGACGGGGCCGCAGGCATGGGCAAAACCAGTTTTCTGGATGTGGTCCAGCGAAACCTGAATAAATCGGGATTCCATACGGTGCGGGTGTCCGGCGTGGTCCAGGAATCGTTTCGACCGTATTACCTCATGTCTTATATCGTGATGGCCCTCATGAACCAGCGGGAGGATAAAGGGATTGAGATACTGGAGGAAATGGGTGAAACCGATCTGGAACACCTGGCCTGTATCCTGCCTCAGATAGGCGAGACGGATATCAAAACAAAAGAGATTGATGAACAGCGGCGTGAAGCCATCTTCCGGTCGTTTATCCGGTTTTTTATCGCCCTTGCCGATGGCGGGCGTCTGGCCCTGCTGATTGATGACCTGGATTACAGTGATCCGGCTTCCCTGCATCTGCTTCGGATCATGATGATGGAAAAATCCGTGGTGATGTTTGTTTGCGCAACCGCCACCGAAGATGCCAAGACAAAACCCAAAGCCATCCCCCTGGAGCTGTTCCGGTCCGCTTACAGCGAAACGTTAAGCATCCAGACCGTCCGCCTGACGCCCCTGACCGCCGGAGAGATTGAAAAACACATCCATATCATTTTTCCCGGAATCGAGATTCCCACCCAGTTATCCCGGGAACTGGCCGGGATATCCCAAGGGAATCCGCTATTTATCGAAGAACTCTTGCGGAAAATGATCACGGACCAGAAAATTGTCCAATCCGGGCAGCACTGGAAAGTAACGAAACTGGAAAAGGGATATTTTCCCAAATCCCTTGAAGATATCATTCGCAACAAACTGATGACCTTGGACAGCGGCAGTCAGCGGTTCTTAGATTGCGCGTCAGCCTTTGGCGAATCCATTTCCTTAAGCATGCTGACATCTGTTTCCGATGAAAAGTCCGCTCTGGTGCATGATTTCTTAAACCGGGTGATTGATCAGGGCATTGTGCGGGCGGATTTTAATGATAACGACGAAACCATCCGGTTTTTAAGCAAACGCATCCAGAACGCGGTTTATGACCGGATCCATCCGGATCAGAAAAAAAATCTCCATGAACAGATCGGCAACTACCAGGAAAAACTCTATAAACATAATCTATTGCCGTCCGCCGCCTTTCTGGCCCACCATTACAAACAGTCCGAAAATCAGGAAAAAGCCCGGATGTATGAAGACCTTCAGTCCGGACTGAATCATCAGATTTTCAGCGACCGGGAAGTGGCCCGCTACCGGGTGAATGGAGATGACGAAGAGGGGGCGGGAGAAGCGGCATTAGGCGATGTGCCGCTCAGTGCAACCAGCAGGGCCTTTGTTCCGAAACTCCTGCAATCCCTTCTCATCGCCATCCGGAACATCCGGCTGTATCCGCCGGAAAGCAAATCCGTGGTCAATTCCATTGATATGCTCCGGCAACTGGTGGAAAGGGTGCTGGAAGACACCGACCGCCTCAGCATCATTACGGAGAAAAATTCCCTGGTGATGAATGGCCAGGTCCTGGAAGTCGGGAATTTTCAATCCATCGCCCAGACCATTATTGATTTCTGGGACCGGCTGCAGCTCAGCAGCCTGACCTTTGTCAAGGGGTTTACGGAAGCGGAACTGAAAATCGTACTGGAAAGAATCTGCCGCATCGAACCCAAGGAAATCACCCCGCGCTTCTGGAAAGCGTTTACCGAAGACAAACAGCTCAAATCCGTCGTCCCCCGGCAGGTGCGGTATAAAAAAATTCAGGCATCCGCTGATGACGCGGTTCCGGGCCGGACCGGAACGGTTGACAGGATGGATGCGGAAATTTCCGCAGCCTTTGATCAGGGGTTTGGCGATCAGGATATGCTTGCGCTTCAACGGATCATCAGCGCCCTGCTCGGGGCCTCCAGCAAGATGAAACTCTACCCCGCCCAGGGCCCGGTAGCCAGACAGTCCCTCTCTCTGGTGATGGAGGCCTTGGCCCCGTTTTTTGAAACCCGGCCCGCCCTGACCCTCGCCCGGATCGACACTTCCCTGCTGGTCAACGGAATCCGGCTCGACACCTCGGGCTTTGAAACAATGGCCGCAGGCATGGTCCGGTTTTTGGGGGATGCCGGGTTAAACAGCATCACGTTTTTAAATTCAATGACCGAAACCGAGTTGAGCGGGTTTATAGTGGCTGCCGGAGAACCTTTGGAAGGCGCTGAAGGCGGCGGGGAGTTCTGGAAAAAATTTGCGACGGAAAAGCAGATCCACGGCATTCTGTTTAACCAGCGCGTTTATGGCATACACTTGGCCGCTCCCGGGGCCGGAACGGAAGCCGCCGGAACATCCGCCGATGTGGGGGATGCCGGTCCGGAAGTCCTGCCGGAACCTGAGGAAGACAGCATACCGGAAGTGCTTGATTTTCATGACATACCGGATCAATTAAAAAAACGGTATCTTTCCGGCGACATGAACGGCGCCGGAGTTCTTGTTCAGCAATTGTGCGACAGGTACAAAGCATCCGACCAGCCCGGAAAAAAGGACCTGCTGGATATTTTTGAAGCCATATTGCAACCCCCCGACTGGCGGCCCGGCGCTTCTTACCTGACATTCACGCTGTCCCATGCAATGCCGTTGTTTGAAGGGGAAGAGCACCGGGAGAGCAATCGCCGTGCGGCCGCTTTGCTCTATCGCTGCGCAGAGGAATTGATTCTGCTCGGCGACTATACACCGGCCGCATGGGTATTTGATCAGATTGGGCATATGGCAAAGGCGGGGGGCGAAGCACCGGGCGGCAGTGACCCGCTTTTGGACAAACCCATGGATTCCAGGATTGTTGAGGCCATCATTGAAGATTTAAAATCGGAAGATCGCCTGCGGCGGCAGGAAGCGTTTCAGCTTTTAAGCACCCTGGGACAAGGGATTGTGCCTGCGCTCATTGAAACCCTGAAACGGGAAGGCAGCCTGCGGGTCCGGCGGATGATCGCGGAACTGATTAAAAATCAGGGGGAAGAGGGGGTTGACGTGCTCAAAAGGTCCCTGATGAGCGAGAGCCGCCCCGAATTTCGCGCCCGTCTGGTGGATGTGATCGACGCGGTGACGCCGGATGTGATGCTGGAACTGTCGGATACCCTTTCAGATGCTTCCGATGTGGTCCGCCGTTCGGCGTTTCGGCTGGCGGAGCGGTTAAACACATCATTTGTGATTGATCTCATGATTGAATTGGCCGGAGGGGATGATCCGGACGTGGCGATTTATGCCATTGGTTCACTGGGAAACCTCAAGGCGCGCCAAGCCGCCGATACCCTGATCCGGATTGCGGAACAAACCGAAGCCAAAGAAACGCTGGCGGCTGTCTGCCGGGCCATGGGACAAATTGCGGACCCCGCGTTTGTGACATCTCTTGAAAATATCCTTCTGCCCCGGCGTCGGCTGTTTTTTCAGAAAAAGACCGATCTTTCGGTCCGGGTCGCGGCCCTGTATGCCGCGTCACAGATTCATGATCCGCGCGTCAAGCCCATGTTGATGGTGCTGGCGGATGACCCGGATTCCCGCATCCGGGAAGTGGTGAAGAATTTGAGAACAATCTAATTTTTAATAACATCATTATATAGGGTGACGGGTTGGTGAAACGACGGACGAAAGTCCGGGACGAATGTTAAGATAGTGTTGCTGCGTAAATGAAAGGATGATGATAGAATGCCGGAAGAGATTTTCCCATCGTCTTATCGCTGCGACTGCGGCTATCAGAGTGACTTTTGCGAGAACACAATCAAGGAAATGAAGCAGGCGAGCATCAGGAGCCCACAGCGCCTTGGATCGGACGACGGCAAGCACGTTGTCGTCTTCAACGGGGGCGCGATGACGGCCATCTGGTGCCCGGACGTCGGCAAAGACATCCCAGCCAACAAGCCATCGCAACGTATTGCTCACCCACAGCGGGTTCGCAAACGTTGAAGGGCAACGCTAATGCACCCACACAAACACGGAGGTGTGACCGAATATGGACATGGCGCAAAATATGAATAGCAGTCCGAACCTGGCTGTGGATTCAAAGAATGATCTGATTCCTGAATTGAAGATCATCAGCGCTCATGAAAGCAAATTCAGCTCCTTGACGCTGCTCATCGTTACGATCATACTCTTTTTCAGCACGCAAATAATCTCGGTTAAGTGGCAGGAAATAGTGATCCTGATCGGCGTGCTTCTGTTTCACGAGTTGGGACATCTTGTTGCCATGAAATTGCTCAAGTACAAAGATGTAAAGATGTTCTTTATCCCGTTCATCGGTGCGGCAGTATCGGGAAAGAGCCGGAATGATACAGCGGTAAAAAGCTGTATTGTTTCTCTGATGGGGCCTTTCCCCGGGATACTCATGGGCGTCTTTTTGTACTTCCTGTTTATTTTGACAAAGAATTACTTTGTATTCAAAACCGCTCAAGTGATGCTGCTGTTGAACGCTTTCAACTTTCTGCCTATCATGCCTCTTGACGGCGGCAGATACATCGATGTTCTCTTTGTTAACCGGAGATACTTCAGGTTCTTATTCGCATTTATTGGCGCGGTAAGCTTTTTACTTCTCGCGAGCTCCGCAAAAGATATTGTCATCGGCATTTTGGGTGTTTTTACAATGTATGTTGCGCTCTCCAACTTCAAACTTCATGGGATTTCCAATGACTTGAGATCCAAAGGCATCACGGCGACGTCCGTTAATGATCTTATTGAAGATGAAAGCGCAATGCAAGTCGTGGTCAATAAACTTCAGTCCAGCTACCCCAAGCTTTTTAAGCCCAAGATGATCTACCGGGCGATTTTCAATCAATTGACGGTAATAGTGGACACAATCAGGTTTGTGCCCGCAAAGTTATTCCCGAAGATCATTTTATTGATTGCATATTTGGTCCTGGTTTTGGCCTCCTTGCTGGTAGCCATTTCATTTATAGCGGCAGATTATACTTAACTGAAGTTTCCCGGTTTTCAGCGATGGCCCGCAAATTGCGGACATGGTCAAATTTTTAATAAAAACAGTCAGTTAAATAAAATTTTCGAAACTTATAACTATCTGATTTAATTTGAAATATTC
>JBAQUK010000091.1:0-13288 GCA_049297455.1 Desulfosalsimonadaceae bacterium | reverse complement strand
CCGAATATTTCAAATTAAATCAGATAGTTATAAGTTTCGAAAATTTTATTTAACTGACTGTTTTTATTAAAAATTTGACCATGTCCGCAATTTGCGGGCCATCGCTGAAAACCGGGAAACTTCAGATCAGTTTATTTACGCAATAAATAATTCCATAAAGTCAATTGATCCGGTTTCAATTTTTCCAATTTCATCAATCTGTACCCATTTCCACCCCTCCGGCAATTCCCCATCTTTCACATTCTCATTCGTCAGTTTTCCTTCAAACGCCCATTTCAACACCGCCTGGCGATAGGTTTTGAGCTGGGCCTGGGCGGTCTTGAGGTTTTCGATGCCTTTATCCAGGCTGCTGAACAGTTCTTCTATTTTGGCGACAATGCGGTGTTGTTCGGGAAGAGGGGGGAAGGGGGTTTCTATCTCATTTAAATTATTTAAAGAAAGCCCTAAAACAGTTGTTCCACTTGATAATTTTATACATTTTCTTTCAATCGACTTTAAAAGATATTTTATGAAATCAGAATGGGTTTCATATTTTGGTTTTACAATTTTCAGGTCTTGGTTAATTGCAGCCCTGATTTTTGTTGTAATTGTTTTTCCAGGGCTTATTCGAGTGATTAAAATAACATCTCCTGGCTCCGCTATATTGGTAGCACTATTCTCAGCACCTTTTTGAGTGATTTTATCTACTGTATCAAGCAAGTAATCGCCTTTAATATCTTTTACTGACGCCCAATAAATTTGTCCATTCCAAAAACTTGGGTCAGCCTTAGAAGGCGTGCCTCCACCTTTAAAATCAAAAATATCTTTAATTTTAACAAGTTCCCACCCCTCCGGCAATTCCTTCAATTCATCCATCTTTACGCCGCCAATGCCTCGTTGAGTTCATCAATCATCGTGTTCAGCTTACTCCCCATCCTTTTTCACCACTTCCCAGTGCCCGCCCTTGTCCGGGCCGATGCGGGCGACTTTGGCCTTTTCCTTCAATTTGTTCAGTTGCATTTCTATTGCGCGGGTTGTTTTGTTCAGGTTTGCCGACAGCTCCTGAATGGTAATTTCGGGGTTGGTTTGGATCAGGCGGAGAATTTTCTCCGAAGTTTTCTCCGAAGTTTTCTCCGAAGTTTTCTCCGAAGTTTTCTGGGAACCTCCGTCATTTTTCTCCGAAATTTTCTCGCTGGCCGTTAATCCCCCGCTTAATCCCTCATTTAATCCCTCATCCGCTTCGGGCTTGCTCCGGTAATAAGTCACCGTGAAGAATGTGTCATAGGAAAACTCAACCGTTGATTTGCCGTTTTCACGGACCGCTTCCCGTATCCGGCTGATGCCGGTGCCGACCTTTTCAATAAAATCGATGCGTTGCAGGAGAGAGGCGATCAGTTGGTTGCGGGCGACGCTTTTGGTCCCGAAATCCGAAGGTCTCAACCCTCCGGGCAAGCCTCCGGGATTGGAGATAACGACCCGGTCATCAAACACCTCAATCAGGACATTGGCGCTTTTATCAAAATAATCCCGGTGGCAGACGGCGTTGATGATGGTTTCCCGGAGCGCCACTTCGGGAATGTCCGGCACCTCTTCCCTGCGTAATGTTTTAATGACATATTCCAAATTGGTGTGGCGCTGAACAAACAGGATCGCGTTGTTGATGTTATCGATCAGGTTTCCTTTAAAATCTTTTTTATCCAGAATGTGAATCTTTTGCGTCCCCTTAAACAGGACACAGACAACAATGGCGTGATTGATTAAAAAATCAATGTCTTTGGCAAAAAATAGAACCCCGGCGTTCGTCAGCTTGCCGTCATCAGTTAAACAATTGAGATTCTTCAGCAAAGATGTTTTATCAATGGATTTGCTGATTCCGGCTGATTTTAAAAATTCATCAAACGCCTTTTCGTCAAAATCATTCTCAAAGACCGCCCGTTCGTTACGCAATTCATCAAAGCGGATTCGTCCTTCCTTTTGAAAAAATTCAACAATCTCATTCCGGGTCAGCTTCTGGGAATTTGCGCCGTTTCGAATATAAAATCCTTTGGAACAGGCATAGGGCTTATCCATGCCTTCCGGAACATCCACGATAAAAACAGATTGCCGGTCAATTGCCTGGGCCGTCATATGGATATCCAGATTTGGCTGTAATCCGCGCAGGGCATCCTGAAGGAGAGACCGGCTTTTGTTATCGGTGACGCAGCCCTTGATGGTCCCGTCGTCGCGGACGCCAACAAGGATTCTGCCCCCGCCGGAGTTGGCGAACGCGCAGACCGCTTCCAGAAAGGATTTATCCGGCGATTCCTTGAATTCCAGATGATAGCCTTCTCCTGCCGCGATCAATTCTCTGATGTTTAATTCCATCTTACGCCGCCAATACTTCGTTCAGTTCATCAATCACGGTTTCCATGTCCTGCCCAAACAACTGCCACATCCGGCCCCGGCCGCCTTTCGCGTCAAATGGGGTGTAATCCAGATCCTCCATGTCCACATGCACGGACGCGGCGATCTGGTCTTTGAGCATATACAGCCATTCCATCTGGTCCTTGGTGAATTTGAGAGGCCCGGCCTGTTTTTTAAAAAGCCACTTCTGAAAGTTTTTGTCCACGGTTTTGTCAAACGGGGTGAGGGCCGCATCGATGCCCGCCACCCGGCGGATGAGGGACACCAGGGCGACCATTTCGTTTTTCGGCTGACCGATCACGCTTTCCAACTGCTCGTATGCCCGCCACACATGCACGGGAGCCAGGGCGGGTTTATCATTAATAATAGTTTCCACCAGTTCCTTGATCATGGCAAAAGTGAGTTCCCGCCTTTGGAACGGCTGGCCGTAAAAAATCTGCAAGGCGGTAATCTCGTCTTTATGGGCGTCAATCCACTCCGCAAATGCGTTCACGGTGGCGCGCGCTTTGTCTTTGTTATTTTTGTCCCAGCCCGCATTCAGGAGGTCGTCGGGATTGACCAGGTCGATTTTCTGTTCATGAATTTTCCGGATATTTTCAATGTACTCATTGACTTCGCCGGTAAAGACCGATGCGGCTTTGTTCTGCAAACCGGTTTCCAACTCCTTGTATCGTTTGTCCTTTTCAAGGGGTGCGGCAGTCGGCATTTCCTGGTCCGCCTGGTCCCGAAGGGTTTCCAGGGTGTCGGGGTTAAAGGCGTTCAGCAGGTCTTTGACCACCTGGGAAAGGCTGACGCCGCCGGTTTTTTCTATAAATCTGGCGTGTTCTTTCTCAGAAAGCTGCTTATCCAGGCGCGTCAGGCGGTTGGCAAGGGATGTAAAGAGCGCTTCGTCCCGGACGCCCACGGCAATCGCGCCCAGCAGGTCTTTGAGCGGGACGCCGGGTTTTTTCTCCAAAGGCCGGCTGTCGGTTTTCAGGCTTTGCGTCACGCCGATGGCGTCCACAATGACAAAATGGTCTTTGGTGAGTTTGGCCGAGGGCGACACTTTTTTGAGATCGTCAAAATCGATCACCCGGGTGCCCCGGCCCTTCATCTGCTCAAAATAATTGCGGCTTTTCACGTCCCGCATGAACAGCAGGCATTCCAGGGGCTTGACATCGGTTCCGGTAGCGATCATGTCCACCGTGACCGCAATGCGCGGGTGATAATCGTTGCGGAACTGGGCCAATACGGATTTGGGGTCTTCCGTGGCTTTATAGGTGATTTTTTTGCAGAACCGGTTTTCCTCGTTGAACTCCTCCCGCACCATGTTGATGATATCGTCGGCATGGCTGTCGGTCTTGGCGAATATCAGGGTTTTGGGCGTCTCAAAGGCCCCGTCCGTATCAAAGCGGTCGGGAAATATTAACGGCAAATGCTCTCTGAAAGTTGAAATGACTTTACGAATCTGATTGGGATTGACGATGTCCTTATCCAACTGCTTTGATGAATAGCCCTCGTCCTCATCCTGCAATTCCAGGCGTTTTTTTCGGGACAGCCGTTCCCGGTGTTCGATGTAGGCCCCTTTCCAGAGGGTTGCGCCTTGTCTGGAGATCCGCGTTTCAATCAGATAAACGTCATAGCCCACGTTCACGCCGTCCGCCACCGCCATTTCATGGGAAGACTCGGAGACGATATTCTGCTGGAAATACGCGAAAGTCCGGTTGTCCGGCGTGGCGGTGAGTCCCACCTGAAAGGCGTCAAAATAGTCCAGCACCTGCATCCACAGATTATAAATACTGCGGTGGCATTCATCGATGACAATAAAATCAAAATATTCCAGGGGCAGTCGTTCATTGTATTCCACCGGCGGCACCTCTTTGGGCTGCCAGCGCTCGTTGGGGTTTTCCTCTTCCGCGCTCTCCTCCAGGTCCTGACCTTTCAACACCGCATAGAGCCGCTGAATGGTGCTGATATACACATGGTTGTCATCGGGGATGTATCTGGATTTGAGGCGGTGGACGCCGTAGAGTTCGGTAAATTTGCGGTTGTCGTCATTGGGCAGATAGGACATGAATTCCTGTTCCGCCTGTTCGCCCAGATTTTTGGTGTCCACCAGAAACAGGATGCGTTTGGCTGACGTGTATTTCAGCAGCCGGTAAACAAAGGTGATGGCCGTATAGGTCTTGCCCGATCCCGTGGCCATCTGGATCAGGGCACGGGGTTTGGCGTTTTTGAAGGATTTTTCAAGGTTGGTGATGGCGGTGATCTGGCAGTCCCTTAGTTTTTCGGGAGGCAGGGCGTTTAAGTCCAGCAGGGACGCCCGGAGGGATTTGGGCTTTTTAAGCCATTCCCGGATGGTTTCCGGGCGGTGAAACGAAAACACGGTTCTGGCCCGGGGTTTGGGGTCCCGGAAGTCGGTTATTTTGGTGACGGCGCCGGTGCTGATATACGCAAACGGCAGTTTTTCGTTATTCAGGTATTTTAATTTGGCGCCGGCGTATCCTTCGGCCTGGTCTTCATGAACCGAGAGGGTATCGCCCGCTTCTTCCCGCTTGGCCTCGATCACTCCGACGGGTTTGGCGTCCACAAAGAGCACATAGTCGGCGGGACCGATATCGGTCCGGTATTCCCGGACAGCGACGCCGGTTCCGGCATTCAGATTGATTTTGGCCTTATCCTGGATGGTCCAGCCGCAGGCTGCAAGTTTGCTGTCGATGGTGTCCCGCGCCGTCTGTTCCGGGGTCTGGTTCATTTTTTGCCTTCTGGTGATTTTTTGGAGGGCCGGGAGGTCGGAAAATGCCATGCCGGCTACAAAATAACCGGGATCTAAAAATGCAAGTCACGAAGAAAGACATTCCCGCTGTTTCATGAGCGTCTCGCTGTCTGACCAAAGCGGATTTGTAGCATCGTTATCACGTAACACCTTAACATGCAAAGGATTTATTTTTGCAATAGAGAAATCATCGGGGAGAAATGGGATTGTTTTATATCCTTTAAGCTGGAACGACCCTTTCCGGCAATCCCCTGTCGTTTTTAAGCAGGCGTTTCGCGTTCAACAGCCCCAGGGCATTACCCGGCATTTGAAATATCCCGGATTTTTTTGATATTCCGAATGTCCCCCATGATAATAAACGTGGTGTCGGGCGCCATCGTTTGCGACGGTTCCGGATTGAATTGAATGTTTCCGTCCGCGTCTTTTGCGGCCAGAACCAGCAGATCGTATTTGCTTTTCAAGCCGGAGTCCGAAATCGTCTTTCCGGCCAGGGGGGAATGCTGGTGAATGGTGAGTTCATGGATTCGTAAGTTCCCGTCTCCGCTGCGGAGCATCTGGTCGAGAAAGTCCACTGCCGCCGGGCGGATCATTTCGGATGCCATGCGGAGCGCGCCGATGAAATTGGGCGACACCACACTGTCGGCCCCGGCTTTCCGGAATTTGGGTTCGATTTTCGGGTCCGTCATGCGGGTCACGATCCGGATGGTGGGGTTCAGCATCCGGGCGCTCATGGTAATGTAGAGGTTGTCCCTGTCCCAGGGAATGGCGATGATGATGCCGGCCGCGTCCTTGATGCCCGCTTTGATCAGGTTCTGGTCATCGGTGGCGTCCCCCTCGATGTACAAAAGATCCGGTACGATTTCCAGGCTAAGATCGATATGGTTTTTATCGGATTCGATCAGCACCATGCGCTCCCGGCTTTTGGCCAGCTCGAATAAAAGCGGCCGCCCGGTTTCCCCGCCGCCGCACAAAATGTAATGATTGGAAAGTTTTTCTATGGCCTTTTGCATTTTCCGTTTCCTTAAAATATGCGTTAATTCACCTTCGATCAGAATGGCGGTCAAAGTGCTGATGCCATACAGGATAACCCCCATGCCGAAGGTAATCAGCACCATGGTGAAAACCTGTGCGACGGGATTCCCGGTGACGGCCACCACTTCGCCGTAGCCGACGGTGGTCAGCGAGATGACGGTCATAAAGAGGCAGTCAATGAACCTTTCATCCCCGTTAAAGAGCAGGTAATAGCCGGAGCTTCCCAGAACGATAATCATGAAGATGGATGCGAGGATGAAATAAAATCTTTTTTTGATGTCCATGGACTGGTCCGTTTAAAAAAACGTTCAATTACGATGGGTCAACTTGTCATTGCTCAACTTTTCAGCACGTTCGGAATTTTTTTGCAGGGAAAACAGCAACAGGCCCGCAATGATGTCAAATCCGATGAAAATCGCGTATGCCGTGTCATATGAATCGGTCCTGTCATAACTCTGCCCGGCAATCAGGTAGCCGAACAGTTGCAGCAGGAGGAAAAAAGAAATATAGCGAAGCACGGATGCAAAGTTTTTCCTGCCATACAGGGTGGCCACCATAATCGGAAAAATCGACATAATCCCACCCATGGAAAAACCGAACACCAGCATAAACACCGTCAAGGCAAGCCATGAGCCTTTCACCAGGCCCAGCATCAGCCCGATTGCATTGGCAACCGTCAGGGCAATGGCGATGCGTCCGGGTTCAAACCGGTCGGACATCACGCCCCAGATGTATTTTCCGGCGGCCCCGGCAAGCGCCGTGACCCCCATCATCAGCATGGCCGTTGTGGATGAAAATCCGATGTCCGCAAACCGGGGCTTGAGCTGGGACATGACGCCCACGGTTCCCATCATGAGAAGGGCGAAAGCGATGCCCAGTTTCCAGAAAATCCCGGACCGCACCAGCCGTCCCGGATTCCACTTGCGATGAACCGGCGCCGCCGGCTGAAGGGGAACGGGAATATGACCGGCCGCAGAGGATGTTGAATCCGGGGACGGCAGTCCATCCGGCAGCATGCCGATATCTTCCGGCCAGTCTTTGACGATGAGCCAGGCCACCGGCCCGAAAGACACCATCACGGCCCCGATGCACAGGGCGGCGTTTCCCATGCCCGCATGCTGAATCAGCCAAAGGGCGGTCAGGGGAAGGACCGCACCGGAAATCGACATGCCGGCAGTGGCCAGCCCGATGGCTTTCCCCCGTTTGTCCACAAACCAGTTGTTCACCACAGACCCTGCGACAATGCCGCCGTATGCGCCGTTTCCGATGAACAGCAGCGCGTAGAAAAGATAAAACTCCCACAGGGTTTCGACTCTGGCGATATATATAAAGGATATGCCGGCCACAAGAGAGCCGATCAGCATTAAAATCCGGACCCCGGTCCGCATGAGGATGGTGCCGTAAATATACTGGCTGCAAAATCCGAAGATGGTGCCGATGACGAGCGCCAGATTCAGGTCGGTCCGGGTCCATCCCCTGGCGTTGCACAAAGGCTCCAGAAATGCGTTAAACGCGTAAAAGCCCGTGCCGGTGGCGAGGAAATTGGCCCAGAGGGCGATGCCGGCGATATACCAGCCGTAAAAGGGTTTTGGATGGGGCTGACGCATAAGGGTCTTTCAATAACGTTCAATTATCTGATTTTATTTCACTATTATTTTCCGACCACGAAGAACACGAAGTTCACGAAGATAATATTCGTGCGAAGCACTTTAAATATTTTTTTTCTTCGTGTTCTTCGAGCGCTTCGTGGTGAAATCCTGCTATTTTTTTTTAAGAAAAAACTTTGGTTTCATTTCACCCATGCGACCGGAGGCGCTTTTCTGGATGCGGTATTGGGGTGCGGAAACGCCGGATGGCCGATCACCAGGCTGGCATAGAGTTTTCGGCCTTTGGGCAGTTCCACGAGACTGCATAATTTTTTGTTGAAACGCGCCGCCAGGGTGACAAATCCGATAAAGCAGGCGCCCAGACCCAGGGAATGGGCATAGTTTATGATGTTTGTGGCGGCGATGTGACAGTTGTCGGATGCAAAAAAGGATGCGGACGGCCCGTGCAGGAGAATCAGCGCGGGTGCATTGTGCAGAATGAGATCCCGCCCGGACTCTTTAAGTTCGATATAATATTCCATGGGCTCAATATATTTCCGGAGCGCAAGATCAATTGCGGCGTTTTGTTTCAGGCCTTTCATGATGAGTTTCCCGCCGCGAGTCATTGACCAGTCATAAAAGCGCCGGGCCACGGCGAATACGGTATCGGAGATTTGGTGCAGCCGTTCCCTATCGGTAATCACCGTATAGGCAACATGCTGGGAATTGCTGGCTGTGGGGGAATAACGGGCCAGATCCAAGATGTCCGTGATGACAGCCGGGTCCACCGGCTTGTTTTTATAACGGCGGATACTGCGGCGGGACAAGACGATTTCCCTGTAAGTTTCCGGATCAATATGCTTTTTGTCAACAGGCCGGACCTGAGCGGCCTTTAAATAATCATTTTCGATGGCGTTTTTCGGGCACACGGAAAGGCAATGGCTGCACCGGTTGCAGGTTTCCGGGGCAACCACGGTGGGAGTTTTGCCGACAACCCGCCAGACACCGGAGGCGCAGTCTTCCACACATCGCATGCATCGGTTACATTTTTCTTCAATTCGTCGTATTTTCATTTTGTTTCCTATTCTGATTTTACCGATACCGGCCGGCCTTTAGTGAAGAATATCAGGTAAAGGATGAGGGTGTAACAGAGAGTGGCGGCCAGTGAAAACAAGGGATAATAACACCCCAGGGGTGCGATAACGATGACGGTGGCCCAGTGCAGGGCCAGAATATTGGAGGAATGCAGTCGCAGGGGGAAATCATGAAAACGGCAGATGATGGCAAGACCGCTCAGGTTCCAGCCATACAGGGACGCGAAGGAATGCATCCGCATGAGCCATTTTATGTTTTCGGGATTATAGCCGGGCATCATTTCATAGATGATATACACAATGCCGGTGACGGCTGTGTAAAGCAGAAAGCCGATGCCGGAGACGAGAAATGCTTTTTGCTGGAGGTTTTTCCCCAGGGTGACGAATAGATAAAAAATCATCACCACCGTAAAAAACAGGATGGATGTGACGACAACCTGGGGCGCGAGTTTTTCAAATATAATAAAAATGAAAAAAACAATCACCCCTAAGTTCACAAACCAGAACCCGATATTTTTCATCACCAGAATGACCGCGCCGTCATCCCGCATTAGATCAAACATCAACGACATGGTGATCAGGGATAACGGAAAGGAAAAGCCCAGGAAAAAAGTGTCGAGCTGGAGTTTGGGAAAAGCCGTCACAAGATGGAGATATTCGTTGTTGAGAAGCACAATGCTTGAGATGAGAAGGCCTAAGGAAAGGCAGAGCAGGGATGCCTGATGGAATTTTTCGGAAACCGGAACCCGTGATTTAAAAAAATCAAACGGGAAAAAGGAAAACCGCCGGATACGGATGTTTTCCACGATGGCCATGAGGGCCAGAGTAATGATGAGTACGGGAATGTAGATTTCCAGAAACGCAAAAATCGCGTAGGCCATGGCGAGAAACAGAAACAAGAGGACTTTCCCGGATATGCGGGGTCGCCCCTCGGTAAAATACAGGATAATCGCGCCGCCGCTGCACAGGTTAAACAAAAATATATGCAGCCGGTCAAAATTATACGGAAAGGTTTCCGGCGTGAACAGGCTGATAAAGCCGAAGGAAAGGGCGGTCGTCATCAGTATCAGCAGGAAAAATCGAAATTGGGTGCTCATGGGTAATTCTCTTGATTTCCGGATTCATCATTATTATTAATTCCCGGTTTGGTCTGGGAATTTGTTACGTTTCTGATAGGATATATGGCCGTGGGCTGAACAATGTCAACAGATTCCCCTGGGGTAGATACCATTTTTTTGGTGTTTTTATGCAGGCAAATACATTCACATGCGGGACGTCTGAAAAAATCGGACTGGAAATCAATCCTCTTGTTTACTGTCGGGTTTCTTACCCGGCGATTGACTCCATTCCACTTTTTTGCCCATCGTCATGCGTCGTCGTTTATTCTCACGCGAAGCCGCGAAGAACGCGAAAGGGTTTTTAAAAAATAGTCTTGGCGTGATAAAAATTACAACGCCGGGGCCGGTCTTCCGGCCAGGATCGGAATACAGTTTTTTGTCAGGAAAGAATCCAGATCTACGAAAAACAAATAAATTCAATCCGTAGGCCGGGTTTCTTACCCGGCGATCGGCCCGCATCCTTTTCCCCGGCTTTCCATTCCCGACAAATAACCTGACAAAACGGAAATTGAGTGATATGGGTTTTTTTACTGATTCGAAATTCAATGAAGCCAATTTATAGCCGGATCTGAGTAAAAAATCGCATTCTCATCATTATCGTCCGCCGTCTGATTTACCTGATAATAGAAATATATAAAAATTTTAATCGGTTCTGAAAAGTGACGTTACAGATAAGAGAAATACTTAGCGAAATTCGAAATGAAGAAGTTATCGCCAAAGGAGCTGCGGTAAAAATCCGGAAGCGGCTCGAAAAACTATATGGGCATGGGAATTGGAAGAAAATGAAAGGGATCGCTGATGTGCGACTGGCGGACGGTTCTGTAAAACAGGCTGAAATTCATTGGTTTGAAGCGCATGGCATCGGTAAAAAGAACATCAAAGTCAAATATTACGTGGGAGAATCGTTATGATAAATCAGGGTGACGGAATGAGATTGGTTGTCTGTATTGATAATCAGGGAAATGAGGCATCTTTGGAACAATGGAAAGTTTATCAATGCTTACCGGATGAGGAAGCAGAGAGACATAACGAAATCCGGGTGATCGATGAAGAGGGTGAAGATTACCTGTATCCTTCCGCCTGCTTTTCCCCTGTTATGCTGGAACCGTCTGTTGTAAAAATATTCATCATGCAGCATGCGAGAAACAACGAAACTGCATAACCCGGCCTGAGCAAACAATCTTATTCTCATCAATTATTTCCATAATGTTTTTGGGATGGGGGCCTGGGCAACCTGTAAAAACAATGTATTTTCAATGAGTTCACCGTAGGCCGGGTTTCTTACCCGGCGATTGATCCACATCCTTTTCCCCGGCTTTCCAATACCGACAAATCACCTGACAAAACGGAAATTGCATGATATGGGTTTTCCTACAGATTCGAAATTCGATGAAGAAAGTTCATCGCCCGTTCTGACCAAAACATCGTATTCTCTTTGCAAGGGGGTAGCGTCATATGAGACACATGTCATTCATGGTTCCTTTTTTAATTCGGAGATTCGGATTCCTTCTGATTTTTGTTCTTTCCTGTTTTTCTTTCTCTAACGATTGCCGGGCTTACCAGGCGGGTACTCATACCTGGATTGCATTGCAGGCGTTGCAGTTGGTTGATAATCCGGATTTGCAGAACCAGACATATCGGGACGAGATAACCCAAGGCGCATGGGAGGCGGACTATACATTTTATAAGGAAGCTGAAGGAACGTGGGCTTCTGGTTATGAACTCGCATACAGAGATCATTTTTATAATCCCGATACAAACGAAGCGCTATGTTTATGCAGGATACTAATCCCTCCTTGCTGGACAGCAAAAGCAAAAGCCGAGCAATATTGGAGGCTCGCCATAGACGCATATAATATAGGCAACAAGGTTGAAGCATATAAATTTTTAGGCCATATCGGGCATCTTCTTGCGGATATGGCGGTCCCTGCTCATGTCCTTGATGATCCACACCTCCCTTGGAATCCAGATTCTTATGAAGATTATATGGACAAGGGAAATTACACAAAGTGGGGGTTCAGGGATGTTTCATCAGAAATTAGGTCCGCAAACACCCTTGATGATTTATTCGACGATCTGGCCCAACACACGCAATATTTTCCAAGCAATGACAATTTAGGAAATCAGGAAAATGCAGATCCATCATGGTTTATTGGCTGGCCTGAAAATTCCAGCAATATGAGGGTGGATGCGTTAGGCAATATATGTGGTGACGGAAGCGTGGGGTGCCATATAGAGGATTATAATTGTGAAAAAATCGGCGGCAAATTAATCCCCCTTGCGATCGAATATTCCGCCGCTCTGTATAACCTGTTTTATGAACAGTTCAATGTTTCGATATCCGGCCCTTCTGAAATTCCCGCCTTATATAACGGACTTGATTACTGCCCGCTTTTTATGGCGACTGGAAAAATAAACGGCCTGGAACCCGATCATTGGGAGTGGGACCTCAATTATGACGGCACATTTGAGGCTGACCCAAGGTATTCCGGCCAGCCGGCGATATCCCCGGACCCGCTTGACTTCAAAACAAGGGGCACAAAAAGAATCGCTGTCAAGGCAAAAGTAACCGCCCAGGCAATAGAGAAAACCGCCGAGAAAACAATCACCGTCACGCAATACCCAATCCATGTAGGATACCCCGACGGTTATGAAGACCTTGACCGGGAATTTTCAACCCCTCAAAATGACTTGATTGAAACATATTCTTGGAATTACGGCGACGGTTCGCCAGTGGAGGAAGGCCCATCTCACGGAAACACTTTCCCGACATCCGGATATTATAACGTAACGCTCACCCTGACCCTTGATGACAATTCCACCATACAAAGTGAAACCGGTATTTTCGTCGGGCCGGGGACAAGGTATATCCAGGGCCATACGATTTACGGGGATGAAACCTGGTATGCCGGAGAGACGTATGTGGTGCTTGGAAGCATCGGCGTTGCGCAAGGGGGACGGCTGATTATTGAACCGGGGGTGAGGGTTGAATTAAATAGTGGGGTTTCTTTTTCTGTTTCCGGCACCCTGACCGCAACCGGCGTATCCTTCACGAGGGCGGATGAAGTAAATGAGTGGGGGGGAATTTATTTTGAAAATACTGGTGCAAGCGGCAGTCGCTTGGAGAATTGTATTATTGAGCATGGGGCAGGCACCTATTCGGGTATAGGTAGCGGCGTTATTAAAATTTACATCGCATCACCAACAATAACAGGTTGCACGATCAACAACAGCAATGCGGAAAATGGAATATCGATACAGGATGCCACCCCGACTATCACCGGCAATAGCATCAGTGGGTTCCCTGTTGGCATCAATCTC
>JBAQUK010000090.1:0-25344 GCA_049297455.1 Desulfosalsimonadaceae bacterium | reverse complement strand
GAATATTTCAAATTAAATCAGATAGTTATAAGTTTCGAAAATTTTATTTAACTGACTGTTTTTATTAAAAATTTGACCATGTCCGCAATTTGCGGGCCATCGCTGAAAACCGGGAAACTTCAGTTATTTAATTGATTTGATGTTGCGTTAAGCAGTATCCCATCAGGCTTCTATATAACAACATTTTCGGTTCAAGCATAATGACTTGAAATTATAGACATGTTGTTATTTATAGGTTTGGTCTCGGCCTGCCGAGGGGGATGCTTTCAAGGAACAACGGGAAAGCGGCCGTTGGATAATATCTCCGATTTGTTCTTACCAGATCATTGGCGGTTAACAACTGCCGCCATATATCTTACCCGGAAGCCTCGGATGGATACATTTCAAAAGATCGAGTCAAGAATGGACTTGACTTTTTTATATTGACAGGTTAGTAATTACTTGAAAACTTTAGGCTCGAGTCTCCTCGTGTCTGTTTTTTTTCAATGCTATAGAATTATAGCACATTCTATTCTGTATTGCTACATTTATTTGCCGGGCTAATATTATGATTTACCTTATTATAATATTCTTTATAATACCTTTAATAGTAGTACTTATTTTAAATTATACGTGTAGCTACTATGATAGTATAGATAAGTGCGACCAGTGCAATAATACTTCAAAGTGTAAAGCTTTTCCTTTTGTAGTAACCGAAATACCTGAAATAAAGTATCTTGGCGGAGCGAATTGGGGAACTGGCTCAAGTACTAAGTACTCAATCACTTACCGCTATTTGGAACAAGACACTATTTTTATTTGCGAATCATGCCGAAAAAAAAACCTTTACTCAGGGTTAGGACTATATTTTTCTTGTGGCATTCTTCCACTTTTTTTTATTTTTTTAGCTTTGCGTTTCCCTGAAATTACTCGGCTTTCAACCCTTGCTTGGTATATTGGAATAGGTTATGTTTTTATTGGCCCACCAATGATCTGGCTTTTTTTTAAAAGAGTCTTCAGTTTTAGCTCAATAAATCAAATTCGAGCCGAAGAAGAACTTAAACGAATAGTGACTAAAAAATACGGGATTAAAGCAGGTAAAGTAATTACTCCAACTGAAGATAGAACAAAAATAGATAAAGTACGTATGGACACTGGAGAAAGAATAAGGGACACTGGAGAAAGAACAATGGAAGCTGGAGATATTCTAATATTTACTAAAAAAAGTTATCAGTCACTTACTAAAAAATGATTTTATTGATCTTTGAAGATACCCATAAGAAAGATTGAAGGAGGAATAAAGATCCTTTCATGACAAAATGAAAAATTTTTGTATATTAAGGAGTTAGGTGATGACTGTTTTTTAGAAATCAGCTTTGAACGGTCGTAACCAGCGGAAATGTCTTTCTCCATCATTGTTCATCTATTGAATAAATGGAACCCGTTTTAGGTTGTAAAACCGGAATTCCGGGGACAGTTTATACAATTAATCGACTTTTCCATTTTTACTTTTCTTGATGGGCAAGAAAAGTAAAAAAAGAACCCAGCCCGGTACAGCCCATCGCGATGCGATGCGGCCCCTCTTCGCCGAACGAAATTCGTTCATCCCGCAAAAAGCTGTCTTTACAAAACAAAAACCCGTTTATTATTGCCCTGGGTATTCTATTCAGCAATGACAGCCATGCAGCTTGAGGCCCAAAGCCTTGATCACTTTCATCACCGTGGCGAACTCCGGGTTGCCTTCGGCGGACAGCGCCTTGTATAGTCCCTCACGGGCAAGCCCGGTTTCCTTCGCCAGCCTGCTCATTCCCTTTGCCCTGGCGATATCTCCCAGAGCCAGTCGGACAAGGCTCCCGTCGCCCGGGTCTTCATCAAGGCAGGATTCAAAATAAAGGGCAATGTCTTCATCGGTTTTCAGATAATCGGCGGCATCCCACCGGGAAAATTTTTCAGCCATGATTTAATTCCTCCAGTCGTTCGCCATCGCAATGGCGCGTTCAATGCTGTAAGCCATGGTTAACAATATTGATACGAATATCCTCATTTATGCGACGGATGATCAATCGCCCTTTCACGAAAAAGCGTTAAAAATGTTCAATCGGTTCATGGCGGACGGGGCTGAATGCGTTATCAGCCCACAAATCATCCGCGAATATCTCGTGGTATTGACACGCGGAATGGCCCCCGAAGATCCGGCCCGGACCGCAATTTTCAACAACGGCATTCATCGGATCTCAAAAAGCACTCGCCCGCTGATGCCTGTCGTTACCCTTCCATAAAACACCCCACAGCAACCCAAAAAAATTGACTTAACAGCATAAATGGACTATACTGACTAGTAGCAAAGAATGAACAGGAGATTTTATGAATACATCATGGAAATTACAAGATGCTAAAGCAAAATTCAGTCAGGTTGTTGAAAAAGCTTTGAAGACCGGGCCGCAATATATAACTCGCAGGGGTCAAGAAGCAGTTGTCATCCTATCCGTTAAGGAATATCAAAAAATCACCACAAAAAAACCGGCATTAAAAGAATTTCTGTTAAGTTGTCCCAAAATGGACGATGGCTTTGAATTTGAGAGGCAAAAGGATCATCCGAGGGATATTGAATTTTGAATTATTTATTAGATACTTGTGTGATATCAGAATTGGCAAGGCCAACGCCGAATGAAGCCGTCATCAATTGGATCAGCCATATACCTGATGAAAGACTTTTTTTATCCGTCATCACCATTGGAGAAATACGTAAAGGAATAACAAAACTTCCTGAATCAAAAAAGAAAAATCAACTCACAAATTGGCTTAATACCCTTCTGGAAGATTACCAGGCAAGAATTTATCCCATTAATTTAACGGTTGCAGAAAATTGGGGGATTATTCAAGGGAAAGCAGACAACAATGGCACTCCAGTCGCCTCTATAGACAGCTTGATAGCGGCAGTGGCTCAAACATACAATTTAATTGTCGTAACAAGAAATGAGAATGACTTTGCTTCAACTAATGTGACAATATTAAATCCATGGAAAAATAACGGATGAAAAACCTGATAAAGACGAATTACGGGCGGAGTATAAACGTTCCGATTTTCCCGGCCGCCTTGTGCGGGGGAAGTACTCAAAGCGACTGAAAGAATCCTCTAATGTCATAGTCCTGACACCGGAAGTTGCTGGAATTCAGGGGACAGCATACCTATTAAAGCTTAAGAGAAAGGCGTCTCCTTAACCGGAATCGGGCGCTCACCCAAATGATTTCAGAATTATGCCGCCTTGTGAAGCGCCTTGATGGCGACATCCGGCGCCCTGTCAAAGATGGTCAGAAGTGCCGAAGCTGCCCCGGTCGGCCGTCTTCGGTGCTGTTCCCAATTCTGCAACGTTTTTACCTTGACACCGATCATTCGGGCAAACTCGGATTGAGAAAGTCCTGTTTTTTTCCGAACAGCCTTTACGTCCGGCGGCTCGACAGTGAATACGCGGGAAGGTTTCTCCTCTCCTTTTGCAATGGCGATGGCCTCTTTCATGCTCTGAGTCAATTGGTTAAATAATTCTTTATCCATATCTTTCCAGCTCCTTTACCAGCGTTTTAAAAAATGCCGTCTGATCCGGATCAAGATCAGTCTTTTTGGCTTTTGCATAGGCAGTCAACATGAAGATCCGGTCTTTCGACTTCTGCCAGTAATAAATCAGCCTCGCTCCACCACGTTTTCCTTTTCCCTGTGCAGCAAAGCGTATTTTGCGGACCCCGCCGCCTCCCGGTATAAGGTCCCCGGCATCGGGATTCTGTGACAGCTCGTTTTGCAATAAACGGTATTCGTCATCTGTCAACAGACAAGTAATAGTCTTGGTAAATGTTGGGGTTTCGATGAATATCATGTTATTTATTATCCGCCATTAGCGGATATTGTCAAGCGGGTTTTCATATACCTGGAATTCCGGGGACAATACCCATAAACTGTTATTGACCCGACTTCCCAGCGACGGCGCGAAATCGGAACCGGCGGTTGACTGCATACGGGAAAATTTGCCCTCTTTATCAGCTTGAACGGGAAGCCCGGGAACGGCTCCGGAGGCAGGCGATGGAATGGCTGGAAGAGATGGATGCCCGGCGGGCGGCATGTGCGGATCTGATCACCCGGCTGGAGGATGTCATCGCTCACCCGAACACTTGACGGCAAGTTGCCGCCCGGGCGGCAACTTAACGAATGTTTTGCGCTTGACAATAGCCCTGCTCGGTTTCATAATGGTTTCACATTGAAATCATTGGAGGTATTAATATGGCAACTGTTACGGTAAAGAATATACCTGATGAGCTTTACGAGCGGCTTAAGTCAGTCGCGGAAGCAAATCGGCGTTCCATTAACAGCGAGATTATCATGTGCATTGAAAATACTGTTATAAGCCGCCGAATCAATCTCGACGAGGTGCTTGAGGATGCTC
Organism: Desulfosalsimonadaceae bacterium; assembly: GCA_049297455.1. Lineage (GTDB taxonomy): Bacteria > Desulfobacterota > Desulfobacteria > Desulfobacterales > Desulfosalsimonadaceae > SURF-3. The sequence goes on along the minus strand of JBAQUK010000090.1, from coordinate 20,932 downwards.
GACAGCACCGCCGATTGACAGCCGGACATCCGATCCGTGATGAGGAATTTAACCAGGCAAAAGCAGAAGGTCGGCTATGATTGTGGTTGATACAAATGTTATCGGCTATCTCTTTCTATCGAGCGAGCAGTCGGGTTTAGCGGAACGAGCCCTGCAAAAGGACAATGAGTGGGCGGCACCGATTTTATGGCGTAGCGAATTCCGCAGTGTCCTTACTCTTTATATGCGAAAAAATATCATAAAGTTGGAGCAAGCTCAGCAGATGATGAATAGTGCCCTGAAATTACTGAGGGGGCGAGAATATGAAGTTCCATCATATGAGGTTTTAAGGCTTACCTCAACAAGCAATTGTTCTGCTTATGATTGTGAATTTATCGCTACGGCAAATGACCTGAAAGTTCCTTTAGTGACTGTTGATAAGCAACTGCTGCGTGAGTTTTCTTCAGTGGCAATATCATTAAATTCGTTCGGCAAATAGTTGCGGCATGATGCCAGCCAACCCGTTATTATTGCTGGATTACCATCCCGCTTTCGTGTATAACCTGCCAATAACAAACCGATTTATCAACTGACCCCCGCCACAACCACAAAAACCTCGACATACAAAGGAGCTATATAATGGATGACCAGACCGGTCTGAATGAATCGCCCGATAAATCAGATGGTGAATCCGAAGTTTTTGTCCCGGAAGTAATGGCGGAAAGCGAAACCCCCGTTCCGGCGCAGGATGAAGCCGCCATGATCAAGGAGTCCGTGCAGTTTATCAACCGGACGGTGGCGCAGATGGTATTCGGGGCGTCCATCATCATCGGGGAGCATCTCCTGACCCGTTATTTTGCTGATGACATCGAGCTTGCCATGTCCAAAGCCCACAACAAGCCGGTTTCCTTTAACCGGTTGTGCCGGCGGCCGGACATTTCCCTGACAAGCCGCATGCTGGGCGGCATGGTGAGGGTCGCGGCCCAGGAACGGTATTTTCTGAGCATCGGCCTGGATGCCGGCAAGCTTCATTATACCCATAAACTGTTATTGACCCGGCTTCCCTACGACGGCGCGAAATCGGAGCTGGTAGTTGACTGCATCCGGGAAAAGCTGTCCAAAACAAAACTGACCTCCCGGATCAATGAGTTAATCCGAATCAGCAATCCGCCCCCGGCCGTCACATCGGAAAACATTGTCGGGCAATACGCCAAAGCCGTGGATCAGTTTCTGGAAAAAACCGTGATGCCGGAATTTCTGGCGGATAAAAACAACCTGTATCAGCTTGAACGGGAAACCCAGGAGCGGCTCCGGCAGCAGGCGGTTGAATGGCTGGAAGAGATGGAAGCAAGGCGGGCGGCATGTGCGGATCTGATCGCCCAGCTTGAGGATGTCATCGCGCATCCGAACTATTGAAGGCGACTTCCCGCCCGGGCGGGAAGTCAAAAACCAAGGGGGTTGGCCCGGCTTTAAATACCGGCTGACATGCAAATAACATATTAAATTTTAAATAAATAATTGATTTAAGCCGCGTCAAAAAAATGCAGTTTCCGCCCTGATTTTTTATGAGATATATCTTATAATTTTCAAAACCCGGCGCTTTTTCCCGAAACGCCACCTTAAAATAACAACGGTGTTTGTAATGACTGAAAATGTAAACTGGTTTCCAAAACATATGAAAGATTCTGAGGATCTTTTAAAAAAGAGCTTGAAAGCAGTCAATATTGTTTTCGAGGTTTTGGATGCAAGGGCTCCCTTATCCAGTAAAGATATGAATATTGACAGAATCATCGGGCAAAAAGCAAAAATTGTCATTTTGAATAAATGCGACCTTGGCAGTGATGACGGCAACCAAAAGTGGGTTTCTTTTTTTAACAAAGGGGATATTGAGGTCGCGCTGGTCAGTGCGGTTAACGGTGATGGTTTAAAAAATATTACAGATTCAGCCCGTAAGGTAATTGATAAGGCTGGCATCAAAACCAAATCCATCAGAGCCATGGTGGTCGGTATTCCCAATGTGGGTAAATCCACGTTGATCAATTGCATGGCCGGGAAAAAAAAGGCCAGGGCTGAAAACAGGCCCGGCGTTACACGGACCAAGCAGTGGATAGATACAAAATCACAACTTGAACTTCTGGATACCCCCGGCATTTTGCGTCCCCGAGAAGATAAGCAAACTGTTTTAAATTTATCCTTTATCGGAACCATCAATGATGATGTGCTGGATGTGGGGACGCTGGCATCCGATCTTATAGAAAAACTGGTTGAAATTGTCCCGGAAGCATTATGTGCCAGATTCAAAATTGATATTAAAGATAAAACGCCCCTTGAAATTCTGGAAGATATTGCAGCCAAAAGGGGTTGCCTTTTGAAAACGGGCAATGTCGATTATGTGCGGGTGGCCCATATTGTTTTGAGTGAATTCAGGAAAGGGAAACTGGGTAAAATTACGTTGGAATATCCCGGCTGTTAATGGAAACGAAGAAGTGACGACAGATCCCCATAAAACTATAAAAACAACATTTTAAATTGAATACAGATGGTTAAACCAAAAAATGATCGAACAATCAAATGATAGCAAAGGAAAGAAGACGGCGGTCTTGTTTTCAGTTCAAACCCATGGCGTTTCCGATGAGGAGAACGATTCGTCTCTCATCGAACTCAGGCGTCTGGTTAAAACCCTGGGCCTCGACGTCGTCGGGAAGCTGACCCAACGCCGCCCGAAACCGGATAAGGGAACCCTGTTGGGCGCGGGCAAATTAAAAGAACTTGCCGGCTATACCGGCGGCACGGGAATTGTTGAAGGATATAGCCGGAAATCACTTGATGAAAACGGCGATAATGAAACTTGCGACGACATTGACGAGGCGTATCCCGTCGGCAGTTTCGCCGGCTCAGATGAAGAGCGTTCAATAGATGACCCAATGGCAAAAAACAGCGTGCACGCCAATGTCGTCGTCTATGATGGCGAAATTTCCACCAAGCAACTGAAAAACCTTGAACAGGCCACCGGCGTTGAAGTTCTGGACCGGACCGGTGTGATCCTCGAAATATTCAGCCGCCATGCCAAAAGCCGGGAGGCCCTCATTCAGGTGGAGATCGCCAAGTTGACTTATCTGGCGCCAAGGATACGGGCATCTCATATAGGCGGTGATCGTCAGGGCGGCGGCATTGGATCCAAAGGCGCGGGAGAGACTTCCCACGAACTCGACAAACGCCGTATCAGAGGCCGCATATCCGAACTAAAGTTGCGCCTTGTTGAAATTCGCGACGAGCAAAACAGACGGCGCGACCGCAGGAAAGAAAATCTCCTGGTTTCTCTGGTCGGTTATACCAATGCCGGCAAGTCGTCGCTGATGCGGAAACTGACCGGCAGCGATGTATTGGTAGAGGATAAATTGTTTGCAACCCTTGATACCCGTGTGAAAGCGTTGCAGCCGGAGGCGTTTCCTCCGATACTCGTCTCCGATACCGTTGGATTTATTAAAAAATTACCTCATGATTTGGTTGCATCTTTCCAGTCGACGCTGGACGAGGCGCTTGCCGCTTCGTTACTTTTGTTTACGGTGGATGTCTCAGATCCGGCTTTTCGATCTCAATTGACTGTGACGCAATCGGTCATAAAAGAGATCGGCGGTGAAGAAATTCCAAACCTGCTGATCCTGAACAAAATTGACAAACTCACAACCGGGGAGCTGGAAACGCTGCACCGTGAATTTCCCGATGGAATCTTCATCTCTGCGCATAACGCCGAGGATGTCGCATTTCTGCGAGGGAAAATTCTTCAGTATTTCGAATCAAATATGATCGAAACAACGATGGTGATCCCGTATGATAAAGGACACCTTTTGGGTCAGTTAAGAACCAAAGCCGGCATCATCAATGAAACCTTTGATGAAACAGGAACGGCAGTCACATTTAAGAGTTTCCCGGAAACATTAACCTGGCTGCAAAAAAAGATGGGTTAAACAGTTGAGAACAGGATTTATAGAATGGAGCGTTTGAAGTGAACAAGCTGATTATGACACATCCGGGCTCAGCACATTTTGATGAATTTTTTGGCATATTAATTAAGTCTGATCGCAAAACTGTCCCTGTGATGAAAATCCGGTTCCGGGCCGGGATGGGTCAGCGCCCAGTAGGATATCTGACCGGTGACGGTTTTGACCACGGTGCTGACGGCCGCCCGGATGGGTTGATGGGAGGGTATAATCCCCTCCAGATGGATACGGGTTGAAACCTCCATAACCCCCGGAATTTTGCCGTCGACATGGACCGTTGGGACGGCAATCCCCATTTCTTCCCGCATCCCCTTCCGGTACCCGTCAAACCGGTAAATATTCCAATGTCCGGCGGGCGACAGGTTGATTTCCCGGTACGCTTCCGCATCCGTTTCCCTGACGAATAACTCCAGACAGGTTTCCCGCCAGAGAAAGTCCTTGCGCACGGGATGGCCGGACAGGCCCGGCAGGTCGATGGCCATGCATTCCCCCGAGAGTCGATAGCAGATGGCGAGTGTTCCGGAGTCCCTTGAAATGCGGCCCGTGATGCGGATATCCGGTGGGTTTTCCGCCGCCGGATGAAAGGGGTGCAGTGTAAATGGATGGCCCTTCATGAATTTCACCCTTTCACGGCATTGCCCGCTTTTGCCATCAGCAACGCAATAACGTCTTCCATGAACGGCACCTGTTTTTCCCTGTGCAGCCGGGAGAGTGTTTCCATTTCCTGGGCATGGGTGATTTTTTTGGATTCGCGGTCAACCATGTCCATTAATTCTTCAGGGCTCGCGGCGTCCCGGATAATCCGGGTGAAAATCACCCGCAGCACGCTGGAACGGGGAAGGCCGAAGGTGTCGAACAGTTCGCGGATCATTTTTGAATCCACATTTTTGATCTGCTCGAAGGCCTTTTGAGCGTTGAAGCCGGAAGATGGTTCCCCGGAAGATTTGATGCAACCTGCTGAAATCAAAGAGTTTAAAATTTTATAGACCGAATATTTGTCCAGCACGCTGTCGCGGAAAATATTTCGCACAATCGTCTTCCCGTCGATCAGCGCCAGTATGCTCCATTCATCGGGGCTCAGTTTCACCGACCGGTCGTCCCGGGCATTGCCGGTCAGTTTAAAAACCATCTCTTCATCCGGGATCTGTTTTTTCAGGATGGATATCTCATCAATGCGGCGGGAAGCTTCTAAAATAAGCCCCATAATATGGATTTTTTTAATCACCAGCCCCTGGGTGTTGAACGGCTTATCCTGATACTCGAATTCCCCCTTATTCCATAAGAATAAATCGTATATCGCGTTTTCAGCCTGCCTGGAGATGATCTGCTTTAACGCCTGGACCGTGGCGTATTCTTTTTCCACAACAATTTTGCCTATGGGCAGCTTCTTCTCCTGGCTGAGGGTTAAGCATTCTTTCAGTTGCTTCTCCGTAATCATACCGTGTTTGACGAGCAGATCGCCCAGGCGGTTTTTTTCCTGGGACCGGGTTGCGTGAATAATGGCGCCGTCCTGAATATAAACCTTGATCTCTTCGTTATTGTGCGCGACCCGGAGAATGCCGGTTTTCTTATCATTATGCAGGAGCTGCAAAATAGTCGACAAATAGAAGGTTTCCAAATTTCCGGTCAGGGCCATAGCGGTTCCAAAGGTATTTATCAATTGCATTCATCAGTGATCATCATGGCGGATGGGTCAGCGAACATCAACAGGAATTGAAAGTTCTCAATTCTCAATTTTTGATGCCATCGTAAAAAGTCTTTAATCCGTCATGCCGGACTTGATCCGGCATCCAGAACATACTGAGTATACTGGATTCCGGCCTTCGCCGGAATGACGAAAAAAGAAGAAAATCGACTTTTTACAAAACCATCAATTTTAAATTTTTTTCAAACGCTTCCCGCTCCGTACAACTCCCTGTCATACCCCTCTTTCCCGTCATATTTTTCGCTCTGCTGCTTCATATACCCGTGATAGGCGAGAATGTTCACGTCAAGCCCGGCGGATTTCAGGGCTTCCGTCACATCGGCTTCGGATGGCGGGCAGCCTTTGACGGTAATGGCTTCCTTGATATTCGGATTGTCTGCGTTTGCCTTGATGATGCAGTTTCCCAGAAGAACGGTCTTGTCATATCCGGCCCGGCCCCTCATTTTTTTGCCGTTTAAGATTTCCACCTTGGGCAGGGGCTGGCCCTTAAACGCGGAAAGGGCCAGGATATTGCTCATATTGGCGATGGGCGAGCAGCCGGAGCAAAGGGTTTCGTCGTATTTGGGCAGGGCCAGGCCGGTGACGCCGAGTTTTTCGAATATTCCCGGCCCGGTGTTGTCCTTGGTCCAGGTCCAGTCCCATTTCAACGGTTTCACATGATTCATGACGGGTTCTCCTGCCATTTCATAATCCTTAAGTTCCAAGGACTTGCCGTGCCGCTCCGCATAATGCCGGAAATGAGCGATATCATCCGGACCGTAACCGATGGTTTGGGCAGCCGCCAGATCCGCCCCCAGCACATCGGTGGATGCAATGATGATATCCTTGCGATAGGCGTTTCCGAAATGCAGGGCCCCTTTTTCCAGTGCATAAATGCCGTCCACAAGGGTCAGTTTGGGTTTCACGAAATCCGCAATATGGGAAAAGGAAAATTCAAGGCCGGAATCCGGATGGTGGCAATGGCGTTTGGAGGTTAATTTCAGGCACCCCTTGAGATTTTTCAGCCCCAAAGAAACTTTGGTCTGGCCATGGGTTTTCAGCACGGGAAAATTGATGAAAAAATCCGTTTCCACGGCTTCTCTTGCGATATGAAGAGCCTGGCCGTTGTAATAGGTGAACTCCAGGGCCTTGCTCTGGTTAAAATCCACCAGTTCCACCCCGTAGCGTTTTTCAAGATGCCGAAACCCCAATCCTTCATAAGCCGCATGGGTTCCCACGGTTTTTTTGATCTGCACGGACCCCTCGCCGATTGTAATTTTGCTGCATCCGAAATCCTTGAGGCAGATGATCAGGTCTTCCACCAGCCGGGTGGTGGTGTATACGCCGAAGGGGGCAATGGGGAATTGGTCATCCCACGCCACGAGGTTGGGCTTGATGAGAACGCTGTCCGTTGGTTTCAGGTCTTTGAATCCGTCACACAATGCAATGCTGTCTTTCAACGAATCCGGGCTGGCGGTGTATTTTACCAGGGAAATTTTGGGGGCCATGCGCGTTTTTCCTTTTACAGTGAATGGTTTTCAACATTTTAACGAGCGTCTTCTTTTTTACCCCATATCAAAATATCCGGCCAAAGGCTATCTTTTTGCTTTGCCTTTCCTCAGTTGCGGGTCCAAAAAAAGAACGATCGTTCTAATTTTTCATTGCATCCCCTGTTTTTCCCTGATAGCTTTCGTCTTTCGGTTTTTAAAAAATTTCACTTCGGAGGTTGCCTGAAATGTCCCTTTCTTTTTTTCATGAACTCATGAATCCCCGTTCCATCGCCATTGTCGGCGCCAGCAACAATCCTTCAAAAATGGGCACCATGCATGCCTTGAGTATTTTAAAAGACGGGTTTATAGGTAAATTTTTTGCGGTCCATCCCACGGAGACCACGGTGCTGGGGCACCCGGCATATAAATCCCCCCTGGATCTGCCGGAGGCCCCGGATCTGGCCATGTTCGTGCTGCCCTCAAAGCATCTGCTGCCTGTATTTGAAGCCTTCGGCCAGATCGGAACCCGTTTTGCCATCGTGATCACCGCCGGATTCAAGGAAGCAGGGGAAGACGGCGTCCGGCTGGAGGAACAACTCAAGGACACGGCCAAACGATACGGCATCCGGTTTGTGGGCCCCAACTGCATGGGCATCGTGAACCGGGATATCGGGCTCAACACATCCGTGTCCCCCATCACCGGAAAACCCGGGCCATTAGGCCTCATTTCCCAAAGCGGCACCTATGTGGCCCAGACCGTGGATTACCTGCAAAAGCGCGGCATCCGCCTGGGCAAAGCGGTAAGCCTGGGCAACGAGGCGGACATTAATATTATGGATGTGCTGGAATACATGGGGGAAGACCCCGGAACCAAAGCCATCAGCATGTATATCGAGAGCATCCGGGACGTGGACCGGTTTTTGAAGGTGGCACGCCGCATCACACCCCATAAGCCGGTTGTGGCTCAGTATATCGGCGGGTCCGAGGCCGGGGGCCGGGCGGGCTTAAGCCATACCGGGTCCATGGCCGGAAAGGATTATCTGTATGACGGGCTGTTCCGGCAGGCCGGCATCATCCGGGTCTTTTCGGTGGAGGATTTGTACGGTCAGGGATGGGCGCTCGCCACCCAGCCTAGAATCCGGGGCAACCGGATCGCCATTATCACCAATTCCGGAGGGCCGGGGTCCGCCATCGCCGACACCCTGGACGCCCTTGGCTGCAAGGTGCCGCCGTTTTCCGATGATTTGCAGGCCAGCATAAAGCCCCTTATTCCGCCCCATGCACCCTGCGGCAATCCCGTGGACATGACATTTGCGCTGGACATGAAGATCATGACCGAAGCCATTCCCGATCTTGTGTTAAACAGCGGCGAGGTGGACGGTGTCATCATGCACGGGGCCATGTCCACCGGGTTTCTCACCGCGGTGTATCCCCATCTCGCCGATCTCATGCCGGGGGTGACCTGCGAGGACATGGTGAAAGGGACGATCCGGGATCTGAGCAAAACGGTGCAGGTTCCCTTTAAACACAACATGCCCATGACCGTGTCCGCGTTTTTTGACCGGTGCGATCAGTATACTTCGGAGTACGAAGACCATAATGTGCCGGTATATGATTCTCCGGAAAAAGCGGCCCGGGCCATGGCGGCCCTGGTTCAGTACCAGCGCATCCAAAACAGGGAAATTGATGTCCCGCTTCCGGAATTAACGCCCACCGATACGGCCTTACGCATTTTAAATGAAGCAAAAGGCAATGGCCAGAAGGCCCTGGATGAATTTTCGGCCAAGGCATTGCTGAATTCTTACGGCATTCCGGTTGCCCGGGAGCGTTTGGTTCACAGTCCGGCTGAGGCCCTGGACGCAGCTTCCGCTATCGGATTTCCGGTGGTGGTCAAAGCCTGTGATGCGGATATCCTGCACAAAACCGAGCAGGGGCTGGTGCATTTAAATATCCGGGATGCCGACGGTCTGATTCATGCCTATGACGCCATTCAACAATCCGTGAAACAATCCATCGGGAAGCCGGTGGCGGTGCTCATCGGTGAAATGATCCGGGGCGAGCGGGAGTTTCTGGCCGGCATCACCTGGGACGAACAGTTCGGCCATTGCCTGGCGTTCGGGGTGGGCGGGATTTTCACCGAAGCCATCAACGATATCCGGTATCGGGTGGCTCCTGTGAATGAGGCCGAAGCCCGGGCCATGATCAAGGACATCAAGCACCCGAAACTCCTGTCTGCATTTCGCAAAATGCCGGAGGTGAACATGGCCTCGCTTTCAAAAATTCTGTCCACTTTAAGCATGATGCCGCTTCTTCATCCTGAAATACGGGAAATCGACATCAACCCCCTCATCATTTCCGGTGCGGAACCCGTGGCTGTGGATGCCCTGGTGGTGATGGCATAACCTTCTCTTTAACCACGGGAAACGCGAAAACAGGGCCGCCCCTTTTCGTGCTTTCCGTGGCTCCCAAAAATATCCCGGTCTTTTTTACCGCCGCCCGCCCGTTTTTATTTCAGGGAAGCGCGAAGCTTGACAAATTCCTAACAATATTATAGTTTGACTCCCATCAGATCATGTCATGAAGTTTCAATTTCTACCCCATATGGAGTCCGAATGCCAGCCGATCCTGTTGACATCGACATCAAACAGCATATTGAGAAACTGGAAAAGGAAATCCTGGATCTCCGGCGTCAGGAGGTTCGGCTGAAGTCCAGCGAAGAACGGTTCCGGTCTATTTTCAACAGCATGAAGGAGATTTATTTTGAAGTGGATTTAAAGGGAAACCTGGTTCACTTCAACCCGGCGGTGTGTGCGGCATACGGTTATACGGCCGAAGAACTGGCCGGATTGAACAACCGGCAATATGCGACCCCGGAGGCGGCGCGGCGCATGTATCATATTTTTAATGAACTGTATCTGACCGGCAAGCCTGTTGATATCAACGATTACGAAGTCCTGGCCAAGGACGGGAAACGGCATTTTATGGAGGTGTCCGCATATCTGATCCGGGACACGGAAGGAAACCCCATCGGTTTTCGTGGGATCGGCCGGGATGTGACCGAGAAAATCAAGGTTGAGGAGACATTGAAAAGGGGCCGGATCCGGTACCGTGAGCTTTTCAAGGAAGCCCACCGGGCCGAGGAGCTCTACCAGTCGTTGCTAACCTCCTCCCCGGACGCCATCATTCTGTTGGATGTCAATTTCCATGTGCAGTTTGTCAATCCCGCGTTTACCCATATTTTCGGGTGGAGTCCGGAGGAAATGGGAAATGACAAAATTCCCTATATCCCAAAGCCCTTAAAAGAGCCTTTCGCTGTCCTGATCCAGAAAGTCTTTGACCAGGACCATCCCATCCGCGGTTATGAAACCCAGCGCTATACCAAAGACGGCCGGCTTCTGGATGTGAGCATCAGCGCTTCCCGTTTTCTGGATCATGCGGGTGATCCGGCGGGCGTTCTGCTGATCCTGCGGGATATTTCCGAAGTGAAAAGATACCAGTGGCATATGCAGCAGGCCCAGAAAATGGAATCTCTGGGCACCCTGGCCGGGGGCATCGCCCATGATTTCAATAATCTCCTGATGGGGATTCAGGGGCGGCTGTCCCTCCTGATGCTGCATAAAGACCCGAAAGACGCCGATTGCAAGCATCTCAAGGAAATTGAGGAATACATCGTTCGGGCGTCGGATCTGACCCGGCAAATGCTGGGCATCGCCAGGAGCGGCAAGTTCGAGGTGAAACCCACAAATCTGAATGACCTGATTAAAAAACAAAATATCCTGTTCGGCCGCACCAAAAAGGAAATCACCATTCATGAAGCCCTGGATGCGGCGCTTTCGTCTGTTGAAGTGGACCAGCGGCAGATTGAGCAGGTGTTATTGAACATGTACGTCAATGCGTCTCATGCCATGCCGGGCGGCGGCGATCTTTATATCCGGACGGCAAATGAAACCCTCGATAAAAGCAGAACCGCCCCCTATGATCTGGAACCGGGAAGGTATGTCAAAATTTCCGTGACCGATAACGGCACCGGCATGGATCAAGCCACCCTGAAGCGCGTGTTTGAGCCTTTTTTTTCCACCAGGGAGCGGGGCCGCGGCACGGGTCTGGGGCTTGCGTCCGCTTACGGCATCATTAAAAACCACGACGGATTTATTACGGTTTACAGTGAAAAAGGCAAGGGCGCCACATTTAATATTTTTCTTCCGGCTTCATCCAAGGCCGCTGCAACGGAAACCATTTTTGATCAGGAGATCATTGAAGGCAAGGGCGCTGTTCTGCTGATCGATGATGAGCAGATGGTCCTCACTGTGGCCGAGGAAATGATTCGTGCCCTGGGTTACGAAGTGACGGTGGCAAGCGACGGACAAAAGGGCATGAATATCTACCGGGAAAATCATGACCGGATTGACATGGTGATTCTGGATTTGATCATGCCGGGTATGGGGGGCGCCGAAGCTTTCGACCACCTCAAAGCCATCAATCCCGATGTTAAAGTCCTGCTTTCCAGCGGTTACAGCATCAACGGCCAGGCTTCCGCCATCATGAAACGGGGATGCAGCGGGTTTATTCAAAAACCGTTCAGTATTCAGGAATTGTCCAGAAAAATCAGTGAAGTGATGAAAACTTGCTAATAAGGAGAGGATTCAATGAGAAGAAAAAAAATCGTTCTGTTCGGCATGTTGTTATTCCTGTTATGCGGCGCGTCGACCGTGCTGGCGCAGATCGACCAGCTTTCCAACATCAGTCCGGAATGGATTCGCACCGGCAACCGGAATGCGGCCACGGATTCCACGGATATCGTCTTATATAATCCGGCGGGTCTGCCTGAAATGTCTGAAGGATTTCATCTGAATTTCGGCAATCAGACCTTGTTCCGGAGTCCCGAGCACAGCTATAACTTAGGCCTGCCCGCGTCAGACGACAATCATTGCGACCGGCAGGATTCCAATGATTATTTTGTTCCCAATTTTTACGCTGCTTACAATACGGGAGATTTGTCCCTGTTCGGCGGGTTTTATATTCCCGCCGGCGGATCCACGGCGGATTACCCGAATGGGTCCATCAATACCGAGTTTATCGGCGTGATGACGACCATGGGCTCCAGCGGGATGTTCACAGGGTTTACAAACGATTATCTGGATGCATCATCCATCTATTACACCACGGAAATCGGGGCTGCTTACCGGTTCAGCGAATTCATATCCCTTGCCGGGGGCCTGCGGTATATTTATGCGGAAAATGAGGTTAAGGCCGGTGCGACGTTTACGGATGCTTACGCGGGTGAACACGAATGGAAACTGCGATATGACACGGATGCGGACGGGGTGGGCGGTGTCATCGGCATGAACCTTTCCCCGAATAAAGACGTCAACATCGGTCTGCGGTATGAAACCCGGGTGGTCTTGGATTTTGAGACCGACCTGAAGCGGAATGATTTTCCTGCGGAGTTCGGGCTTGCGGATTACCGGGACAAGAACCGGAGGGATTTCCCGGCCATGTTCGGCATGGGCATTGAATACAGGCTTTCACCGCAATGGACGACTGAATTTGATTATAATATGTATTTTCAGGAGGATGCGGACTGGGGAAAAGCTTCCAGCGGAGAAGACCTCGCGGATCTGGCGGGTGATTGCTGGGCTCTGGGCGGCACCGTGGCTTACCAGGTCAACGATCAGTTCAAGGTAAGTCTTGGCACGATTTATACCAAATTCGATTGGAAAGACATAGACCGGTATTATGGAACCATCGGCGCGTTTGAAACGCTGTATACGGATAACTGGCATGTGGGCACCGGCTTTGCCTGGGAATTTAAGGATGGGGTTACGTTTAATTTCGCCCTGGGCCGGACTTTCTGGGATGATGAGACCATCGATTATGTGGCGGCGACCGACAACGGGCTTCCGCCGGTGAGCGTGGATACTGAAAACGCCACCACCATAGTGGCCTTTGGATTTGATCTTGCGTTTTAGACTTTAAAAAAAAATCGGGAATGGAGGGTGTATGAAAAAAATATATCTGCTGATTATTTCAGTTTTAATGATGTTTTCCTTGACCGCGTGCAGCGATTCCCATAATTCCGCTCCCCCTGAAACCGGTCCCCCGGTTCTGTCGGACGGCGATGTGGTTTCTTTTACGCTGCTTCAGACCACGGATGTGCACCATCGCGCCGGCGGCTCAGGATCGTCATTAACCTTCAGCCCGGACGACGGCATTGATAATTCCGGCGGCACCGACCAGACACAAGGCGGATATGCCCGGCTCACGACCAAAATCGCCCGGGTCAGGCTTGCGGCCATGTCTCAGGGCATTCCCACCGTGCTGGTGGATTCCGGCGATTTTCTCATGGGCACGGTGTATGACCTGACCATGGGGGATTCCCCGGCGGCGTTTTATTTTATGGAATTTATGGACTATGACGCCGTCACCTTCGGCAACCACGAATTCGATTACGGGCCTGCGGGCCTTGCCATGATTTTGAACAACGCCCGGGGTGAGGACGGCAGCGGGTTCACCGTTCCCATTGTGGCGTCCAACATGGAGACCGACGGCGTTGCCGGTACGGATGACGACGGCATTGAGGCATTTGCCGCTGCCGGCGCGATTCGCCCAACCCTGGTAAAAACCCTGGATAACGGACTGAAGGTCGGCATCATGGGCCTTTTGGGCAACAATGCCGAAAATGACGCCCCCCTGGCCGGTCCGGTCACATTTGATCATGACTATGCAGCGATCCAACAGACCGTGGATCACCTGAAAAACGATCTGGGCGCTCATATTGTCATTATCCTTTCCCATTCCGGGATCACGGATCCGGAAGGCACCCCCGGAGGTGATGATATCCTGCTTGCGCAAAACGTGACCGGCATCGATATTATCGCATCCGGGCATGAACATGAAATGACCCCTGAGATTGTGACGGAAAACGGAACCCGCATCATCTGCGCCGGTTATTATGGAAAGAACCTGGCCCAACTGGATGTCACCGTTGAAGTCGGGGCCGGGGTTTCGGATGCGGCCCTCACCAACCACCCCATTGATGACGCGACTCCCGGTGATCCGTCCATGAACTTTGTAGTGGATATGTTTGATGCGGGCATTGATGAGGCATTAAAACCCCAACTCGGCATCGGCATCAAGGATGTGGTGGCTGTTTCCGGATCAGCTAATCTCGGAATCCCCGTCAAGTCGGAAGAAACGGGCATGGGCAACCTTGTTGCGGATTCTCTGCGGTATATGCTGGGCGGTATGGACGGCGGGATCGGCATCGTTGCCACCGGCGTGTTGCGAGAGGGGTTTGAAGCGGGAGAACTGGTGACGTTCGCCGATATGTACAGTGTGGTGCCCCTTGGCATGACGGTTGACCCCACCCAGCAGGATGTGCCCGGATACCCGCTGATGCAGGTGAATCTGACCGGCGCCCATGTGAAAAACATGTGCCAGTTGGCCGCGTATGTCATCGCTGCTGGGGATGAGGCGTTTATGGCCCAGCTCGCCAATCCTGCCCATCCTTATCACGCACTCTATTTTGCGCTGGTCAACCTGAAATCCTCCTATAATCTCAACCTTTCAGGCTTGCGATACACCCACGCGGGAGCTGCCGGAATGTATCAGATCGTGCCGGGGTCCGTCACCCTGTACAATGGACAGGATTTTAAATGTGAAGGTCAGGCGGCTGTTCCGGTGGAAGACGATGCGTTTTATCCGTGTGTGATGGATATTTATATGTATTTCGTGATGCAGAGTGCGGACTTGCAGATGCTGCTGGGAGCCTTGAACCTGCCCATCGTCCCCCTGGACAACAGCGGGCAGCCGGTGACCCTGGCGAATATGCTGGATTCAAGACTGGACAGGGATCCGGCGACTGCGGGTATTCAGGAAGTGAAGGAATGGATGGCGTTTTTGACCTTCTTGACGGCGGCCCCGGAAGCCGGCGGATTTGCCGATCATATTATTCCGGATGCGAATTACGGGCAGGCGGCCCTGGAAACGGGTGACGCCAGCCGGGTGAATGAACTGTCGCTGGTTCCGTAACTGGCGTATTGCTATCGTTTTATAATTAAAAAGGGAGCGGCGGTTTATCCGTCGCTCCCTTTTTTGTTTTTTGCCTTCCTGTTTTGTTGAATTCAACACCGTTATAAATGCCGGATCTGCGGCAATAAGTTGCCACCCCCCATCTTGCAGTCAGCTATACTTTTCGCGCACGCCGCCGATTCCTCTCAAATTGTTTCTTCATAAACCGTCCATAAAAACTATTTGAAAACCTGATTTCCATTCCATGGGGAAGTACCTCCACAATGTCATTCATATACTCATTGAAAATAGTAAATCTCTCTCCATCATAGTGACATGCAAAATGTGTGTCGAAAACAAACTCTACCAAGTTGAGCGAAGCCTCCACGACACCCTTGTTAAAGCATCTATAAAAGATGATTTTCCCTGACGCTACGTCAACCTTGACCCAATAGCACAGGTTTCGGCAAATGAACCTTAAAAAAAAAGATAGTCCAAAGAAGAACAGCAAATTTACCACAAAGGAGTCAATCAATGTCAACTTATCGCTGGCAAGAAGAGGTGTGCCTATTAATACACAACACCCACCAATATGGATCGGATGATTGAGTACCCAGTTCGCAAGCTTCGATTTCTCACCGAAAATATAGCCACCGTTTTCTCGCCTTCGAGATTCCTGCTGCATCATTGCAGTTATTTTCCATGAGAGGTTGATTGCATTATCGCAAACCCCGTTGCGCTGACCGTATCGCCCATGATCCCTCCGCAAGCTCCCATAAGAGCCATTCCAAGGTCGGACCCGCCTGTGGCAATAGCTGCCAACCCGACTCCCGGGGTTGCAACGAGTCCTGAGAATGCGCCTGTGGCAGCCCCCATTAGGACGGATTTCCCCGTGATGTTGCCCTTGCTCGCCAGATCTGAGGCGGCTCCCCCTGCCGCTCCTCCCACAGAGCCACCCACGATGGAACCTACTGCTGCTCCGGTTGCGCTACCAGCCGACCAACCGACCAAATCGGGAAGAACACCACCAGCAACGGCACCAGCAACACCGCCGAAAAAGCCCCCCGCTATAGCTGCCTTCAACGAGCTATTGCTCATGAGCGCCGAGTTGACTCCTCCCATCGCTCCGCCGATCCCCCCAATTATCGCTCCGGCAATCCACTGTCCGCTCGGATCCACAAACATCACGGGATTATTTCCAGCATACGCATACAAATTCACATCCCCGCCGTCAAACCCTTTCGGATCTTCGGAGATGAAGCGGCCCACTTTCGGATCATAATATCTGGCGCGCATAAAGTAAAGCCCGTTGGACTCGGCCATGACTCCGTAGCTACCCACATACTGGAATGGCTGGGCGACGGCTTCGACCTTGTTGCCCACGGTGCCGAAGGGGGTGTATGCGTATTTGTTAACCACTGCCTTGGACGCGTTCGTCAGGGCCACGGTATTGCCGGTCCCGTCGAAGTGGTAGCAGTAAATTTCGCCGGTCGATGTCACCATGGCCAGAAGCCCATTGCCGTAAATATAATACTTCTGGATCTCGTTGCTCCCGTTCGCCTCGGCAAGTAAATTGCCGGCGGCATCGTATATATAGCGGGTGATGACTCCTCTTCGGGTCGCCTCCAGGCGGTTTCCGGCGCCGTCATAGCGGTATGTGTTGGTGACCGCACCGGCTGTTGTACTGGTCAGCCTATGCGCGTCGTCAAAGGTATACGTGGTTCCGGTTTTCGTGGCAAGTTGTCCCTCATTGTCGTAGGAAAAAGCAGTTGTTCCCGCCTGAAGCAGGCGGTTTTTCTGGGGGTTCATCGCGTAGGCGGTATTGGCCGCTGCAACGGAAAGGCTTAAGGGAACGGTTTGGCTGATATTGGTCCGGTTGCCGTTGGCGTCCAACGTGTAAGTGTAGCCGGCGATGACGCTTCCGCCAGCGGCGGTAAGGTTTTGCAGGGAGGTCATCCGGTTCGCGTTGTCAAAGCCCGCCTGCGCCACCGTGCCGTTAAACTGCGTGAGTCCTTTCTGGCGGTCGGCGGCGTCATACGTGTAAGTGGCTGTTTTACCGAGCCATTTGATGGTGACGGTTTTCATGTGATTGAGTTGATCATAGGTGTAAGCAACCGTCTTACTGCCGGGGTAAGTGATTCCGGTGATGTTGCCGTTTGCGTCACGGGTGTAGGAGATTGCAAAGGCGCGCGGATCGGTTGAGCTTGAGAACCGGTTCAGCTTATCATAGGTGTAAGTGGTGGCGCCAATGGCATCCTGCATTTTCGTCAGGTTGTCGAACTGGTCATAGGTGTAAGCCACCGTTGCCCCGCCCTGGTAGGTTATGGTATTTGTCTTGCCGGTGGGAGTATAGGTGAAGGTTGTGGTCTTGCCCATGCGGTCGGTGATCTTCCATAGGGTGCCGTCATCGTAGTAGGTGAAGCTCGTCGTTTTTGAAAGCGGATCGGTTTTGCTCGTGAGCAGGCCGCGTTTGTCATACGTGAAGGTGGTTTTGGAACCCGCTTGATCGGTCAGGGCCGTCATCCGGCCGATGGCGTCATAATCGTAATCGATGACCGGCTCTGTTGCGGTCTTGCGGGTGGCGGGGTTGCCGTAAGAATTATAGGTGAGCGTGGTGACGGCGCCCCTGCCGTCGGTTGTGGTGTTGACCAGTCCGTTGGCATAATAACTCTTCAGCGTGCTGATGGTCTGGCCGACAGCCGGGTATACGGTGGTCTTGGTCGGGTGATGCTCGGCGTCGTAAACAGTGTGGATTTTATGGCTCAGGGGGTCGGTAACGTCGGTGAGACGGAACAGGCTGTCATAGGTGTTGACGCTTTTCCGGTATAAGGCGTTGGTGACTTTGATGAGGTTGTCGTTGGCGTCATAGGCGTAGCTCGTGGTATACATTTTCGGATCGATTTGAGAAATCAAATGGTTCCGTCCGTCGTAGGTGTTAGTCGTTTCCTGGCCCATTACGTTTTTCACGCAGAGCAGGTGTTTTTTGTCATCAAAAGAGTAGATGGTCTGGCGGCCGGCCGCGTCCTCCTCGATGTTGCGGTATCCTGAAAAATAGAGATTGTAGGTGACGCTTCCGGTCTGTCTCGGTACGGTCTGCTTCTGCACGCGGCCAAAGGTGTCGTAGACGTTGGTCACGGTCGTGATGTTGCGCGGATTCTTGAGGGTCAGAAGACGGTGATTTGTGTCGTAAGTCTGACGCCAGATCTTTCCCTCCGGGTCGGTGACGGTGGTGAGGTTATTTGCACTGTATCCGTAAGAGACGCTCCGCCCGGCAGAATCGTAAACGGACGTGAGCAGGCTTCCGGTGTAAGTGAAGTTTAAGCTGTGGCCGAAGCCGTCGGCCACACTCTGGAGTTTGCCCGAGCTGTAAGTGAAGCACACCTGATTTGCGTCCGCGTCGGTGATTCGGCTGACCCGGTTGTCGCTGTTGAAGTTTATGGTGCGTCCGAAGCGCTCGTCCACACGGTAGAGACCGTTTGCCAGAACCAGCTTGGAAGTAACGCCCGGAGGGGAGGCAAAGGAGCCGTCGGGAAGCTTTATAAAGGTTAAGACATCGGTTCCCAGATGAACGCTTGCCGCGTTGTTGGTGAGCTGATCCATGCCCCATTTGTTAGTAAGCGCTGTAACAAGCCACGATTTTAAGTCGGGCGTCCCTCTCATGACGTCAAGCGTTGCAACCGAAGCGGTGATCAGGGCGGCGGCGTCCAAGGGCCCGCGTGTTCCCAACCCGAAGGGCGTGCTCGAGTGCTTCTCGACGTACAGGTTGTAATTGTGCGTCCAACCGAAGCCCAAACTGGTTTGCATATTGTTGTTTCCGCTGTTGTAGGAGCGCTTCATGGCAAGCCCGCCCATGCTGCCGGAAAGGGAGAGATCCGTATTTTCGTACATCCAATTGCCACTGGCCATATCAACCGGGTCCGAGCTGCCCACTTTGGGTGTCGTGGCCTGGGGTGTAATGTTCAAGGTTGCATAGTTGTTTACATCGGGCACGTAAACGGGTACCATGGAGGCTCCGTAGCCGCCAAAATATCCGCCGCCGATGATCATGCCGATATATCCGGTCGTATCGGTGAATTTGTAGTCGATATATCCCTTGCCGGACCAGGATTGAAGAGCGATACGGCCATCCGCAGGCAGTATCAGCGTGTTGCCTTTGTCGATGCTTGTTTGCAGGTCGGATAGATCCTGCGTGCTGTAATTGGTAAGCAGTGTCTTGATGCCGGCAAAATTGGTCGAGTCCACCTGGGCGAACCATCTCCCGTTGTAGTTGTTGCGTTGAAGGAGTTTCACCGTCGATACTGCTGGCCGGTTCACCTGCATCTGCTCCAGAACGCCGTGCTCCATAGCGCTTGACATATTCCCCATTGTCTTCATATAAACGCCCTCGGCAATACTATCGCCGCGTATGGAAGCTATTGCATTCATCTGCGCCTTTACATCGATGTAGTAACCGCCTTCCTGGCTCACGATACCGAAACGGTGATGCCAAAGATCGATCATTCCTCCAATCTGGCCGAGGAGATCATAATTCAGGTCGGTGTCGCGCATCCAAGTCATGCCGATGACATTGAGCGATTCGGTCAGCACCTGTCTATCTGTGTCTTTGAAGCCCGATTCCCGGTAGGTCTGCAACTGCCGTTCCCGTTTCTCGACAAGCCGTCCCAGGCGGCTTTCTCCGAAGTCGTAAATGATGACGTAGGTTCCGCCGCGTTTGAGGGTATATTTAACCTCTTGATTAAAACCGCCTGTTACATAAGGATGATGGATGGTGAGGGTCAATGGACATGGGGCCGTTGCTGTGATTGGCCCGGTTTCTTCAGCAATCATCAGGTCGTCCTGCCAGACCTGGGCCAAAGGGGTTGAGCTGGCCCGAAAGACAATCGAGAGCTTTTTCCCGTTAAGATCCGGGATGTTTATGGGTAGGCCAAACCTGTTGTTGACATCAATGTTTACCCAGTGGACATAGGCGCTTGGAATGTCAGTCCAGTAGTAGGTGGGGGTATTGGAGAAGGCAAGGCTGGTCGGCAGAGCGGATAGAGACTGAGAAACAATCTTGCTGCCGCCGATGATTCCGGATGTTTGAGCATTGGGAGTGTTGTTCCGGATGTAATTTGCCAAGTTCATGGCATAGCCGTTTAAGGCGGTATTAATGCCGGTCTCGTTTAAGTGGTTGACGAAATTGGGCCCCACGGCTTCGCCGGCGGCTGTAAGAAAGGCGGACTTGCTGTACCCCATAGCGCTTTTAAGATTAATGCCTGAAATGGTCTGGTGCGGTTTGAACGCCGGATCGAAAAGGTAATTTTTACCGGAAATGGTGGCGCTAACCCAGATGCGGTCCACGATGAAGTTCGCGCCGGATTGGGTAGCGGGAATGCCGCCGTTTGCAAACACCTTGGCAATCACAGCATTATTGGCATCCACTTTCAGCCAGTGCTGAATATCTTTCTGGCTGGTGTCGCCCGAGGCGGGGATAGTCATTTTGCCATATACGTATTGCGCGGTGTAGCCGCCTGCCCGGAGGAGGGCGATCATCAGCGACGCCTGGTCGAAATCATTGCCTGAGCCGTCGAGATAGGTGAGGGTGGCTCCTTTCAGTGAACCGAAGTAAGGAACGTAATCGACGTTGTTACGAATATATTCGTAGATAGTGCCTGACCGAAAACCCCGGTTTTTAATTTTCCGGTAAAAAATTTTACTGGATTTTCCCATCGGACAGGGAGATTTAAAGCAAAATATTATCGATATTGATAAAAGCTATATGCGACATT
>JBAQUK010000089.1:0-17301 GCA_049297455.1 Desulfosalsimonadaceae bacterium | reverse complement strand
CAGTTTGCCCCCGTGATCCACGGAAACCGTCAGGCCCGGGGCCGCATCGCGATGGGCTCCCCCCGCCGGAAGTGTGTGGCCTTTCTCCATGAACTGATTTGTTGGGTAATGGATCATTGGCGGGTTGGAAAACCCGTCCCCACGAGAAAATAACAACAGGCATCTGAACCTGATAAATATTGAAATCCCGGCAATCCGGTGAGGATGCATTCAACTGTCCGGTCGACCGGACAGTTCGGTATGGTCAACCCACTTTCAAAACCGGTTCTTCGATCTCTATGTCCAAGGGTTTTTGCCCATCGCGCTGCGTCCCTGACGGGCTGTTTTCCGTGGAAAAAGGGGAAAACTGTCTGAGCGGCTAAATTATAAAGTGCCTGACACTTGAACGCCTTGAATTTATGCATCAATCAGGAAGGGCCGATTACGAAGCGAGTTTTTCCCCCGCCACGAAAAACAGACTGGCAGGGAGATAAGCGGCGCGGGGCTGGGTTCTTTTGCTACTTTTCTTGCCCACCAAGAAAAGTAGAAGAAAAAATGGTCGATGGGAATCACTGCGGAAGAGTCAATCCGGTTAGGATGCATCCGCTGAAAATCGCTCCCCCATCCGCCTTCCGGTGATTTGTCTGTCCGTTGTGCGCAACCTGTGCTATAGAACTTTTCATATGCCGGGCGGAGGCGCGTTCAGGCCATGTTTTGGTTTTTTACGGAATCAATTCCATTGGCGAGGTGATCCATGCACAGAGACACAATCATACTGACCACCATTCTCGATACCCTGACAAACGGGATTTATGTGGTTTCGGAAGATTACACCGTGCTTTACATGAACCGGACCATGAAAGACTGGTTCGGCGACGGGGTCGGTAAAAAATGCCATGAGGTGATCAACAACAGCAGCGGCTTGTGCCCCTGGTGCCGGTGCGTTCAGATATTGGGGGGCGAACCGGGGAACCGGGAAGTGTATGTCCCCAAAGTCGACAGAACATTCGAACAGTCCGAATCGCCCATCCGGATGCCGGACGGCACCCTTGCCAAACTGAGCATTTACCAGGATATCACCCATCGCAAGCAGCGGGAAGCCAGGCTGAAGGCGACCGTGGAGGATTACCGGACCATTTTCGAGCATGTGGCCGTGGGGGTCTACATCAGCACCAAGGAAGGCAAGTTCGTGGACGCGAACCAGGCCATGGTCGACATGCTGGGTTACGCGAGTAAGGAAGAATTTTTGAAAATCGACATCATCCGGGATTTGTATCTTTTTCCGGACGACCGGCGGCATTTTCAGGCCATGATCGAGCGGGATGGCCGGGTGGTGGATTATGAGGTCCAGTTTAAGCGAAAAGACGGTTCCGCCATTCCGGTGCTCATGACCAGCCACGTGCGCTATGACCACCAGGGCAACGTTATCGGGTACGAGGGCATCAACGTGGATCAGTCCCATCGCTACCGGATGGAGCGGAAACTCAGGGAAGCCCATGATTTCATGAACAAAATCGTCCAAAGCGCGCCCATTTCCATTATGGCGTCGGATCTGCGCGGCAATATCATCATATGGAACAAGATGGCTGAGAAAACACTTGGATATTCGGCGGAAGATGTGATCGGCAAGCTGCATATCACCAAGGTGTATCCGGAAGGCAAGGCCTATGAAATCATGAAAACCCTGCGAAGCCCGGACCAGGGCGGCGTGGGCGTATTCCCGCCGCAACCCGTGCTGTATGTGCGGCAGGACGGTAAAATCATCGAGGGCAACCTGTCGGCGGCCATGATCTATGATGACGACGGCAACGAGGCGGCCACGGTGGGTTCGTTTGTGGACCTGACGGAACGCATTGACATGGAGCGGGCCTTAAGCAAGACCCAGCAGCAGCTCCTCCATTCCGAAAAGCTCGCGGCCATGGGACGCCTGACCTCCCAGGTGGCCCATGAACTCAACAATCCCCTGTACGGCATCATGAACACTTTGGAACTCCTGAAAACCGAAGTACCGGAGGGGAATAGACGGCGCAAGCTGCTCGACATGTCATTATCTGAAATTGTCCGGCTGGCGGACATGCTGAAAAAAATGCTGTCCTTTTCCAAACCGGAACAGGAGATCAAAAAGCCGGTAGATATGAACACCATTGTCGATGAGATTCTGATGCTTCATGAAAAACAGCTCAAGGAAAACAATATCATCATCAGGACGGACTTTGACCTCGGGATAGCAAAGGTCCATGCGTCCACCAACCAACTGCGCCAGGTGTTTCTCAACATGGTGTCAAACGCCAGGGACGCCATGGCGGACGGCGGCACGCTGACGGTCTCCAGCTTTATGTCGGACGGATTTGCGAATATCCGGTTCGCCGATACGGGGGTGGGCATCAAACAGGAAAATTTGGGCCGGATTTTCGACAGTTTTTTCACCACCAAATCCAGCGTTAAGGGCGTGGGGCTGGGGCTTTCCGTGTGTTACGGGTTCATCAAGGACCACGGGGGCGACATCCGGGTGGAAAGCGCACCCGGCGAGGGCGCAGCGTTTACCATTTCCCTGCCGGTCAGTCCCGAAAAAACCGGGTCCGAATGATTCGCCTGCGGGCGGCGCAAGTGCCCGCAAATGAAGAGAAAATGATAAAAAAAAGGGTGCAACGGAAATCCATCATCCGCCGCACCCCTTTTGATTTTGAAAGTCCGGTTAGACCCGGTTTCACCCCTTTAGCGATGAAACCGCAGGCCGCCCCTTACTTCTGCACCGGTGCAGGTTTTTCCACGATCACTTCTTGGGATACAATGGCATGCACCCGACGGTTTGCGATGCGGCCTTTTCTGGTTTTGTTGTTGGCAATGGGTCTGTCTTCACCGTATCCGACAGTGGTGAGCCGGGCCGGATCAATGCCGAAATGTTTCACCATATAGGCCTTCACGCTTTCCGCACGCCGCTGGGAAAGCCCCATATTGTATGCCGAAGTGCCGATGGAGCAGGTATGGCCTTCGATTTCCGCATCAATGTCGGGATATTTCTTCATGAAATCGGCCAGTTTCTTGATGTTGTCATGGTATTGGGGTTTAACTTTAGCCTTGTCCAGATCAAACTGAACCCTCAGGTCAATGGTGATTTTTTCTTTGAGGGGAGGGGCTTCAATTTTTTCAATGGGAATCACTTTCGGCGCTGGTGCAGGTGGCGGCGGCACAACCTTTTCCTCGCCGCCGAACTGGAATGTCATGCCCACGGTGAAGGCGGCATTGTTGTTGCCGTATTCCAGATCGATGATGTGGCGGGCGTCCGCCCTGAGGGCCATGTTTTCACTCAGAAAATATTTCACGCCCCCGCCGTAGTTTGCGGCCGTGTAATCATCATTCTTCATATGGTCGGTGTCCAGCATGACCCCGCCAAAACCAACCGCCACATAGGGAACCAGCTTTTTATCCGGACAGAAATTATATAGCGCGTCCAGGTGCATGACAAGTCCGGTGATTCTTTCCTCTTCGCACCGGCAGGAGTTGAGATCGAAATACTGATGATCGAATCTCCCGTAATTCATCATGAATTCCGCGGCCCAGTTTTCCGTGAAATTATAGCCCAGGCCGAGTGCGCCGATGGCATCTTTTTCTATGTCCTGTTCATTGTCAAAAACATATGCCCCCACCATGGGACTGATGCTGACCTCCCCCGGCCTTTCTTCGGAATATGCGTTTTGGGGCAGCATCTGGAGAAGGAGGAAAAGGCAAATGATCACATATTGGATTTTTAATTTTATTTTCATATTTTGATACCTTCCTGATAGTGTTTCTGTCTGATTCGGCGCTTCCTCCCCCCTCATTGCGGGAGGGGGGAGGAAGCGGTTTCTGCCTGCCGATTACCGGTTTATTCCATCCCGAACGCCGCGCCCGCAGACCCGATAAAGCATCCGCCGCTGCCGCTGCAATTGCCGCCGGGGCATGTGACCGTTACGGTTTTGGTTGCGGTGTCCACGGAACCGAATTCATCCCCGACGGTCAGGCGTACGATATAGGCGCCGTTTTCCGTAAAAGTGAATTGCGGGTTCTGAACGGAGGCGGTTCCTTCTTGGCCGAATTCCCAGGCCCAGGATACGATTGCGCCGCCCTTGGGGATGGACCCGTCGATGAAGGTGACGGGCAGTCCGGTGGCGGGGGATGCCGGCGACCATGTGAAATCGGCTTCCGGCGCCAGGGAATCATTGACGGTAATGGTGACGGTGTCGGTGTCGGTCTGGCTGATGCTGTCCGTAACCTCCAGTTCAAAAACCAGGGTCGCACCTGCCGGCCCTGTCAGCGGCGCGGTGAAGTGAGGGGTTGCGCTGCCGGGATCGGAAAGCGAGGCGTCCGTTCCCGAAAGCTGCCGCCATGCGTAGGTGAGCTGGTCGTCAGATGTTGAAGCCGAACCGTCCAGTGTGATGAGATCCCCTTCGTTCACGCTCGCATCATGTCCCGCATTCGCCACAGGCGGTTGCGGAGCGGCGGTCACTTCGATAAAATGCGGAGCCGAAGCGGAGCCGTTTTCCGCCTGAGCACCCCGGGAGTCCCATGCCGCCAAATAATACTCGACCCCGGCCAACGTCACTTTATTCGCCGGAATCGTCGCGGTGTATGTATGCCCGCCGGTATTCGTCATGTCGATGGAGGTATAAAGGTTTCCCAGACCTGATCCTGAAATGCGATAGAAAAGGGCAACCCGGGAAACGCTGTCGCCGGCGTCCGGATCACTGACTTCCGCACTGACGGGAATCGCCAGGTTTTCCTGCCAGGTTGTGATGGGGGTGTGGTTGATGGCCGGGGGATTGGGGTTGAATATCCCGGGAGCGGTATAGGTTCCGGAGCCGGTTTTGTCGTCAGCAGTAACGGTGACGGTCCGCAGGGTCCCGTCCTGGACGGAATTGTGGGTGGTATAGCAGAGCTGGTACTCACCCCGGATGCTTTGGGCGATATCCATGTATAATTCTTCCATATCCAGTGCGGTCGGGGCCTCCCGGTAATATCCCCCGGTTTCCGCGGCGATGGCGTCGAGCTGGTCGGCCATGGTGTCGCTTTCCAGGCCGATGGTGTAAACCGGAACGCCTTCGTCTTTCGCTTTCTGGATGACTTCGTTAATACTGTAATGGCAGTCGTCATTGCTGTATCCGTCGGTGAAAATAATGACGCCCCTGGGGGACGGTTCATCGGCGAGACTATCGATGCCGTCAGCGATGCCGTCATAAACGGCGGTCCTGCCGATGGCGGTAAGTTTCTGGATGGCCTCGTTGATATCCGGAATGTCGTTCTGGTCGCTGTCTTTTTTCACATCCGCGGATGGCACAATGATCCCTCCCTGGTTGCACCCGGAAAAGGAGACCAGGGAAGCCCTGTCGCCGGCCTTGGAGTTGTTCAGAAAGTTGATGGCCGCGGTTTTGGCGTCATTCAAGCGGTTGTTCGGGTTCATGCTCAGGCTGACGTCAAACACCAGGGCCAGAGAGATGGGCGTCGTCGTATCGTTTTCCTCAAAACAGGTCAGGATCTGGCCGGCCGGCGCCGCCTCAAGCTCGGACTGTTCCGTAATCCCGAAATCGGCCGCCGTCAGTCCGGAGACCGGGTTCCCGTTGCTGTCCGAAACCGTGACATTCACAACAATGTCCGGAAAATCCCCTGAAACGATGCTCACGGCCACGCCGTCGCCGTTCTGCACTAAAATATTTTCGTCAAGTAATTCCTGGGATTTAGGGGTGGGTGTGATCACTCCCTCTCCCTCGAATAAAACCGCATCCGTTGATGCCGCCTGAAGATTGGTCGACAACAGGAAAAGCATCATCCATAAAAGATAGACCTTTTTCATTTTTCCTCCTTGATTTTTTATTGTTTCAGATTCCTTATCCGGCAGGTTTCCGGATCAATCCGTTCTATATATCGCCTGACAAAAGGATGCGCCGCATCCTTATAACTATGGTGAAGTCGTATATTTATACCCCATTCAGCGGATCTTTGTAAATGGGGTAAATGCTGTATTAGCTGGGGAATGGGGGGTGTATTTTGATTAAATACCCGTTTGTATTTAATCAAACCCATGTAACCCCTGATCATCAAGATCCCGACGGCATTCGACTTATAGGGACCTTTAAATTTATTTTTAAGATTCCTCGCCCGCAACATGCCCGGACCAATCCATTCTATACATAGAATAATCAAATGGATGCACCGCATCCTTCTGATTTATGGCTTTTAAGTATAAAATAGTATAACATATTTTCGTTTTTTTCACGGAATTTTTTTTGTTGGGTTTATCCTTGGAAAATATTCTTAATGCCGAAATGCATCATAATTTTAAAAAGCGGTTTTCATGATGTATGTTGCAAGCCATTGATATTTTCGGTACATGAATACACTGCCGGGAACCACCGTGCGCTTACCAACAACCACCTTTACCAGAGAGACGATACCGGTATGTATCTGAAAGGACTCAAGACCATCTGGCGGATGTACGGTTTCAGCCCGAATTTTATCTTTTTCTGCTTTGTGCTGGTTTTTTTCAGGGTCTGGTTCCTGATCTCCCATGCCACCCTGTTTGCCGATTATATCTTTTTCCCGGGATTTTCCAGGGTCAAGGTGAAAAATCCCGTGTTCATCATCGGCCACCCCCGGAGCGGCACCACCTTTATCCACCATTTGTTCACCCGGACCGATGAAATGGCCGCGTTTCACGCCTGGCACGTGCTGTTCCCCGCCATCAGCGCACGGAAGCTGGTGGCGCCCATTATCCGTTTTCTGGTCCGCCATAACAAAACCGTCATTATTCCCGAAGACACCGGCCACGGCATTGCTCTCGATAAGGTAGAGGAAGATGAGATGCTTTTTCTCCACATCCTCGACACCCAGTTTCTGCTCGTCGGCTCACCCCTTGGATTCGTGCCCGAGGAATACCGGGAGTTCCGCTTCCATGACCTTCAGCCCAAACACCGCAGGCTCCGGTCGGCAAGGTATCTGAAACACTGTTTTCAGCGGCATATCTATTACACCGGCAAAACCCAGGTATTCGCCCAGACCCATTTTTCCACCCACCGGATCCGGACCCTCATGGAGGTATTTCCCGACGCCCGTTTTATTTACATGCACCGCCCGGCCGAGGAAACCCTGCCGTCTTATTTGTCTTTAAATTATCATACGCTGGATGCCCTCTGGGGGATTCACCGGTTCACAAAGGAACAACTGGACCTGTTTTTCGAATACCGGTACCGCGCCAGCGTCGAGCTTTGCCGGTATTTTTTCGACCTCTGGCAGACCGGCGGCATCAACCCGGAGAAGGTGATGATTCTTCCCTATAGCCGGCTTCTGAGGGAGCTTCCGGAAGTGTTTGACGAGATCATCTCCTTTACCGGTATCACCCCCAGTCCGGCGCTTCGGGACGCGGTGGCGCGGCAGGCGGAAAAACAGCGGGGATTCAAACGCGGGCATGAGGTGATGCGCCTTGAGGAATTCGGCATCAGCGAAGAACGGGTGCGGCGGGATTTCGCCTTTCAGGGAACTGATCCGCTAAAGTATTTGAGTCAATGATGAGTGATGAGTGATGAGTGATGAATGTTTAAATCTTGCGGTCATGCCGGACGGAAAGATTCTGCCCGAATGGACCCCGGCTGAAACGGATATGCGTCCGGAGGATCAGGCCTTTCAGGAAACCCTTTTTGAAATGATTCAGTCCGATAAAGAAGGATTCCTTTTTGTCCTCGGCTTTTCCGACCGGCCGATGGATTTTTCACCGTCCCTTGAATATTTCCGGTCATTTGCCGGTTTGTTTGTTCAGAAACTGAGCCGGATTCCGGATCTGGAGGATCTGCGCCATCAGGCCCTTATCGAAATATCCGAAGATGAACTGGATCGCTTTTTAGCGCGTGCGCCCTGGATGACCGGGGCCGAATACATCACCGGAGACCGGCTTCGTGAAGTATGGGGCCGGATATGTGATGTTTATGCGGTCCGAATCAGAGCCTATCCCGGCACGGTGTCGGCATTTATCGCATCCTTCAACCCTTCGGTGCATCTCGCCGGAAGGGTGTATTTCCATCTGGTGGAAAACAAACATCATGAAATGCCCTTTGCCTTTATGGCTACGTATTCGACGGGTATGGGTCTCGGCGGCAAGGCCCGGCATCTGCCCTTGAGCCATGCTTTAAAAGAATATGGCGATGATCGCGATGCCCTGCTTAATCTTCTTTCCACCGTATACCGGGCCGCTGAAAAAAGCGACTTGGCGGCGCATCTGATCGAAACCGGCGAGCTTTTTCATCCTCTGGGCTGGTCTGCGAAAGAGGCGCTCCGGTTCCTGCGCGAAATTCCGGTTTATGAGGAACAGGGAGTATTGTGCCGAATACCCGACTGGTGGAAGGCAAAAGGCCCGGGAGTGTCCCTGGCTTTAAGTTTTGGGGACAAAATTCCTTCCCGTGTGGGCATGGACGCGCTGCTGGATTTTAACGCCGCCATCCTTGTCGGCGATATGCTCTTATCGGTGGATGAAGCCCGCGAGCTTTTAGAAGAATCCCGGGGACTGGCCTTTCTCAAAAACAAATGGGTGGCGGTGGATCCGGAAAAACTGCAAAAAGCATTGGAAGCCTATGACCGGGCAGGGCGATTGATGGCCGGAGGCGTCAGTTTTCAGGAAGCCATTCGCATGCAGCTTGCGCCTGAAAAATGGCTCGATATGGACGGCGTTGACGTGGATGTGTCGGTTTCAAACGGAACCTGGCTGGCTTCCGTCATGGAAAAATTCCGCGACCCATTGAAAGTGCCGGATATGGCGCCCGGCAAGGGCTTTACGGCTGATTTGCGGGAATACCAGAAAAAGGGGCTGAACTGGCTGTGTTTTCTGAATGGACTGAATTTTGGAGCCTGCCTGGCCGATGATATGGGGCTGGGAAAGACCGTCCAGATTCTGGCCTTTCTGAGCCGCCGAAAAAAGGGTGAAGCACCTGTGCTTCTGGTGCTTCCCGCCTCCCTTGTTTCCAACTGGGTCAGCGAAATCCATCGATTTTTGCCGAAATTAAAATATATGATCGCCCATCCGGGATATCAACAACCCGACAAACTGCCGACGAGTATCAACCCGCAGGGTATGGAAGATGAAAAACCGGTGCCGGACGGGGTCGACCTGGTGATCACCACCTATTCTCTGGTCCGGAAATATGCCTGGCTTGCTGCGCAGGAATGGGAAACCGTGATTCTGGATGAGGCCCAGGCCATTAAAAATCCCGGAACCCGGCAGACCCAGTCCGTAAAACAGCTTAAGGCACGCAACCGGATCATCATGAGCGGTACGCCCATTGAAAACCGGGTGGCGGACCTCTGGTCCCTGTTTGATTTTTTAAACCCCGGGCTGTTGGGCAGCCGGAAGGAATTTACGGATTTCGCCAAGAATCTGAACACCCATCCCGAAGGCTATGCCCGGCTCCGGAAAATTGTGTCACCTTATATTTTGAGACGCCTGAAAACCGATAAAACAGTGATTTCCGATCTGCCGGACAAGGTGGAGATGAAGACATATGCCGGGCTATCCAAAAAACAGGCGGTATTATACCAGCATCTGGTTCAGGAGCTGGAGAAAAAGCTGGTGGATTCCGACGCCGAGGGCATTGCGCGAAAAGGACTGGTATTGTCCGCGATCCTCAAATTCAAGCAGCTCTGCAACCACCCGGATCAGTTCACGGGAAACGGCGGATTTGATGAAAAAGACAGCGGCAAATTCATCCGGCTCCGGGAAATCTGTGAAACCATTTATGAGAAACGGGAGCGGGCACTGGTGTTCACCCAGTTCCGGGAAATCATCGGGCCGCTTGAGGCTTTTCTGGAAACCATCTTTGGACGAAAGGGCCTGGTTCTGCATGGCGGGGTGCCCGTCAACAAACGGAAAGCCCTGATCGAGAAGTTTCAGGATGACGCGTATTGTCCGTTTATGGTGCTGTCTTTAAAGGCAGGCGGGGTGGGGCTCAACCTCACCAAGGCGAGCCATGTGATTCATTTTGACCGGTGGTGGAACCCTGCGGTGGAAAATCAGGCCACGGACCGGGCCTTTCGCATCGGTCAGAAAAAAAACGTCATGGTCCATGCCTTCATCACCGAAGGCACTATTGAGGAAAAAATCGACCGGATGCTGGAAGATAAAAAATCCTTGTCGGACAAGCTGGTTGAAGCATCCGGCGAAACCCTGATCACGGAAATGGGAAACGAGGAACTGATGACGTTGTTCCGGCTGACGATTTAGGGCATAACGAATTCATCATTCATAAACGGAGGTAAACCTGTGGGCTACTGGGAATATCCCAAATATGTGTCTGTTGCGGAAAAAAAGGCGAAAGCGGAAAAAAAGCTTAAACAGCTCATGAAGAAAAATCCCGGCATGAAACCGGTGGTGATTGAGGGAAATGCGCTTGCCAAAACATGGTGGGGTAAAGCCTGGAACACGAATCTTGAAAAATATGCGGATTACAGCAACCGGATCGGCAGGGGCCGGAGTTATGTCCGGCACTGCGCGGTTCTGGATCTTCAGATAGTCCCCGGAGAGGTTCGGGCCATGGTCCAGGGTTCGGCATCAACCCCATATACCGTGACCGTCAAAATCAAGCCCGTCCTCGCAACCCACTGGGCGGAGATTAAAAACGCATGCCGGGGCCGGATGGATTCCTTAAAGCAGCTTCTGGCGGGAAAATTCCCCAAAGAACTGGAGGCCATGTTTACCCGGAAAGGTACGGGGCTTTTTCCCGCGCCGGAGGAAATTGATTTTTCCTGTTCCTGTCCGGATTGGGCCACCATGTGTAAACACGTGGCCGCCGCGCTTTATGGTATCGGGGCGCGTCTGGATGAAAATCCCGCTTTGTTCTTCACCTTGAGAAAGGTCGATGTGGCTGAACTTATTTCGGAAACCATCAAAGACAGCAAGGCCGATCTTCTGGAAAAAGCCCGGAAAAAAAGCGCTCGGGTGCTTGAAGACGATTCTCTGTCCGAACTGTTCGGCATTGATCTGGATGACCCTGAGCAAAAAAACCCGACCACGGTGCCCCCCGCCATTGTTAGACCGGCAAAAGAGAAATCAACCGTTAAAAAATCCGAAACAAAAAAATCGAAAACGAAAAAGCCGGTCATAAGGAAGCCAGCCATGAAGAAACCGGCTCATCCGGATGATCTG
Organism: Desulfosalsimonadaceae bacterium; assembly: GCA_049297455.1. GTDB lineage: Bacteria > Desulfobacterota > Desulfobacteria > Desulfobacterales > Desulfosalsimonadaceae > SURF-3. The sequence continues at coordinate 6,164 of JBAQUK010000089.1, read as the reverse complement.
ATCTTCAACCTGATCCGAAAACACAAACAGGGCGTTCGCGTTATCGAACTCATCGATCAATCAAAACTGGATCCGGTGAAAGTCAGAAACATCATAGTCAAGCTAAAACAACAGGGAAAGATTGAGAACGTTGACCGGGGCGTTTATAAAGTTTCCTGAATCCCGTCTGCACACCAAACGGAAAGCCTGTTTTTGGTTCATTGTTTGAGCGGTTGGTACCGATTGAGACGTTCATGCCCCGAGCTTTCCCGCTACCACAACATACCAAAAAACTTGACTTTTCACGATGCAACGGGTATTTTTCATCGGAAATCGGTACAATGCCGTGAACGTTGTTTCTGTAAAGAACAAGGGTGTCTTATTTTGTAAATCGAGCGTATTATTATTTTTTTTACAATAAACCGGGGGTATACCCGATAAATTGCCATTCTAATCAGCGGAATGACCATTCGCCGGGCAAGAAACTCTGTCTACGATATGCCCTTGAAAATACAATATATTATAGGCCATGGCGCTTTCCCGACAATTGATCGGGCAATCCGGACAGACTTCTTGATTTTTATTCCCACCTGTAATATAGATTCATAAAAAATCCGCAAATTAATATTGTGAAAGGAATACCTCAATGACGTTGGCATCGAACCGGCATTTGGCAGGTAAGAGAAAAATCGCGTCCGCAGACCTGTTGGCCCTTTGTTTTTGCATGCTCGCCGTTTTTTTTTCATCGCCCGTGCTGGCTGCTCCCGTTCCGTCAGTCACTCTTGCGGCTTCCACCACAACGCCGTTTATCGGCAATTCCTTTACCATAACCGCCGGTTTTGACAACACCGGCCCGGCAGGTGATACCGGATACGGCCCGTTCATCGATCTGGTGTTTCCCAGCCGGGGTGCGGACGGTGATCCGGGGTCAATTACCCCGCTACAGCCCGTCGACGGCATCAGCTTCGGTTCCGCCACTTACATGGGCGTGGCGGTTACCACTTATGCATTGACCTTTCCGGACGCTGACGGCGACGGCGCAGGGACCACCGGATGCGTGAGTCATCCTCTGGCCGTCGACAGCGCCGGTCTTCCGGTCCAGGTCTGCGGACTTGCCGGCGATACCCTGGTGGTGGCCCAGTTGCCCTTTGGTTCGTTTGTTACGGACCAGCCACCGGCTCCCGTGATCTTTACCGCCAATGTCAGCAACATGGCCGATGTGGGCACGGCCCTGACGTTCCGCGCCCGGGCCGGATTCCAGTTCGGAGCGGACGAACTGAACAATCCGACCCTTCCTGACCCCACAATACTGAGCCAGGCCGGCACCGACAGCACCACCTGGGCTCCCTCTCAAGCCGTGACCCCCCAAGTGGTCACGGTTCAAAAAACTGCGGCAAGCGGGCTGACCGGCGACAATTTTCAATATTTGCCAATATGATAAGAACGCTATGAGTCAAAACCGGGGATAGTCGGATTCTGGCGACCTGCTCTTCCACTCTTCGTTTTTTTGATTCGATTGACACCACTTTGGCCCGGAAATGATTTTTCTTACAAATATCCTTATTTTTTTGGAATTGTTAAAATTGGCGGGCATGTAAAAAGTCCTTCAACTACTTGACCTTAAGCTGATAGTTAATCTTTTTTTATGAGGCAGACAATGATCAACAAAAGATGCGGTTTATTACAGACGGGACTGTTGGCTTTTTCCTTTGTTATCGTTTTTATCTTGGTTTCAATCACATTAGTTCACGCTGACCCGATTGCAACGGATGATGCTTTCACGGTAAACAGTTTCACCGGCGGCGTAACCTCAACTGTATTCAATAACGACACATTAAACGGTCTGCCATTTGCGCCGGGAGACGTGACTGCGACCATAACCGCTGATCCCGATGGGACCGGCACCACCATCAATCCGGACGGCACCCTTTATGTGCCGCCTGGCGTCTCGGCGGGAACTCACGCGGTGACCTATCAGATTTGCGACAATCTGAACCTGCTGCTCTGCGATACCGCGATCGTAACATTGACGGTAACCGCCGCACCCACCAACGCAATCGCAGGAACGGTTTTTAATGATATCGATGGAGACGGTGCGCGTGATCCTGACGAACCGGGAATCAACGGCGTCACCGTTCTGTTGTATGACAGTATCGGGACAACCCTGCATTGGTCAACGGTTACAATCGCTGATGGAACTTATGTCTTCACAAGTCTGGTGCCGGGAGGTGTTTATGATGTAGTTGAGACTGATCCCTCCGGATACCTGTCAACAACGTTGAACACGGTGGATGACGTGATCGTGCCCGCAGGGGCTGCAGCAATGGCCAATTTTGGTGACCAGCAACAGGTAAAATCTCCCCGCCGGGCCATTAAATGCGTCAGCAGTTGCACTGCCTGTAACGACACATGTGCGCCCGTGCCGCAATTCGCCACTATCCCGGACAGCGCCAGCCTGGATCTGACCACAACGGGGACCATTGAGGCATGGATTCAGGCCACGTCCTGCACCACGAGTGACGAAGATGCCGGTATTGTTACAAAAGGGGCCACCGTCGCCACCTGCTACGGGTTCGGACTTGCCGGGGGTACGTTGTTCCCCGGCGGAACCGCCCAGAACATCGGATTCCGGCTGGGCAATGACGTGCTGACCGCAACGAGCCATACCCTTGTGGCGGGAAAATGGTATCATGTCGCCTGCGTCTGGGATGCCGCGACAATGCGCATTTATATTAACGGCGTGCTGGAGAACTCCGGTCCTGTTACCGGCGGCGGTGCTCCGGTAAACGCGGATGCCCTGATTCTCGGCAGGCAGGCCATCACCGCCACACCTGTCCAGTATTTCGGTGTTATCGAGGAATTCCGGTTATGGAGTACGACGAGAACCCAGGCGGAGATCCGGGATAATATGTGCAAAACCCTCATCCTTTCCGACGCCGATCTGGCCTGCTACCTGCAGTACAATGAGGATGGCGGGGCGGTCGCCACTGATGCTTCCGGAAACGCAAACGATGCCGACACAACCAATGTGTCCCAGGTCTGCTCGGAAGCCCCTCTGGGAGATTCCAGCGATCATGATTATATTGATGACGGATCGTATTCGGTGGCCATCACGGCAGGAAGCGATACCATGGCTGCCGATAATTTCACCGGCACCTGGAATGCGGCCAGTAAATCCGGCATCCAGATATATCAGGTGAGTGATACGCCCGAGCCGTCAACCGGTCCCATGGAAACCCGGCTGTTCACCTCCCGGGGATACTGGGGCGTGTTTGTCACCGGCGGCGTTGACCCCACCTATTCGGTGACATATACCTATAGCGAGATCGGCATCGGTGATGAAAACAACCTGGACCTGGTGTACAGGCATCAGGGATGCGCTTCGTGGATTGACCTGGATGCCACTTTGAATGTTGTGGCAAGCACCCTCACCCAGACCGGGCTGGAAGGTACGGAATTTATCCTGGGGAGTCTGGTGGATCCGAGGAATACCATTGATTATGACGGGGTGGATGATGTGGTGACGGTCAGCGACAGCGTTTCTCTGGATGTCGCTGCGGCGGGAAGCCTGGAAGCATGGGTTTATATCGATAATCATACGCCGAACGGAGGAATTATCCATAAAGGGGACAATCCGGATCTGACGGACGAGGCGTATTCCCTCAATCTGGGGCCTGCAAGCAACACCATTGTCTTTACGGTCCGGGATGGCGTCGGCGCGGATACCGTCACCAGCACCACCGTATTAAATACGGATACCTGGTATCATGTGGCCGGTGTCTGGGATGACGCAGTTTCGAATTCAATGCAGATATATATCAACGGAGTGGCGGATGGCGCGCCCGGTGTGACCCGGACCGCCCGGAATTCCGGCGGCGGATTGAACATCGGTCAGCAATTTACCGTTGGTGCAGGAACCTTGGAGCCATTTGACGGATATATCGATGAAGTCCGGGTCTGGTCAGCGGCCCTGACCCAGGCGCAAATTCAGGCCAATATGTGCCGGAAGCTGACGGGTGCGGAAGTCGGTCTTGCCGGCTACTGGCGGTTCGATGATGAGACAAACCTTACCAACTGCCCGGATTATACCATCAACAACAATGACGGGACCATGTCGGGCACTTTCGCAGATGTACGGGCCGCCCGGATTTGCTCCTCCGCCCCTATCGGCGATTACAGCGCCTATAATTATGGTGCGGGCGCATCCACCGTTACCTTAAATCCCACCGGCGATCCCTTCAGTGTCACGGCCAATGGCGGTATATGGGCAGCGGGTTCCGGCATTCACGTCTACCGGCTGGATGAAGCGCCGGTTTATGGGCCGGATCTGTGGATCACAGCGCCTTATACATATACGACCCCCAATGGCCTGACCCCGCCGGTGAACGCCAGCGCGCCGCCGCCCAACTGGTCATCCATTGACTATTACCGGTACTGGGGGGTGTTTGTCACGGACCCGACTTCCGGCGTCAATCAGCCGGTATACGATGCGGTCTATAATTACAACGCCAATCCCATGACACCCCAGGATGATTCCACCCTGGGTCTTGCCCGGAGAGATGAGTTCTGCGACCGCACCTGGAGCGACCCCGGGGCTTCGGTGACGCTTAATACGGTTGCCAATACCCTGACCTTTGCCGGCGACACCCAGAACGGATCGCCCAAGCAGAACCCGGAATATATTCTGGGGGGCAAGGATGATCCCCTGGCCATCACCCTGGCGTCATTCACGGCCATGGCCGTGGAGGGCTGTGTTGATATCTCCTGGGAAACCGCTACGGAAATAAATACAGCAGGGTTCTATGTCTGGCGGAGCGACAACCCGCTGACCGGTTTTGTCCGGCTCGACAACAGCTTTGTCTCCTCCAGATCCGTCGCCGAAACCATGGGGGCAAAGTACACGTTCAGAGATTGCGGCGTGGATTTCACCGGTGGAAAGACCTATTATTATATCATTGAAGAGATCGAAATTGACGGTGACGGTTCCGGCAATATGAATGGCCCCATCGGCCCGGTGTCGGAAACCATCAGTGCGGCCCAGTCCGCAAACGGTTCCAACGGCAGCAATTGTTTTATTGATTCGCTGAGCTGGTGGTAAAAAAGGGAAATGATGAGTGATGAAAAACGTATTTGTAAGCATCATTCGTAATTCGTAATCCATAATTGAACCGGGTGTCGCAGTTTGTCAGCTCCCTGACAGAAAGCGAACAAATGAAAAGCCCCGCCATTAGCGGGGCTTTTTATTCCAATCTGCAAAAGCATTGACTGTGTAACCTGTTTGCGCTAAATTTTTTGTAACTGCTCTTAGTTATAGGCTGAAGGTAAATAGGGCAGGCGGAATGGATTGTTTTAAAAAATGATTTATTCAGACTTCCCGTCAGCCTACGCGCCTTTAGTCTAAATAACCTGAATAGTTACGGAAAATGAATCAATCAAAGGACTCCTTATGCCAGAAATAGCGAGATTTTTAGGGATTGTCATCTCAATGTATTTTGATGAACATAATCCGCCGCACTTTCATGTTCAATATAATGAATATCGGGCCTCTATGCATATAAAGGACTTGAACATCATCGTCGGATTTCTTCCTGCCAGAGTTCGAGGACTTGTCGAAGAATGGGCAGAATTACATCAAGATGAACTTCTGGACATGTGGGAAACAAAAAGTTTTCATCGCGTTCAACCCCTTGTTTAATCTGAGGAGGCCGTTATGCAATGCGTTTCGGTGTTAGAAGCACATTATGTTAAAGATTTCAGGATATTTTTAAAATTCAATACCGGAGAATCCGGCGAAGTCGATCTCGAGGATATTGTATATAAATATAATATTGCAGAGCCGTTACGCGACCCTGTCCATTTTTCACAATTTTATCTTGATTCATGGCCGACGCTTGCATGGGATTGCGGTTTTGATGTTGATCCTGAATCACTTTACTTCAGAGCGACGGGTAAATCGCGAATGGTATCGGCAACTGCCCAACCCATCGTTCCATTGGAACGTTGATGCAACTGTTGATGCAGCTTTCTGGTCATCTTTCATTTTTCTGATACCATGTCGCCGGTGTCTGGGATGATGGCGGTCGGAGTGGACTCAAAGCCCGTCCCCTTTAAAGCGTACGCTTTAAAGGGGACGGGCTTTTTTTATGCGCTGGTTTTGGGCGGCGGAAAGGAGGATGGTGCAGTGC
>JBAQUK010000088.1:0-20030 GCA_049297455.1 Desulfosalsimonadaceae bacterium | reverse complement strand
GCACTTAATTAATCGACTATTCCTTTTTACTTTTCTTGGTGGGCAAGAAAAGTAACAAAAGAACTCAGCCCCGCGATGCGGAAAACTCCCTGCCCCTTGCGGTTTCCGTGGCGTGGGCAAAAACTCGCCGGATGCGGCGAATGTGCGGGTAGGGCCGCATCGCAATGGGCAAAACCATCCGCCGGACAATGTTGTTCATCCGGCAAAGAGATATCCGCAAAAAAACAACAAAAAAAAAGGGGAGCCGAACTTTCGGCTCCCCTTTTTTTGTTTATGTCTTTGGCTTAATTAAAAAATCATGCTTCGGATTCCGGATGGAAGACATCCACATCCTTTAAATCGTCACCCAGATATTCCCGTTCATTGGGCCCGAGAATGCCCATGGAAAGGCAAATGAGGGTCCACAGATGGGTGGTCTGCCAGGGATGATGACGGATTTCGCTTAAGTCATGGACCTGGGCGTGGCAGTTGTGGCAGGGAGTGATGCAGTATGCAGCCCCGGTCGCCAGAATCTGGTCGGCTTTGATTTTGCCGTAATCCCTGCGGGCTTCCTGATACCCGGACTGGAGGAATCCGCCGCCGCCGCCGCAACAGAAGTTGTTGGACCGGTTGGGGGTCATATCGATGAAATTTTCTTCACCCACTACGGATTTGACGACAAAGCGGAGATCTTCGGCCACGGGATCGCCAAAGGATTTGCGAACGAGCTGGCAGGGATCCTGGACCGTGAATTTGACTTTCCGGTCCTTGTTCCAGTCGGAACTGACTTTCAGCTTTCCTTCCCGGATCCACTGGGCATAATATTGAATGATGCTTTTGATCTCAAAGTTGTGAGAGATGTTGAATTTTTGCGCTCCGAACCGGACCGCGAAGAGTTCGTGCCCTCACTCGGTGTTGAGCCAGACCTTGCAGCCCAAATCCTCCACCGCTTTCACCTTGGTCCGGACAATGTGTTCCCAGGCGTCATTATCGGCCATGAACATGCAGTAATTTTCCGCAGCCCAGCCTTTGGTGCCGTAAGTCCAGTCAGCACCCACCGAATGAAGAATCTTCCACAGGGGCACCATTTCATCCGGTTCGGTGACCGGCTCCCGGGAGTTTTGATTTAAGAAAAATTCAGCGCCCTTCCGGTTGAGGTCCGCGTGCATGTCCTTGAATTCGGGTTGTGCTTCCCGGTATTCCGCCAGAACATCTTCCACCACAAACTGGAAGTCCTCTTCAGTCGCACCCATGGCGCTACATGTGTCGTTTTTCAACGCCATGTCGCAGGATCCGAGAATCCCCTTGGGCCGGGTTTCCCGCGGCCAGCTCTGCCGCGCGTAAAATACCAGTTGCGGGATGTTTATTTTCATGGGGCAGACATACATGCACCGCGTGCACATGGAACACATCCAGACCCAGGGGGTACTGGTGATTTCTTCGTCCATTCCCAAAGCCGCCATCCGGAGAAACTTCCGGGGGTCCATGCCTTCCAGCCCGGTCGCCGGACAACCTGAGGAACAGGCCCCGCAGGTCAGGCAGAGATTTAAGTTCCCCCCTTCCGGAAGAACTTCCTTGACCTTATCGATAAATGTGCTTTTTCGTTTTCCGCCAAGCTTGATAGCCGGTTCACCCATATTTTATGATCCTCCGTTCCTATGTCCCGGAAGTCCCCCTGAATCGAAGACGCATGTTTCCGGGCGTTCATATGACACATTGTTACAGTTAAAATCAGGATTATTTCTGACTGATTCTCTTTTCCATGTCAATAACAATTCTTGCAAAGTCGGATGCCATGTTGGATGCAAGGGTCGCAAATTCCAGACGATTCTTTGGCATGCCGATCTGCTCCAGTTTCCGGTACGCGTCGTTGATGCGCCATTTGGCGTATGTGTTTCCGGATTCGGATTTGCAGTTTCCGGTGTGGCAGGCCATGACGATCACGCCGTCCGCCCCTTCCACCAGGGCGTTCAGGATATAATTGATATCCACTTTGCCGGCGCAGGGGATTTTGATGATCTGCAACCCTGCCGGAAGATCATAATGAAAGAGTTTGGCTGCGGTTCCCGCTTCAAACGCGGAATTCTGGCAGCAGAATGCAATGATCTTCGACGCGCTGGTTTTGGCCTTTGCTGCGGCTGCCTCTTTGATCCGCGAGATCATTTCCGTATCCGTGAAATCATTAAGCTGAATGGCGTCCATGGGGCATTCACTGGCGCATATGCCGCAGCCCTGGCAGGCAACCGGGGAGATAACCGCTTTGTCATCCCAGTAAATGGCGCCATGGGGGCAGCAGCGGTAGCAGGTCAGGCAGATGGTGCATTTTTCACGATCCACCACCGCCTTTGCCGTCACGGTTTTGGCAGTGTCGCCGATGAGCTGTTTTACCCGGAGCAACATGTTGTCCACATCGGCCAGGGATTTGGATGTGTTCTGGACATCCCGGCTTCCGCCCACGACGAAAATCCCCTCGCGGTTGGTGTTGACCGGCAGCCGGTGAACATTTTCCTTCTGCAGAAACCCCGCAGGTCCCAGATCGATTCTTAAAATTTCGGCAAGGGAGACATTCTGTTGATGGGAGACCAGGCTTTCTTCAATAACCAGCATGTCCGGGGAGAGTTCGATATCGTTTCGGATGACCGGATCATAAAAGGTGATGCGCAAATCGCCGTTATTCTGGGAGACCATCGGCGCTGATTGCAGTTTAAAATAGATCGCGCCATTGTCCCGGCTCTGTTTATACATCCTTTCCAGTCTGTCTTCGGCGACTTTCAGGTTGTTGACATAAACATAGGCCGTGCATCCATCCATTCCGACGATTTTTTGGACGCTTTCCAGAACCCGCTGCATGAGAAGCGGATTGCCTTCATGGGCGAACCCCACCAGGAACGCGATGGTTTTCTTTTTGTCGCTGATCTCTTTTCGTCCGGTTTCGGAAGCCAGAAGGGTTTCCATTTCTGAAAGGGAAACCACACCGACGGATGGCGTCAGGCCGTATATGAAAGTCAGCGGGGCAGAGGAAAGGTCTGTGGCTACAACAACGGCCCCGGCCTTTTTTTCCACGCGCCGGTCTTCGGACATGAATGTCAGGCTGAAATCCCCCGGGTTGCCGCTGGCTTCCAATAATGCGGATTGCGGCAATATATCGATGGACGGATGGCTCCCCACCTGTTTTTTAAGAGAGTTCAAGCCTTCGGTTTCCGCTGCAGAAACACCATGCCATGCCGCGCCATTTTCCTGGCAGGCTAAAATGACCGGATAGCCGTTTTGCGCAAGTGTTGCCGCCGCCGCCAGTCCGGCATAACCGTCGCCGATAACGGCGATGGTGGTTTCCATCTGTATGTTTTCCACTTGGTTTTGTTGTTTAGTCGTCATTTGGTTACCCCCAGATATTTCAGAATCCCGCCGGCGGCCTGACCGGCCTGGGCCATGGAGGCCGCAATGGTTTTGGGGCCCTGGGCCGTGCCGGCGATAAAGATGCCTTCCGCCGGGGTGGACGTCTTGTTGATTTCATCCGAATGCATGAAAAATCCGTCCGCATCCAAAGGAACCGCCATTTGCTCCGAAAGTTTGGCGTTATCCGGGTTCGGCATAATGCCGGTTGAAAGCACCACCAGATCAAAGGCTTCCATGATGGGCGCGCCTTCCGCCTCATCAAACAGGCGCATGTTCAGGCAGTCGTTTTCAATGGGGAAAATATCCACCGGAATGCTTCGGATAAAGCGGATATCGTTCTTGCAGGTTTCATAAAACACCGGAAAACTTTTGCCGGTGTTCTGAATATCCATATAAAATACGGTGATATCCAGATCCGGATTTTTGTGCTTGATGGAAGCTGCCGTTCTGAGGGCGTAGGGACAGCAGACCTGGGAACACCATAAATTGCCCAGACGCTCATCCCGGCTGCCCACGCACTGAATAAAGGCGATTTTTTTGGCGAGCTGGCCGTCCGATGGCCGGGCCAGGTACCCGTATTGACGTTTGATCCGTTCCAGATCCAGTCCGCTGACGACGTTAGAAAACCGGGAGTATCCGTAGGTGCCTTTGATTCTGGCATCAAAGGCTGCAAACCCCGTGGCGACCACCACGGCGTCGGCGGCTATCGGGGATACGATTGGTTCACCGGAAACGGATATGGCGCCTTCCGGGCAGATGCTTTTTAAGGCCGCAGCATCATTGTTTATTTTTTCCGGGCATACGGCGTACAGGGGAGAATTGTTTTTGGAAAATCCCTGGACAATGACCCCCGTGCCCTTGAACTTGTCATAACAGATACCGCAGTTGGTGCATTTCGCCGGGTCAATGAACGCGGCGCTTTTTTTCAAGGTGACGGCATAGCCGTCTTTTTTTTGGATGGTTTCAACTTCAGTGGATAAATGGAGGAAGATACGGTCGGATTCGACAACATTTTTCAACATTTTTTCCACGGAACACGCCCCGCATTGCAGGCATTCCGATGTCGCCTTGCAGGTATACTGGATGGCGTGACCTCCCAGAAAGCCGCTTTTCTCCACCAGATGTACGTTCACTCCGGCTTCGGCAAGCTCCCAGGCAGCCGTCATCCCGGCGATTCCCCCGCCGATGACTAAGACATTTTTCGTCTCCATTGGTTTGAACACTCCTTCATATTATATTGCGGATGCCCAAGGGTGGATGGGCAATCAGGCGATTATACCTTCGGTCTCGGGAGCATGTTCGCCCGCTCGGCGATTTCGGGGACTTTATGCTCCCATTCAATCGGCATGAGATGGACACCGGCAATGCCTTTCATTTCCTTAAATTCCGCAATCTGTTCACAGGCCATTTTAATACCTTCTTCCGCCTGTTTGGTTTTTTCAACGCCCTTGAGACGGTCGATCACGTGATCCGGCACATCCATTCCAGGCACTTTTGCTTTCATGTACCGCGCCATACCAAGGCTTTTCATGGGGGTCACGCCGGCCAGAATGTATACCTTTTCGGTCAGGCCCATGTCGTTGGCGCGTTTGACCCATTCCCGCATTTTTTCCATGTTGAACACGCACTGGGTCTGGATGAAATCCGCCCCGGCCTGGATCTTTTTGGCCAGCCGGTAGATCCGCCATTCAAACGGTTCCGCAAACGGGTTGGCTGCGGCGCCGATAAAGATTTTGGGCGGTCCGTCGATTTCCTGGCCGTTTAAAAACTGGCCTTCATCCCGCATCTTTTTGACCATTTGAATGAGCTGGGTGGAATCAATGTCAAACACCCCCTTGGACTGGGGATGGTCGCCGAATTGCTGATGGTCGCCGGAAAGGCACAGCATGTTCCGGATGCCGTGGGCCGATGCGCCCAGGATATCGCCCTGCATGGCCAGACGGTTCCGGTCCCGGCACACCATCTGGTAGTTGGGTTCCAGGCCCTCGGAAATGGCGAACAGGGAAGCCGCCCAGCTCGACATGCGCACCACCGCCGTCTGGTTGTCGGTGATGTTCACCGCATCCACCATCCCTTTTAAAGGCTCCGCCTTTTTTCGGATGGCTTCGATATTTGCACCGCGCGGGGGCCCCAGCTCTCCGGTGAAGGCAAAGTGTCCGGCGGTTAATATTCTTTCAAGTGTGCTTCCTGATTTCATAATACCTTCCTCTTTTTTAAAGTCATATGCTTATCGGCGGGGGTCTGATAAAACCGGCGCGACAAAAATAACGTTATTCTCTATATTTACAAAAATTACTTGGCGGATGCCTTTCTCTCCTCATATCCCGGCTGGACCAGGGTCTGAGGTTTCTGGTTCCGCCAGTCGTTTGCCGGAAAGATCTGCAGAATGTTGTCCAGGCGTCCCTGCCTTTCGAGCCGGGTATAAATCATGTGCCAGGCGCAGGGCTGATCGGAATTGATTTCGCAGCTTTGCTGGTTGGTGCCGCCGCAGGGCCCGTTGAACAGGCTTTTGGCGCACATGGTGACCGGACAGATGCCGCCGGTAACCCCTAATGCGCAGTTGCCGCAGGCTTTGCAGCGTTCCTCGTACCAGCCCACGTCCTTGTTCACACCGATAAAAACGGTATTGACGCCGGGCAGGACCGGGATGTCCGGATACCGTTCGGCCATGAACTGGATGCCCGCGCCGCAGGCCATGGACAGGATTGCGTCGTAATCGCCGACAATATTTTGAATTTCATCGAGAAATTCCACATCACACTGGCGCTGAACCGTGGCTTCGCCAAAACTGGCCGGATCGGCTTCGGTTTTCTGGCTGAGTTTGAGTTCGGCGTTTAAGACGCCCACTTCCTTCTCACCACCGGCGAGACACACGGCGACACAGGTGCCGCAACCCACGGTCAAAACTTTTTTGTAACCTTTTATCAACTGCCTGATTTCATCCAAAGGTTTTCTTTCTGCAACAATCATGAGGATTCCCTCCTTTTAAGCGAAACACACACATCTGCCCCAGGGATTCATTTTTTCGACATCAAATGCATCCGGGCAAAAAAGCGTTATTTCAAGTGTATATCATTAATAATATTATAATTTTTTTTAAATAACCGGAGATTGTCAAATGCCGGCCAAACCTGCATCCTTAAAAAAAATAAAAGAGATTATAAAACATGAAAAATAATTCAAAGTCAAGAAAGTTCCCGCCAATTTTATTGAATTGACAGAAAAAATTAACTTGCATAAAATACCCGGATTTTAATACCGGTTGATGTGCGGATGACGCCGCATCAGGGGTATCATATCACCAACGCAATATACAATACGGGCATTTGTATGAACCACAACAGACCCATCCAACACATACGCAATATCGGCATTATCGCCCACATCGACGCGGGCAAAACCACGGTTACGGAGCGGATTCTCTATTATACCGGACGGTCCCATAAAATCGGCGAGGTTCATGACGGCGAGGCCACCATGGACTGGATGCCGGATGAGCAGGAACGGGGCATCACCATCACGTCGGCGGTGACCACCTGCAAATGGAAGACCGGCGACATCCAGATCATCGACACCCCCGGTCATGTGGATTTCACCATTGAGGTGGAACGGTCCTTACGGGTGCTGGACGGCGCGGTGGGTGTTTTCTGCGCGGTGGGCGGCGTGGAGCCGCAGTCGGAAACGGTCTGGCGGCAGGCGGACAAATACCTGGTGCCGAAAATGGCGTTTATCAATAAAATGGACCGGGTGGGCGCTGATTTTTTCCGTTGCGTCGACATGATCAGGGAGCGCTTAAACGCCGACCCGCTCCTGCTTCAGTTGCCGGTGGGACGGGAAGACACCTTCAAAGGCGTCATCGATCTCCTGACCATGCGGCAGATGATGTGGGAATCGGATGATCCCAATGCCGAAATCCGCAGCATGGATATTGACGCTGGTTTGATAGACCAGGCGAATGCATACCGGGAAAAGCTGGTGGAGCGGGTGGCGGAAACCGATGATGCGCTCATGGATGCCTATCTGGAGGAATCCCCCATATCGGTGGAGAAACTCACGGCGGCGATCCGAAAGGCGACCCTGAACCTCAAACTGGTGCCGGTACTCTGCGGGGCTGCATTAAAAAATAAAGGCATTCAGCCCCTCCTGGACGCCATCCTCGCCTATCTGCCCAGTCCGGTGGATGTGCCGCCGATTCAGGGGCATCACCCGGAAACGGGTGAGCCCATACCGGTCCCTGTCAAAAAGAACGGTCCGCTGGTGGCCCTGATATTCAAAGTGTCCATGATCGAGGGCCGGAAACTTTCTTTTATCCGGATATACAGCGGCCAGTTAAAATCCGGAGCGGATGTGTATAATCCCTCCCGAAAGAAAAAAGAAAAAATATCCCGGATTATGATGATGCACGCCAATAAGCGGGAACGCATCGAAACCGCGGATGCGGGCAGTATTGTCGGGGTGGTGGGGCTCAAGGATTCTTCCACCGGAGAGACCCTTTGTGATCCGGAGTCCCCGGTACTTCTGGAACAGATGGAATTCCACAAACCGGTGATTTCCATTTCCGTGGAACCCAAAACCCACAGTGATCAGGAAAAACTCGACCAGGTGCTTGAAAAACTGATGGCCGAAGATCCCACCTTGAAGGTCCGGCAGGATGAGGACACCGGTCAGACCATCCTGTCCGGCATGGGGGAGCTGCACCTGGAAGTCATTATCAGCCGGATGCAGCGGGAATTCAATACATCCGTGAATGTGGGAAAACCCCAGGTGGTGTACCGGGAAACCGTGGGCAAACCGGCAACCGCTTCCGCGGTGTTTGAGAAGGAAGTGGCCGGCCAGCGGCATTTTGCGGAAGTCGAATTGACCATTAAACCCATGGCCCGGGGCACCGGCACCCGTTTCCGGTCCGAAATCCCCGAAGGCGCCATCCCCGAAATTTACATGCCCGCCATTGAAAAAGGGGTGAAAGAGGCGATGGAGTATGGTCACCTGATGGGATACCCGGTGGTGGATGTGGAAGCCGTGCTGACCGGCGGGTCTTACAAGGACTCTTTGGGTTCGGATCTGGCCTATACCGTAAGCGCGTCCATGGCCTGCCGGGAGGCGTTTAAAAAAGCCGAACCCTATCTTCTGGAACCTATCATGGCGGTGGAAGTGTTTGTCCCGGATACGTTCATGGGCGAGGTGATCGGCGACCTGAACTCCCGGGGCGGAAAAATCGAATCCATTTCCGCAAAGGCGGGCAATCAGGTAATCGAAGCAGTGGTGCCTTTGTCAAGAATGTTTGGGTATTCCACGGCCCTTAGGTCTTCCTCCCAGGGCCGGGGGAATTTCACCATGCAGTTTTCGCATTTTGACAAACGGTAAAAAAATGGGAAAGCAGCAGCTTCTACCGTTCCCCCTCGTCTTTTTTCTCAGGTCTGCGCCTGCCGAAAAAGGATTCGGATTCATCCAGTTCCTTTAAGAGTTTCCTGATTTTATCGATTTGCGCCGGAGCCTTTTCATATTCCAGCGCTTTGGTTAAATGAAACCGGGCGTTTTTCGGGTCGTCTTTTTTAAGATAATGCTCCCCCAGATAATAATGGGCGCTGCCCAGGTCATTCATTTTGCCTTTGGCTTCCCCCATCAGAAAATAAGCTTCTCCGTGTTCCGGATCATCAATAATGAGTTGCTTGAAGGTACTCGCGGCCTCCGCATACCGGCCCAGCGCCATTTGCGTGCGCCCCAGGTACAGATACTTGTCCGGGGTATTGTGTGGGGCGCTTGTCAACAGATCCAGAGCCCGTTGATAGTCCCCGGCCAGAAAGCAGGCCTGTCCCAGATCGGTTTTGAGATACGGGTCGTCCGGTTGCAGCTTTTGGGCGATGGTTAAATGGGTGACGGCGGTTTTGACGCTGCCGTTTCGTTCCATGACAAGGCCATAGCCGTAATGGGCCGTTGCATTATCCGGATTCGCGTCTATCCGGGCTTTAAATATCCGGGCGGCCTGGTCGGGGTTTCCGTACAAGGCCGTTATCCGGGTATGGGCCCTTTCAAATGCTTCATTTTTTTTCGGCAAAACCGCCGGACGGTTTCCCAGAAGGTTGTCAAGGTACATGATCCGGTCTTCGGTGGCCGGATGGGTTTTAAGGTAGGTCGGGATTTCATCGGGCCCGAACCAGTCCACGGTCCTTATTTTTTTCAGAACCGACTGGAGACCGGTCAAACTGTACCCGGCTTTTTGAAGATAGGTGCGCCCGATCTGGTCGGCCTGGATTTCATGTTCCCGGCTGTAGGCAAGGGCCGCAGACTGGCCGGCGGCCATGGAGCCGACGGTCAGGGCGCTGCCTACCGCACCGGCCCCGCCAAGGCCGACCAGGATGCCGGCCACCACCCCTGCCATGGTGGCCAGGCCCGTTTTTTTGGATTTCTGAAGCATGTCTGAAATATGCCGGCATGACACATGGGCGATTTCGTGGGCCAGAAGGGCGGCCAGCTCATCTTCATTGTCGAGTGCGATGAATAATCCGGAAAATATGAAAATATGCCCCCCCGGCCCGGCAAACGCATTGTATGCATCCTGCCGCACCGCATAAAATTTGTAGGGAAACGGCTGCTCCGGCATGGCGGCAACGATTTTGTGGCCGACCTGGTTGACATAATCATCAATCGCAGGGTCTTTGATGACTTCAAATTCCTGGAACACTGCTTTGAGAAATTCTTTGGATAATTCGTCTTCTTCCTTGATGGACAGGGATGAGGCGGTCTTTGGCGTGATCAGGCCGCAGAAAAGCATCGCTGCGCACATCCCCAGGGAGATGATTTTTTTAAATTTACACGAAAATGGATTGAATGTATGACGTTGCATCCGGTTATCCGTTATTTGCCGCGGGTTAAAAAGATTCACAAAACTCGTTTCAAGATCAGGGTTGAACATGGCCCCAGATTATGACACAGTGTAATCCACTTTTCAAACAGCGTTTTTTATGGTAAGGCTTTCCCCACTATGGCATATACAATTTGTATCGCAAACCAAAAGGGCGGGGTGGGTAAAACAACCACCGCCGTCAATCTGGCCGCAGCTCTGGCGGTTTCCAAAAAGAAAACCCTTTTGGTGGACTGCGATCCCCAGGCCAACGCCACCACCGGCCTTGGCATCGACAAGCGGCGAATCGGTAAAACCCTGTATCACGGCCTTATCGGGCAGGCGGATGCGGCGGGCATTATCGCGGAAACCGGCATTCCCTGTTTGTCCATCATGCCGTCCCGGACGGAGTTGATCGGGTTTGAAGTGGAGATGATGGCGGACGACGACCGGGAAAAAGCCTTAAGCCGGCTGCTGGCGCCGTGCGCCGGGAATTTTGATTATATTATTATTGACTGTCCGCCTTCCTTAAGTCTGCTCACGTTAAACGCCATGACCGCCGCCAGCGCGGTGCTGATTACCCTGCAATGCGAGTTTTATGCGTTGGAGGGGCTTGGCCAGCTCATGCAGACCATCAAGCGCATCAAGCAGGGGCTCAATCCGGGTTTGAACATTGAGGGAATTCTGCTCACCATGTATGACTCGCGGACCAATCTTTCCAACCAGGTGGCGGAAAACGCGGTGAAGTATTTTAAAAACATGGTGTTCAAGACCCGGATACCCAGAACCGTCCGCATGGGGGAAGCGCCCAGTTACGGCAAACCCATTATCTTTTATGACCCTTTGTCGGTGGGTTCCAAAAGCTATCTGTCCCTGGCCAAGGAAGTCCGGGGTGGAAAACAGCGGAAAGAGAAGTTTGTTATTCTATAACCCTATAATATTTTAAGTAAAAGGTCTGCGAATGGGGGATGGTAAATCGAAATCAAAGAGCATCGGTTCCCTGCTGAAAAAGCGGCGAACCACCGGCCTCGGCAAAGGTCTGGACGCGCTTTTTCCGGATATGGGACTCGACCCGGGGCCTGTTCCGTCCGGCAATTTGCTGGAATGCGACATTGATGCGATTTCGCCCAATCCTTACCAGCCGCGCCGGGATTTTCCGGAAAATGAAATGGCGGAGCTGGCGGATTCGGTGAGGGTGCAGGGCATCCTTCAGCCCCTGCTGGTGAGAGAATCTTCCAATGGGTATGAGCTGATCGCCGGCGAGCGCCGCCTGCGTGCGGCCAAGATGGCAGGATTGTTCAAAGTCCCTGTGATTATAAAGAATATCGAGGACACGGAACTCCTGGAATTATCCATTATCGAGAACGTGCAGCGTCTGAACTTAAATCCCATGGAAGAGGCGGAAGCTTATCTGCGGCTGATGACGGACTTTCACATGACCCAGGAGAAGGTTTCGGCCCGGGTGGGCAAGAGCCGGTCGGCGGTGGCCAATTTTTTAAGGCTCAACAACCTGCCGGATGACATCAAGGCATCCATCAAGGACGGACTCATCAGCATGGGGCACGCCAGGGCCTTGCTTGCGGCCGATACCCCGGCGCTTCAGCGGGAGATATGGAAAATAGTCACCCTCAGGGGGCTGTCGGTGCGGGAGACGGAAGCCCTGGTGGGCCGCTTGAACAAGGAACGGGAAGCGGTTCCCGCCCCCCCGAAACGCGCCGATGATGTTCATTTTTTGAGCATTGAGGAGAACCTGGCCCGGCATTTCGGCACCAAGGTGATGATCCGGCGGCGGGGACAAAAAGGAAAAGTGGAAATCGAATTTTACAGCAACGATGACCTGGATCGGCTGCTGGGCCTGCTTCACTCTCAATAAATGCACTGGAAAAGTGCATAAACGGAATCCATGACCGTTCATATCATTGTTGACGGATATAACGTGATCCGGCAGTCGAAGGATATGTCCCGTCTGGATCGACAGGATCTGGCGGCGGGCCGTCAGGCCTTGATCGATATGCTGGCGGCCTATAAACGGTTAAAAGGGCATGCGATTACTGTTGTATTTGACGGCTCAGGGGAATTTTTTCTCTATGACAGCCGGGACCGGGAGAAGGGCATCAGGATCCTGTTTTCAAGGCAGGGGGAAACAGCGGATGCGGTGATCAAACGCATGGCCGCCCATGACAAGCAAAAAGCCCTGGTGGTGAGTTCGGATAGGGAAGTGGCGGATTATGCCGCATCCCAGGGGGCGGCCACCATCAGCGCCCTGGAATTTGAGGAAAAAATGGCCCTGGCCGCATTTATGGATGTCAAGGGCATGGTCCCGGAATCCGGGGAGAAAGAGGGGCGGCTGCTTTCCACGAAAAAAAAAGGGCCATCGAAACGGCTGACGAAAAAACAGCGGTTAAATCAGAAGAAATTGAATAAATTATGAATAAAATATGTATCATAGACGGTCAGGGCGGGGGCATCGGCGCTTTTATCATCAAAAAATTCCGGGAAACCTTTGATGAGTCCCTTGAGCTGATCGCCCTGGGTACCAATGCCATTGCCACCGCGCAGATGCTTAAAGCCAAGGCCAATCGCGGGGCGTCCGGCGAAAACGCCATTGTGCAGACCGTCAAACAGGCGGATCTCATCATCGGGCCCATGGGGATTGTCATGGCCAACGCCATGATGGGGGAAGTGACCCCGAAAATGGCCGAGGCCGTCGCGTCCAGTCCGGCGAAAAAAATCCTCCTGCCGCTGCTTCAGGAAAACGTCGTCATTGTCGGGACAACCGCGATCCCGCTGCCCCATCTGTTGGATGAGTTGATTGAAAAACATTTAAAAACCTGGATAGCCTGAAGGCTATTGGACTGTAGGAGGAACCAAATATGTGTGAAGCCAGCGCTTATGTTATTGATGGTGAACATCAGGAATTGATTATGGAATCCGTGGACAGTGTGGAGCCCGAAGCCGGGGGCTATAAACTGGTGAATATTTTCGGCGAGCAGAAGTTCATCAAAGGGACGATTTATTCCCTGTCCCTGGTGGACCATAAGATATATCTTAAAAAATCATGACGGCAAAACCGCAATCCCCCTTTCCTCATTGATGAATCCATGAAAATCACCATCGCCAAAACAGCGGGGTTCTGCATGGGCGTCCGCCGGGCCGTTGAACTGGCGCTGGATGCGTCCAACCGGACCAATGATCCGATTTATACCTACGGCCCGCTGATTCACAACCCCCAGGTTCTGGACATCCTTGAAGAAAAAGGCATCTCCGTTATCTCCCGAATTCCGGAAAAAGGTTCCGGAACCGTTCTGATCCGCGCCCACGGCGTTCCGCCGGGCGACCGGGAGGCTTTAAAAAACGCCGGATTCACGGTCATAGACGCCACCTGCCCCAAAGTCATCAAAGTCCAGGCCATCATCGCCAAACATGCCCGGCAGGGAGAAGCGGTGATCATCGTCGGGGACCAGGCCCATCCGGAAGTCATCGGACTCCTGGGATATGCCGGCGACCATGGCCATGTGGCGGAGACCATGGCGGACCTGGAGGCCCTGCCGGCATTCGATAATGCCATCATCGTGGCCCAAACCACCCAGAACAATGATTTTTTTGCAGCAGTGGTGAATTGGGCGAAAACCGCCCATCCCCATTACCGGGTCTTCAACACCATCTGCGATTCCACGGAAAGCCGGCAGGAAGATGTGAAGAATCTGGCGTCAAGGGTGGATGCGGTGGTGGTGGTGGGCGGATATGAGAGCGGCAACACCCGGCGGCTGTTTGATATCGCCCGTAAAACCGGAAAACCGTCCCTTCACATTGAGACCGAAGCGGAACTGGATCTGGATCAGCTCGGCAATGCCCAGCATATCGGGATTACGGCGGGTGCGTCCACACCCAACTGGATTATCAAGCGGGTATACCGGGATCTTGAAAACCGGCTGGTGCATAAAGGCAGCCGGTTCCGGCGGTGCCAGTTTCTTGTCCACAGGTACCTGCTGCTTTCCAACGTCTATCTGGCCCTGGGCGCCGGGAGTCTCACCTATGCCTCGGCCACGCTCCAGGGCATTCCGCCTTCGGGGCTCAGCATCGGTATGGCGGCGTTATATCTGTTGTGCATGCACACCTTTAACAACCTGATGGATGTAACGTCGGACCGCTACAATGACCCGGATCGGGCGACGTTTTATCAGAAAAACAGGATATTGCTTTCTGCGATAACCATCATATCCGGTCTGGGGGGGGCGGTTGCCGCCTTTCTGATGGGGCCGCTGTTTTTTGTGTTGCTGCTGTGCATGAGTTTTATGGGCATCGTTTATATCATCAGCCTGGGGCCCCAGCGGCTGGCCGCACATTTTCAGCCGAAAATCAGGGATATCCCCGGTTCCAAAACCGTGTTTGTGGCCCTGGCCTGGGGAATTGTCGCCGGGATTGTCCCGGCCTTATACGGGTTTGGCCAGATCAAATCAATCACTGTTCTGGCGTTTATCTGGACGACCAGTCTGATCTTTGTGCGTACGGCATTTTTTGATATCCTGGACATCCAGGGCAGCCGTATCGTGGGCAAAGAGACGATTCCCATTCTGCTGGGTGAAAAGAAAACCATGGGGTTGCTGAAGATCCTGTCCGGGCTCATGATGGTCCTGATGTGCCTGGCAAGCGCCGCCCATGTCGTCTCAACCCTGGGATATCTGCTGAGCCTTTGCCCGTTGTCCATTTTGCTGTTTTTATCCACCCATGAGCGCAGAGGGGTCTATTCCGGTCTCCGGCAGGGGGTGCTGATGGAAGGCCATTTTATTCTGGCGGGATTGCTGGCGCTGCTCTGGAGGGTGGTGTAGGTAGATAGGCTGTAGCGGTTTAGGCTGTAGGCTTTTAGGGCCGCCTGTATGGATCATTTTTAAAATGATTTTTTCCGCCCGCCCTAAAAGCCTATAGCCTAACAGCCTACAGCCTATTTTCCCCCTCCCCAAATCGGCGGTTCGCTGCCTTTCCGAAGTCTTTTGATATTGTCCCTGTGCCGGACAATAATCGCCCCGGAGATGATCAGCGCGCACCCGGCCAAAACAAACGAACGGGTTGCCCAAAGGACACCCGGCGGCAGACTCGCGGCAGCAATGATGGATCCGGCGGAAACCCGGTTGGAAATGCGGGCAGCCAGGAAAAATACCGCCAGCGACAGGCTTAAGGCCAGCGGCGAGATGACCGCAAAGCATCCGGCAGCCGTGGCGACCCCCTTGCCCCCGGTTTTAAATTTGAGGTATACGGGAAACAAATGGCCGGCAACCGCGCAGACCGCCGTGGCCGCCATCCATATTTCCCCGGTCAAAACCTCAGTGCCTGCGTTCATCATCCCTGCAATGACCACCGGTATGGCGCCTTTTAACGCATCACAGGCCAGGGTGGCGATTCCCAACCCCCAGCCGCCGGCGCGCCGGGCATTGGTCGCCCCGATATTGCCGGAGCCGATTTTTCTGAGATCAATGGATGTGAAGGCTTTGGCAAGGATCAGGCCGAATGGGATGGAGCCGAGTAAATAGGCGAAAATACAAAGTATTGTGCGCATGATACCTTTCTTATAAATGGTAAATGATTGAGGCAAAAACCTGAGTTCGCCAAATCCGTCAGGGTCAGATTAACGGATCGTCAACCAAGGATCAAGCGTCAAGAGTCAAGCGTCAAGAATCAGGAACCATCGCAGTTTTTAAAACCGGTGCAGTCGTGGAATCCATAGAAGCCCCCATTGATAAAAAAATATTCGCCGCCCTGTTTTTTTCTTTGTTTTCGGCCGTGACCGGAGTGGGCATCGTGGTTGCCCCTGCTGCCGGTCTACGCCCACAGTTTAGGGGCGACAGGGCTCTATATCGCGCTCATTTTCGGCGGGTTTTCAGCAACCCGGACATTATTTCTTCCCTGGTTCGGCAGGCTGTCCGATCAAAAAGGCCGCAAACCATTCATCACCTTTGGCCTTTTTTGCTATTTTCTGATCTCCCTTGCCTTTATTCTGTTCCAGGACATCCACAGCCTGATTTTGCTGCGGGCGATCCAGGGGGTGGCCTCCGCCATGATCATGCCGGTGGCCCAGGCCTATATCGGGGAGATCACCCCCAAAGGGAAAGAAGGTTTTTCCATGGGGGTCTTTAATATGTCCATCTTCTCGGGTCTGAGCATCGGGCCGCTCCTGGGGGGTGTGATCAAGGATTATTTCAGTCTTCAGGCGGCCTTCGGGTGCATGGGGGTGATGGCGTTCGGCGCATTCTGTTTGAGTTTTTTCTTTCTGCCCCCCACCTGCCGGAAAAAAACCGTTACCAGGGAGTATCATCCCGTCCCCTGGATGCGGCTCATTTGCGACCGGGAGCTGGTCAGCATTTTTTTCTTCCGGCTGGCCTATACCACCTGCATCGGCATTATCTGGGGGTTTTTGCCGGTGTATAGCGACGCCCGGTTTGCTCTTTCCAGCACATCCATCGGATTTTTGGTGGTGACAGGGGTTTCGGTCAGCGGTATCATGAATATTCCCATGGGGGTGGTTTCGGACAGGATGGATAAACGGATACTGGTGGCGGTCGGCGGGATCATCACCCTTGTGGCCATTTCCCTGATCGGTCCCGCCGACGGGTTCCGGGGGCTTTTTACGGCCAATGTGGTATTCGGCATCGGCGGCGGAGTCTCCATGCCCGCGCTGATGGCGCTGGCGGTCATCAGCGGCAACCGGAAGAAATCCATGGGCGCGGTCATGTCGATGATAACGGTCGCCCACAGCCTGGGGATGCTCTGCGGCTCACTCATTGCCGGGATCATTATGGATGTGTGGGCACTGGAATATGCCTTTTATGTGGGTGCGGTGATCATGGGCCTCGGCACCCTGGTGTTTGTGCTGGGGCTGTGTGTCGGCCCCCAAAAAAGCAGGCGGTTGAGAGATGAAGGTTGATCCCAAAAAAAACTATGCCGTGATCACCGGGGATTTTATCGGGTTTTCAGGTCTGCCGGCACAGGTTCGCCAGCGCATGTATTTTGTCCTGAAAGAGTGCGGAAACGCGCTGGAAAGTGCTTTCCCTGGGATTCTGCCGTGCGAAGTGGACGTGTTTCGGGGGGACGGCTGGCAGGTCCTGATCAATGACCCGGCCCTGTCGCTCCGGGCCGCATTGTTTATCCGGGCACACATTCGGTTTCATTTGCCGGAAGCGGCAACGGCAAACGGTTTTGGGGAAAAAACAGGGATAAAGCCGGAGATAAACCCTAAGATACAAATGAACACGCGGCTATCCATCGGGGTCGGGCCCATTGATTATGTGCCGGACAACCGGGTATCTGCCGGAGATGGTCCGGCGTTTCGGCGTTCCGGAAAACTGCTGGAGAAAATGGCCTCCCCCAAAGCCGGGACCATGCGGTTTGCGGCGGAAGGGGAGGATGATATCCGGATGGGCAGGCTTCTGGACGGGATTGTCCGGCTGACCGGGGAGCTGGCCGACCGGTGGACTTCAAAACAGGCCCTGGCCGTTACCGGGGCCTTGCAGGGATGGACCCATCCGCAAATCGCCCGGTTGTGGCCGGAGGGCGTCGACCCCCGGACCGTGGGCAAGCATTTGCAAAAAGCGGGATGGAACGCCATTTCCCATGGGCTGCGGGTGTTTGAAGCCGCTCAAATATTCCGAGGCTGATGCAGGCGCTTTACCAAAAATACCTTGATAAACTCGATTCTTTTCCCAAAGGAGCGGTATCGATCAAAAAACGGAATCAAAATGAATACCTTTATCTTGCAAACCGCCAGGGTGGGAAAGTGAAGTTTAATGTTTAATTATATCGGTTCGGTTGCTTCGGAAAAGGCCCGTAAAATAATGGATCAGGTGAATGACAGAAAAAATTTTGAATCAAAACTGAAACAGGTCAAACATGATTTAAAAGAAATCGGAAAGGTCATTCATGGAAGAAAAATATAAACTGCGAAAATCTCGATTTTTTTAAAGCACGAATTAGCCAACTCCCTGTCATTGATGGGAAATTTGTCATGAGTTGACCGCCACTTTCTGTACGCCAATGAACTCGTTAGATACTGGTTCCTCCACCTCAAGACAAAGTTCAATGGCCTCTTTGATTCTCTTCATTAAAACGTCAAGGGATTTTGCTTGAGTATGGCATCCACGAAGAGCAGGAACGGTGGCAACAAAATATCCATCCTCATCTTTTTCTATTATTACGCTAAATTCTGTCATAATTTGATTTCCTGTTCTCACAAGCATGTGACTGATTGCCATTTTTTGTTGGAAGTCTGTAGGGTGGATTAGCGAAGCGTAATCCACCAATTGCTTATTCCCTTAAAGGAATGAAAACTTATGGCCGTTGACAGTTTAACATGAAGTGCGACAAGCACAGCACAAAAAATTTCACCTGCGGGATTTCCGCAGGTGAAAAATCAACTGGTAGATACCGGCAATGAGAAAAGATTCTGGTTACAGTTCGAAAAATGTCCCCTTATGCATTTATGCATGACCGTCCCCAATTTTTCCCCCAGTATACCTGGCAGGCCGTGCCCGGTGACGGCACCCGGTCGTTTGATTATGATGCGGACGGCAACCTGACATCCCTGGTTGAAAACAGTGCGGAAACCGTCTATATCTGGAATGCGGAAAACCGGTTGATCACTGTTCAGCCGGCCGTACCAACAGACGGCGACAAGAAAGTCGAGTTCGTCTACGATTACATGGGCCGCCGGATCAAAAAGGTGGTTTATGCCTGGTCTTCCGGCAACCGGACATTATCCGTTTGCTGTTCGAAGAATGAGACTTATGCATTTATGCATGACCGTCCCCCAAAACCAACCCTTGCAGGGGTGGACCCATCCGCAAATCACCCGGTTGTGGCCGGAGGGCGTCGACCCCCGGACCGTGGGCAAGCATTTGCAAAAGGCGGGATGGAACGCCATTGCATATGGGCTGCGGGTATTTGAAACCGCTCAAATATTCCGAGTCTGATGCAGGCGCTTTACCAAAAATACCTTGATAAAATCGATTCTTTTCCCAAAGGAGCGGTATCGATCAAAAAACGGAATCAAAATGAATATCTTTATCTTGCAAACCGCCAGGGCGGGAAGGTGAAGTTTAATTATATCGGTTCGGTTGCTTCGGAAAAGGCCCGTAAAATAATGGATCAGGTGAATGACAGAAAAAATTTTGAATCAAAACTGAAACAGGTCAAAATGATTTAAAAGAAATCGGAAAGGTCATTCATGGAAGAAAAATATAAAACAAAGTCGATGTGTCGGATTTGTTGAACTCGCTTGGATTTGACAGTGATTTTGATTACAGCGCAGGACTTGTGAAATATGTTCACCCGGACTTTGAGATCCAGTTTTTAACTCCGGCACAGATCCCGGAAAAGAGAAAAGATTCTGGTTACAGTTCGAAAAATGAGACTTATGCATTTATGCATGACCGTCCCCAAAACGTCCCCGGTCATATAAAATCGTGGCAGGTATGCCGCCAAAATATTCAAATGCACGAATATGACAGTCCAAGAACGTCGGCAGATCACATTTTTCCACAAGCTCCGCATATATTTTCCGGGAATATCCCAGGATCATGGCAAACAGAAAATATTTCTCAATCACTCCATCCGTCCGCTCCACCTGAAATTCGCCAAAGTCTACCTGGGCCTGATACCCCGGCTCGGTCTCAAAACGCATATACGCAATCTGCTGATGCTCTTTCTTGAATTCCCGAACCTGTCTCTTGACGATCTCATAGCTGCCGGTAAACCCCATGCTGACCATCCGGTCGTAAATCCATGTGGCCCTGTATTCGAAATCCTCATCCAGCCAGGCCTTAAT
>JBAQUK010000087.1:0-10538 GCA_049297455.1 Desulfosalsimonadaceae bacterium | reverse complement strand
ACCGGTTCAAGTGGCTCGGTATAATTAGAATTGCGCCGGATCAACGATTCCACGTCCCGTTTCAAGTCCGAACCATAGGCCTCAACCTGGCCGGGAAAAATTTTTTCGATCGCGTATCGGTATACCTACAATAAAAACTCACCGGTAACATATGCCATTAAAATTTCTGTAATCTTAAAACGTGCAAGATAATCCAAGACTGAAATCCATGGGTTCTTTAAATTTCTGGGTAACCCTATTATCCTGGGTCCAAACGGTTTCTTCCCGTAAAATATTCCCGATCTTCCCTTTCAAGTCGATCCCGTTTCTGAATTTTTCGATCCAGACAAGATCGAGCACAGCCGCCGGGTCTTCATACTGATCCGGATATTTATCCCCGTCGTCAATCATTCCGACCTTTCTTATCCGCTCATCCATCTTGTTGTATGAGAGCGTCACGCTTCGGCTTTTGATTTCATATCCTAATGTAATATTCACAACAATGGGCGACAGCCCCTGGAGATCCCTGTTATTTGTGCTGTACAGGGTTTCCTGTTCTTTCCTAAGGGTGACCTCGGATTCCGTAAAGGAGAGGTTTCCGGCGATATAGTAATTTGTCAACCATTGGCTGATATATGAAAAATCCTTACGCCCGTCGATCTCAAGGCCATACAAAACAGCCTCATCCGAATTATCAAACCCGTAAATGGGCAATGAAGAAGATGGTATCATGACATCTTCGATCGGCTTGTCCATTTGTTTGTAGAACAACCCGAACTTGATGTTCTGCGTATCGGTAAAATAATGGCCGTATTTCAGGTCAAAACTGTAAATGTCCGTATTGACCAGGTCGGGATTCCCTACAATGGTTGCCACTTCATAGGGGTGAAAGTATTCACCGCTCGTGAACTCCCGCAAGTCCGGGGCAATGTATGTTTTCGAGACAGCGATATCAAATATATCATCCTCGGTATAAAGATATTTCACTCCCATGCTCGGGTAGATCTCATTGCTGGTCAATTCTTCAGGTTGCCGGATAATCAGCCTTCTTTTGGACATATCCGGATTGTCCCGATCCTCCACGTACTGATAAACCTTCTGGGAAAAATCAACCGACCGAACCCCTATGAGCGTTTCCACTTTTTTCCCTGGTTTCAGAAAGGTATTTATGAAAAAATTTGTTTCATCCACCTCGGCGTCATAGTGATCCGCCGGCTGGAACAATTGATTTACCTGAAGGCTTCTCTCATCATAGGGTATATCCGGGCGGACATAGGTATCATAAATCTCCTCGATGGTACCTGTCATTTCACTATCATTAACAATGGTTCCAGCGCCCACCTTCTGGAGAAAAAACTTGTTTTGCCTGGATTCACGTTCTTTTGAACTCATGGCCGTGCCGATATCGATATAGTCCGCTTCGCTCAACAGGTCGAAATGGAACTTGTTTTTCAGATAAAACGCCGTTACGTCATCATTGGACGTAAGATTATTGGCGATACTATTCGATACCTTGTTGTCCAGAAACGGATCGCCTTCATTTCTGAACGTGTATTGAAAATTGTTGGGCTGGTCCAGTTCGGCCGTTGCTTTTTCCATACCGAATCTGAAATTGGTTTTATTGCCGAACAGTTCATAATCAAATTCATTGTTGATCTGGTCGACATTCAGCGTACGTTCCTCCCAATTCAGATAATACTTGGTCATATCCTCGTCATTTGATCCCATAATGCCGTCCGCCACCTTGGTGACGTCTTCGGAATCACGCGTATAGAGTTTCGTATATTTACATTTAAATATATCGGCATAATTATAGCCAAGATTAAAAAAAGCATTGTGCGTATATTCTTCGATGGACCTGTCAATAGTTCCGGACTGTGACGGATCCGGATACAGTTTACCCGTACTTTTTTGCATTTCATAATTATGGTAGGTTTCGGTTATGGATTCAGAGTCGGTATCATATTGATAGTTGCCAAACAGGGCGATATGATGCACGTCATTAATTTCCAGGGACTTCGACCCTTCGGCCCCCAACCCGTACCCAAGGGGCTGGTCTTCTTTCTTGACCTCATAATCTCTGTTTACATAAGCCTGTGTGAATTTCGAAAGCTCCTCTTTGGTGAAGTTCTCCGTTGTCAAGCCTTTGACCGGTTCACCCACCCTCACCTTGGAGTTTTTCAGGATGTCGGCATCAATTTCCCTGTAGCCGTCATCAAAGCCGAACATGTCCGAGTCACTGCCGTCATAGGTATACATATCGTCGAATGTGTCCGTATTGCCCTTCACGTCAACCGCAATTTTGAAAAAATCATCCTCGGCGCTGTCTTTGGTGACGATGTCAATATACCCTCCGCCAAAACTACTGGGAATATCTGCCGTGGCGCTTTTCTGAACTTTCATGGAACTGATGGCCTGCGCCGGAAAAATATCAAGCGGCAACGTCCGTTTCAGGGGGTCGGGAGACGGAAGGGGCATGGAGTTCATTTCGATATTGGAGTACCGGTCGCCAAGCCCACGCACATAAACATCCTTACCATCCACAAGGGTAACACCCGTAACCCTTTTTAATGCAGCGGCCGCATCGCCGTCTCCTTTTTTGCTGAATTCCTCGGCGCTCAGAATATTGGAAATGGAATGGGTCGCTTTCTCTTCGGCAACAATACTGGCAATACTCCCTTTCACTTTCGGCGCCAGGACGACGTACTCCTCCAATTCCACGCCGCCGGGCGTCAATTTTGCGTCCAATTGCTGCTCCGCATCTTTTTTTACCAATATTTCATTGTGTGTCAGGGATGCATATTCACTGTGTATGATTGAAATGCTTAATGGCAATTGGGCCGGAACTTCAATCCGAAATTTCCCGTTTTTGTCGGTCCGGGCATCCACCGACGTTCCTTTGACAAAAATTCTGACATTTGAAATTGGCTGCCCGGACTCATAGTCGCGAATGGTACCATAAAGAAAACCCTTGCCAAATGACTTGTCAATCCGGGTTTCCCGGCCACTGAGAGGGGTATCTATGGTGATCAAATCATCATCATCCGAAACAAATTTGACGGTCACCTGAGTGTCTTTGCCCTGTATGATGTCAACTGTTTTTTTGAAATAACCCAGATATTGTTTTTTTTCATTTTTGCCGAATATCTCCACCTGGTGTTTGCCCGTCTTCAGCATCAGCTTATGTGAACCGTCGGCATCCGTCCTGTAGGAAGATGAAGATATTCCATCAATCACCACCTCAACATTGGCAACCGGTTTGCCGTCCTCAAATACAAAAATGCTTAAACTGCCGCTTTCAGCAGCCCAGAGAGCCTCCGGCACCAACACCAGAATCAATATCCAAAGCATACACAATCGTTTCATTTAAAAGCACTCCATGCTATTTTCCCTGCACTTTTCAATATTTTTCCGAATTACCGTGCCTTTGGCAAAAAGTTCATTGTCCTGGATCTTTTTCAGGTGAAGCTCCGCCTGTTCATAATCCTTTGACATATAATATGAGTAGGCCAGTGCATATCGCATATTGTCATCATCCAAGAGATTGTATCTTTTAAGTTCATCCTTCACGCCAATAACCTTTTCATATTCGCCCCGATCTAAAATTATCGCCACCAACTGTTTCAATTTTTCCACTTTATCATTCATTTGCGCATTCAAAAAAATGGCATGGGAATAATCCTTGATCCGACGGTGCATTTCCACCGCATCTTTGAGATATTTTTTTTCATTATTCGCTGCTTCCTTGAAGAGGTGAGCCGCGGTGAAATTCATTCCTCGCTCCATATAAATAGTACCGAGCAACATCGCGATCTCTGCATTTTTTGGAAAATTTCCCATAGCCGATTCAAGAATTTTAGCGGCTTCATCCGCTTGACCGGCCTGTATCAGGAGCTGCGCCAGAAGGATATGCTCATTGGCATCGGCGTCGATAACTGCCATATATTTTTTTGCATTTTCAATCGCGGCCTGGTAAAGCCCAAGTTCTGCGAAGTAATAGTATTTCTGCTTCAGAAGCATGGCGTCGTCCGTGAAGAGACTCATGCCCGTGTTCAGAGCTTGTATTGCATCATCATACTGTTTGATTTTCCAGTAGCACTCAGCACGCATAGCAAAAAACGCTGCCTTGTCTTTTCCACGCTCACCCGCCAGATCTAAGTGTTTTACGGTATTGGCGTAGTCTTTTAACTGGTAATACGCCTGAGACAGATAGATGTGGAGTTTTTCAAGTTTCTCCTTTTTTACTTTTTCGGCGTCAAACACTGGCACAGCAGCCGTTTCTTTTTCCCTGCTTTTTCCCAGGGAGAAAAGAAATTTTTTCTCTTTTTTCAGATCGGGAGACTCAAAGATTTTGGATTTTGTGGCTTCGACAGCAATCAGGTAGTTTTCAATTGCGTTTTCATAACGGTCCTTTTTGGAATCAAGCACTCCGCGTATGGTATGATACGTTGCGGCGTCAAATGACGCCACTGACGTATCCATCATGGAAAGCTCCGCCTCGGCCTTGTCCAGATGACCATCATGTATCATGAGGGCCGCCAGCGCCAGGTGATCTATTTCCGTCGATTCCTCGGCATCCTGAGCATAAGTCATTGCAGTCATTATTAATATAAGCAACATAGGTATCGTTACGATTTTTTTCATTATAACCTCTTATCTTTCTCCAATAGCAATGGAAAGGGCCTGAACTGTATGCATAGCGGCTGTTTGGAAATAAGGGAGGGAATTATGTATTGAAACTGATTTTCTGCTTCACCCATACCTGAACCGGCTCACCCTTGTATCTGGCAGGGGTAAACCGCCAGTCTTTTGTACCGTTTAACACGGATGTTTCAAACACGCCTTGGGGTTCCGCTTCCAGCACCTTGGAAAGCTGAACATTTCCATCTTTTGAAATCAGCAGATGCACAACGACATACCCTTGTATGCCTTCTTTGGCGGCGTTGGCCGGGTACTCGATGTCCGCCCTGTGTGTCAACTGAGGTTTGCTGTCAACGGTTTCCTCGGTCATGACGGCATCCTCGGCGATACCATCAAGCAGCTCCTTTGAATCACCCAGAGCTGCGGCTGCGGCGGTAAATTCGGGAATATCCATCTCAATGCCGCCAATCATGTTGCTCAGGTCAGGCGGCTGGGCCTTTGAAGACGCTTTGACGCGTCTTGCCTGGGGCCTCTCTTTTGGTTTTTCCTGTTTTACCGCCTCTTTCGGTGCCTTTTCCATCTTGACAATGCGCGTCTGTTTCTTGACGCTATCTTCTTTTAGATCCACCGACTTGTTCAGTGCCGCAATAAGCAGAACCATCAACACGCCGCCCAGCAGCATGGCAAGAAACGCACCGACACCAGCGGACTTAGGACTGTAAACACCTGTGGTCCGCATTATACCCCCATTTCCTTGTTGGTGGATACGGCGACATCTTCGGCGCCGCTCATTTTGCATTCATCGATCACATCGATAAGAGACTCAACGGGTATTCCCGCGTCACTGATGACAAGAACGGCCTTCTTTGCGGAACTCCTGAGCATATCCCGGAGCTTGCTCTGTATGGCCCACACCTTGATCGGCTGATTGTCGACGAAGACCTCGCGGTTGCTGTCGATATACACCCGGATCACCTTTTCTTCATTGATTAGAGAGGCGGATGCCGCACTCGGCCGGTCCAGGTCAAGTTTCATATCCTTGACAAAAGTCGTTGTGACCATGAAAAAAATCAGAAGGAGAAAAACACAGTCAATCAGAGGAGAAATATCAATACTATCCACGCTCTGATCTTTTCTTCTAAGCTTCATCTTGATGATTCCTTTGTGCTGATAATGTCCGTAATCTGCTCGAACTCAAGGGTATACTGCCGTTGAAGCTTGTCCAGCGCCCTCCCCATAATCAGCCCGGGAACGGCGACGATCAGACCCAGCTCGGTAGTGAACAATGCCTTGGAAATACCGCCGGAAATACTGGCTCCCTGGGAAAACATCGCGCTGGTTTGAAGGGCGTCAAAAGTTTCGATCATACCTAAAACAGTGCCCAGCAAGCCGATAAGGGGCGCCAGAACAACGATTGTCATCACCAGAAAAGAATACCTTTTAAGACTCCTCTCGTAGGGCCAAAGGGCATCCTCAATATAATTCCTCGGCCTTTTCCCGATGGACCGAGCCTCGGAAGCGGCTTTAAGCGCATCCACAATCGCATAGTCCAGGATACCCCTGCATTTACCCTTGCCGTCTTCTTTCATATGGGTGCTGACCATTAACCGGATGTCATCCACGATTCCTCTTTGCATGCTGAATCTACGGTATCCAAGGCCATACCAGAGCATCAAATTTAAAAAAAAGAGTACCCACATGACCCAGCCGCCTTTGTCCATAATGGCGGCAAACAATTTCAGATTTGCTGTTATAATTTCCATCATTTTTTGTTTGCAAACTTCTCATATAGATTAACGACATGAAGGGCGCCCTGTTCCATTGAGTCCTTGATGTTTTCAGCCCAGCCATTGGCAAGGTTCCCCAGGAGCATCAGGGGGATGGCCACCTCTAGACCGAACATGGTGGTAACAAGCGCTTCAGAGATACCGCCGCTCAACATTTTCGGATCACCCGTGCCGTAAATGGTGATGACATCGAAAGTTTTGATCATACCCGTCACCGTCCCCAGAAGGCCAAGAAGCGGGCCGACGGCGGCGATGACCATGATGAAACTGCCAAACCGGTCAAGCGCCCTGTTTTCATTCAAGATACTTTCAGTAATGACGTCTTCTATATGGTCTCTTTCGCTGGTGATGTTTCGCAGGGTCGCCTTGATCACCCGGGCGGTGGATCCTTTGAACTCCTTTATGGCCTCATAGGCTTCCGCCACCTTGCCGCTTTCGATTTTCTCGTAAACAATCCCGGTAATTTGATTTACCTTGCTTCCCGCCCTTGCCAGGAAGAGAATCCTTGCCAGGAAGAGCAGGAAGCCAATGATCCCGAGCACCACGATAATGTAGCCGATGAAGCCGCCGGCTTTAAAAATGTCGTTGTATGTTTTTTCCTTGTGGTAGTCGGCATCCTTTTCCTGGTTCTCATATACGAAAATATCCAGCACATCAGGCATATTTCGGCCATAAAGCGCCTTGGCGTCATCATCGCTGCCCGGCTGGTTCCATAGTTTGTATTCACCGTTTCCAGCCGGCGCCAGGGCGCCGCTCTGCTTTGCTGATATGCCATAGGCGGCAATATTGCCGACCTTTACAATTTCCCCGCTTGCAGCCGTGCCGTCCAGAAGATAGAACTGGCCTTCTTCTGTGTGCATTGAGGAAAGATTCTGATACAGAATTGCTGAAGAATGAAACGCATGAACCATGGTGCTTGCTTTGGATTCGGCCGTATCATCCAGTTTGATCCCGAACTTCTCGAGCCCCATTTTAGCCTGGATGATCACGCTATCGATAATTTCCTTGTTGCTGGTCGCATCCTGAAGCTTATCCTGCGTCTTTTCAATGTCACTTTCTTTTTGCTTCAGTTCCTTTGACAGCGAAACATGCCTGTCCTGCAGAGAATATACTTTTTTCTCGGCATTCTCTATCTCCTGTAATTGTTGGTCCTTCTCTTTTTCCAGCCTATGGACAAGCTCGTCTTTCTGGGCTTTAAGGAATGTATATTCCTTCGTATATGCGTCCGAAAGCTCATCTGCAATCGCTGGACACGTTATGAGAAAGGCCATGAGAAAAATGAGTGAAATGAATATCCGAGATCTCATTGGGCACCTCCTGTCAAAACAAGCGCGTTCGGAATGCTGAAGTACCCGGTTCGAATCTGCTTGGTAAGAGCATCCGACAGCGCCAGTATCAATTCTCGTTTCTTTTTGTCATTGACGGTTTTATATAAATACCCATCGCCTTCATTAACGACGTATCCAACCCTGTCATCCGGGGTTAAAAAAAAGAGCATGACAGAGCCGATTTTGGCCACCTGCGCCATTACATTCTGACCATCTATTGTTATTTGCTGATTAAACAAACCAATCTCGCTGGTCATTCGGATATTATCCTCATAGCTCGCCCAAAGGAGCGCAAGCGCCCTCTCATCCGTAATGGTTTGGTCCCTGAGATCGGACTTGATCTTTTCAAGTGCAGCCAGCCTTTCCGGCACTTTGAATGGAAGCCCCTCCCTGATGTTTCTTTCCAACATGGTAATTGCTTCATATAACATCGGTTTCAGCTCAACATTATCGGTTGACGTTTCCGCGATGATATCCTGGATCTTCTGAAGTTCCTGATCCGCCAGTTTAATCGATGTATTGATCCGGTTAATCTGTGCTTCGCTGTCTGCAATCTGGAGTGCCAGTGATTTCATCTGCGCTTTATGATATTCCTTATTCTCGTCAATCTTTGTATAAAGCGATTCCACATCAGACCGTAATGTCATAATGGACCTAACCATTTCCGTATCATCGGCCCTCCCTAACGTCGGAGAAAGCAAGAGCATTAGGCACACGCAAGCGGTGAAAGACTTAATATACATTGTCACAATCGCTACCTCAAATTTCTGTAATCACATAATTATCGTTTATTTTAGTCATAAATGATCAGTTGTCAGTGCAAACAGCCACTGACAACTGATCATTTGCACACATCTTTAGAGTTCCGTGTTTCCAATGCCGCCGTCAAACGCCGCTTCAATATCAGCAGCGGTGCCGGTGCCGTCCAGATTGGCAAAATTGGCAGCGATATCCGGACTGGTGATGGTCACATTGGTGAAAGAAATATTGGCCTCATCCGCGTCTCCCTGGGAAACGATGGTCTGGCCGTCATCGACATTGTCGATAATCTGACAATTTTCAAAATGACCGCCGATGCCGTCCTTCTTAAAGAAGATGGCGCCTTCTTTATCGGAGAAATTCTGGGTCAGCTTCAACCCGATAAAAGTAGCGGCGGTGGTACCGGACATTTCAATACCGGCATTGCCGTCCGTGTGCTGGTTGATGGTCAGGTCGGTGACCGTTCCGGAATACCCGTCGTCAACGTCAAAATAGTCATCCGTACAGTATTCGATGGCGGCGTTGGTTACATTGACGGTGC
Organism: Desulfosalsimonadaceae bacterium; assembly: GCA_049297455.1. Classification (GTDB taxonomy): domain Bacteria; phylum Desulfobacterota; class Desulfobacteria; order Desulfobacterales; family Desulfosalsimonadaceae; genus SURF-3. The sequence continues at coordinate 1,503 of JBAQUK010000087.1, read as the reverse complement.
CTCCCCAGATCTCGATGCCGTCATCATCACTGCGCTTTACGGTGACGTGATCAACGACCGTGCCGCTTCCGACGCCCACCAGTGAAAGGCCGTTGATTTCCTTGTCCTGCTCCATGGTAATACCCGAGTTCAGAATCTGGACATAACGCAGAACGCCGGAGTTATCGGCGGCATTGGTGTTGCCGGGCACAAAGCTCGTGTTGACTTCATAGGCCGCGACCTGTTCATCTCCGGGAGCGACACCGACATCAGCAGCATTGCCGATGAGCGTTAATCCGCCCCATTGTCCCGGCGCTTCCACCCCACCCTCATGGGCGGTTTTTGACGTAAAAATGATGGGTTGGGCTTCGGTGCCATCGGCCATGATCTTGGACCCCTTGTCGATCACCAGGTAACTGGTATTCGCGCCGGTGCCGCTCTGGCCGATGATTTTAGTGCCGGGTTCGATGGTCAGGACTGAACCGTTTTTCACAGCAACCAGACCGGAAAGCTCCCACACCGTGCCGGCCGTCAGGGTCATGTCTGTGGTGATATCGCCCGCCAGAGTGGAAGATACAGGCGGTTCGGTATTCGTGCTGATCTCTTCATTGCCGACGCCGGCGTCAAAACGCTCCTCAATATCGGCGGCGGTGCCGGTTCCGTCCAGATTGACAAAGTTGGTGGCGATATCCGGACTGGTGATGGTCACATTGGTGAAAGAGATATTGGCCTCGTCCGCGTCTCCCTGGGAAACGATAGTCTGGCCGTCATCGACATTGTCGATAATCTGACAATTTTCAAAATGACCGCCGATCCCGTCTTTCTTGAAGAAAATGGCGCCCTCTTTATCCGAGAAATTCTGGGTCAAATTTAACCCGATAAAAGTAGCGTCAGTGGTACCGGACATTTCAATGCCGGCATTGCCGTCAGTGTGCTGGTTGATGGTCAGGTTGGTGACCGTTCCGGAATACCCGTCGTCAACGTCAAAATAGTCATCCGTGCAGTATTCGATGGCTGCGTTGGTTACATTGACGGTGCCGCCCCAGATCTCGATGCCGTCATCGTCACTGCGCTTTACGGTGACATGATCAACGACAGTGCCGCTTCCGACGCCCACCAGTGAAAGGCCGTTGATTTCCTTGTCCTGTTCCATGGTGATGCCGGAGTTCAGAATCTGGACATGGCGCAGAACACCGGAGCTATCGGCAGCGTTGGTGTTGCCGGGCACAAAATTCGTGTTGACTTCATAGGCCGAAACCTGTTCATCTCCGGGAGCGACACCGACATCAGCAGCATTGCCGATGAGCGTTAATCCGCCCCATTGTCCCGGCGCTTCCACCCCGCCCTCATGGGCGATTTTTGAGGTAAAGATGATGGGTTGGGTTTCGGTGCCATTGGCCATGATCTTGGACCCCTTGTCGATCACCAGGTAACTGGTATTGGCGCCGGTGCCGCTCTGGCCGATGATTTTGGTGCCGGGTTGGATGGTCAGGACCGCGCCACTTTTCACAGCAACCAGACCGG
>JBAQUK010000086.1:0-2278 GCA_049297455.1 Desulfosalsimonadaceae bacterium | reverse complement strand
GCATAACGTGCAGTTGTATTGGGACTGGCATGACCAAGCAGCGCCTGGATATGACGAAGGCTTAAGCCGCGTTCAAGGAGGTGAGTGGCGAAACTGTGGCGAAGGGAGTGTATAGAGACTTTTTTTTTTATGCCGCATTCCGCGACCACTACTTTCATTGCATTTTGGGCGCCTCCTCTGTCCATATGTGTTGTCGCCTGTTGAATTGTTTCCATGGATCCGCCGGCATTCGGGAATAAGAATTTTGGATGACGATGCCTTTTCCAGAGTTCACGCAATCCCTCATAAGTGAGATCCGGTAATGGCACCAGACGATCTTTATGCCCTTTGCCCCGGCGGATATGAACCCGTTTACGACCGGCATCAATATCACCGACCTGGAGAGACAAGGCTTCTTCCAAACGAAGTCCCATTGAGTAGCTGGTCAACAAAAAAACACGGTAGCGCAGTTTGCGGGTTTTCCCGATGAGCCGCTCTATTTCGAAAGGGGTAAGAATATCAGGTATGGTATAAATCTTTGGCGGTTTGATAATGTTAATCCAGTTCCAGTCCCGCTTGAGCACATGCCTCCAGAAAAATTGCAGGCCATTTCGATCGATTTTGACGGTACTCCACGAGTGGGTATCAACCAATTCGCCAAAATAAATTTCTAATTGTTCCGGGGTCAATTGATCCGGGCAACAATCAAAATGGTCCCTGACCCGGCGGACAGCCCGGGAATAGGCATCAATGGTTTTTTGACTTTTGCCCTGAAGTTTGAGTAATCTCAGGTGACTTTGATAGAGTTTTTCAAACCGGTTTACTTCTGTTGGGATCATTATGTATACTCCTTTTTTATAAATGCCCGAAATTGGACAGATACGTGGAGTATACACCATTTTTGATTTTTCCGCCGCATAGCGGCTTCGTTCAACCATGGGCTGCAGCGAACGCGCAAGAAGCCGCGCGCCGCTGAGCCGCAACGTTGGGGGTCAGATACTATCAACGGAAAGGAGGAAAAGATGGCTAAGATACAGTTGTCAGGAAACGTCGACAAACAGAGTATTGTAGAATATTTACGCAAGAAGCTTCACCACAATATAAGGGAGAAGGGAAAGCGCATTGAGGTAATCAAGGGTGCATTAAGCGGATGTATAGTCAGGGTTCAATCGAGAAAAAGTGGTAGAACGAATTTATTCACCGGGCCCTTTATGCCTTCTACTTCTCTTGCCATAGTCATCACTCTCATCAAGGCCGGAGTCGCTTTGCTCCTTATCGTCTATGTGAATGTCGTCTTGGGAGTTCGTCTGTTTGTACCCGGCTCGCTTGCACTGAGATTTGTTCCATCCCAGGCCATTGTTGCAGAGATTACGGAAGCTTTAGGAAGATACGAGCAGGCTTGACAGAATTCCCTGTATCTTCTGACAGGCCGAAGCTATTGAGGAAAGGTCATTTCTTAGGACACTAAAAGGGGAGGTTTCAATGCAAACGCTTCGCTATTCTATTTTGTTGACAGTTTTTTTATTGTTCTCTTGCTCGAGATTCTCGTCTGAAGATAGGCAATTCATTGGCAAGTGGTGGCATCCCAATGGTCAGCTATACATCGAGGTTTTAGCGGATAAAACGATCAAAGCGTCCCTTCCAGTGATATTATCCCAGGAAAAAAAGAAGAGTGAATCTGGTATTAGTTACTCAGAAGGTGCGTGGGCTGTGTATGGTGATGCCGTCTACTCCTTTAACCCAAACATTGATGGTGCAAAATACACGGCAGATAAGGCCAGTGTGACTATAAAACCTATCTCCACGAATGTCAAGCTTATCGAAAAACTCCCGGATGGCAATGTCTACCTGCACGAATTGGAAGGTGTGGCGTCCATTAATGCAAAAGCCAAGGTTAGAGATGATGTGTTGGAAGTGATCATTTCCGTGAATCCCGATATTGACAGCGCATCATCTGCCAAAAGCAAGCCGGTTGAAATTGTCCTTATCAAAGGCATTATGCGCAATAAGGAATTGTGCCTCTCGGAAGTTCAATTAACTGGCATCATCGAGCAATGTTATAAGAAAAAGGATGGCAAGTGAAAGACTGGGGCTGACATAACGTTGGTTTAAAGGGGAAATTGGGGGGGCAGACCTTGAATATTGAATTAAGGATGAAAACACCAATATTTTGCCTAACGAATAAGGATAGATCGTGAGAGCGAAGCGAACCACGATCTTATCCGGTGGTTGAACAAGCCCGGTGTCGATTGAATTTGTGTCTGTATATAAGAAAATATCTTTTTTTGAGCAGGTGGCA
>JBAQUK010000085.1:0-1930 GCA_049297455.1 Desulfosalsimonadaceae bacterium | reverse complement strand
GGCTATTGGATGTTTCATATGAGAAAGGTGTTAAAATTTGCGGCAACGAAAAATCAGACCTTGAGCAACGATTGCAACGGTCACCCGTTCTACGCTGGTGGGACATAACAATCTATCCAAAAACGGTCAATTTGTAAATGCTGTTTCCCTTGAACGGAACCGTTTAGATGATATTCACGCCGGGATGTCCTGGTGGTCTTGTTTTAATGAAAAATCAAAAAGTGCCGCATCTTCAGGCGCTATGTCGAACGGTTTATTCCCCGGCTATTCAGAACGCGACTCCACCAAATTGAAAAACGATGACAAAAAGAACAAAAAAAAGAAACGCAAACAGGCCAAGGCTTCAAAGAAAAAAAATCGGCGTTGATTGAAAGGAGATCCCGGTGTTTAAAGGCTATGCATTTTCCAGGCTGTTCAGGACGCCGCCGGACGTCTATCCTGACAATGATCCTCTGGATATGGATCTGGTGATGAAAATCCGTCCGATTGTCAGTTTCCTTTCCAGATATTTCAGGCCCACATATATCGGTCTTGAAAATCTTCCCCTACAGGGCCCGGCTCTTCTGGTGGGGAATCACGGAATTATAGGCTTTGATGCCGCGTGCATTTTCCTTGCGGTTTATGATGCCACCGGACGCATGCCCCGGGGACTTGGCGATTATCACCTGTTTCTCGATCCGGTCTCCCGGAAATTCTGGACCTCCCTGGGAGGATTATCCGGAACCCAGGAGAATGCCATCCGTTTTCTTGAGGCCGGACATATGGTGAACGTATATCCGGGCGGTGCCCGGGATGCCTGGAAAGGGCCTGAAGGCCGGTATAAACTTCATTGGGAAAAGAGTTTCGGGTTTATCGAGGTGGCCATGAAAACCGGTGCGCCCATCATTCTTCACATGGGGATCGGCACGGACGATACCTATCGCATACTCGGCAGAATGCGTGTGTTCAGCCGGATCTTCGGGCACCCCAAGTATGCGTTTCCTGTGTGGTTCGGCTGGGGGCCTCTGCCGCGGCCGGTAAAATTCACTTATTATATTTCCCGGCCGATCCATTTGGAAGGCAGCCCGGAGGATGTCGCCGATCGTGCCCTGGTGGAACGGAATCACCGGATGGTATGGGACATCGGCAGGCAGATGCTGGAAAAGGGCCTGGAACGGCGAAAGTCAATCTGGTTCGGATAGGGAATAGGTGGAAGGCTGAAGGGAACGTGCGGACCTACCGTCCGTGCGGACTTTACTTCCACCGCATCTGTTTACTGGCTGTGATCACAAATCAGTTTATTTATTCTTGATCTCAGTCAGTATTTGATGCAACATATCAACCAGCAATCCCACTGATATCTCCCAAAAGATTATAGCCCTTCTTTACAGCGTTTAAGAGTGATTCGGTTTTGCCGGTTTGAATTGGTAAACATTTAATTCATTTTTTGCGAGAGAGCCATTCATCATGCAGCAACCGGAAAAATTCCTTTCTGAAAGACGCCGGTATCCCAGGATCGAAACCCGTATTCCGATGAATCTGGTGGCGGATAAGCGCAACGTAAGTGCCGAGACGGTTAATTTGAGCATGAGCGGGATATGCTGCCGGGTCGACCGGCCCATTGAGATGATGACATGCCTTGAAATCGTTTTAATGCTTCCGGATGAAGTAGCGCCGGATGATGTGATGTATGTGGAATGCGAAGGCGTTGTGGTAAGAGATGAAAAAACAAACGACGGTCATCATATCTCTATTTTTTTCCAGCGTTGTCCGGTTTGATTTTTGCATATTCAATGATAGTGAAAAAAATAAAAGATATGATTTTTCCTGTTTATAACGGATTTTGGGGAACACTCCTATAGCCTCCCAAAGAAGCCGAAATCGTGAGATTATGTAACCAGTTATCATGATACCGAAAAGAGTTCAGTCTTTCAGCTGGACTCTGAAAACC